>NZ_JBVVQA010000027.1:57293-92350 GCF_055811455.1 Mesorhizobium sp. WSM4845
CGACCGCCCTTTTTTACAAAACAATTCTATCACACAACTCGGTGTGTGCTCCCGGCCCCGCCCGCCCCCCCCCCCCGCGGCGCCGGCGCCCGCCGCCGCCCCCCCCCCCCCCCCCCCCGCCAGGACTCAGCCGAGCCCGGCTTCCTTGAGCTGGCCGTCGACGCTGGTGGCCAGCATGTCGAGGCCTTCGTCGATGGGCACTTCCTTGGCCACCATCTTCTGCAGCGTCGCCGCCCATTCGGTGGTGAGATCGAAGAACAGCGGCTGCGGGGTGAACTTGATGCTGGCGCCCGGCGCCGAGACGTCGAACATCTCGACATAGCCCGGATAGCTCTTGTTCAGCTTCTCGCGGAACATCTGGTCGTTCCAGACCGACTGACGCACCGGATTGACGAAGTCCATCTCGGTCGCACCGAACAGTGCATGCTCGGGCCCTGATGCCCATTGCATGAAGTACCAGGTGGCGTCCTTGTCCTTGGAAAAGTTGGACATCGACAGTGACCAGATCCAGATGTTGGGCGTCGGCGCCTTGGCGGCGGGATTGGCCTTGAAGGCCGAGAAGGCGAGTTTGCCGGCCATCTTGTTGTCGCCGCCGTTCATGAAATAGCCGAGGATGTCGGCGTCGAAGATCATCGCCGAGGCGCCGGCGCCAAGGTCGGTGCCGACCTGATACCAGGTGTAGGTCGACCAGTCCTTTGGGCCGCTCTCCTGGATCATCTGGACCCATTGCTTGTGGAAGGCCTTGGATTCGGCGGTGTTCATCGCGGCCGACAATTTGCCGTCAGCCGAGACGTTCAGGTCCTTCTGGTCAAAGTTGGCATAAGCCGACAGGAAGCCGGGATGGATCGTCGCCCAGGAGCGTGAACCGCGCACGCCGATGCCGTAGACGCCACTACCAACATCCTTGGTCAGCTTGGCCGCCGTAGCGACCATCTCGTCCATATTGCCGGGAACGCTGACCCCGACCTTGTCGAACATGCCCTTGTTGTAGGTGATGTTGTTCTGTTCGAAGCCCCACGGAATGCACCACTGCTTGGCATCGTCGGAACCGAGCACGCCGCCGGGCTGGCCGTTCCAGGCGCAGGACTTCCTGACGCCGGGCAGGAAGTCGTCCCAGGCATAGTTCACATTGGTTTTGGTCGGATCCTTGATCCACTCGTTGAGGTCGGTGATCCAGCCGGCCGGGCCGTAGGTCCAGGTCATGTAGGCGCCGGTCATGAAGGCATCGTATTCAGGCGAGCTGGCCGACAGCGCAGCGGTGACCTTGTCGAAATAGACGTCTTCCGGAAACACGTCATAGATGACTTCCATGCCGGTCAACTTCTTGAAGTTTTCGAGGTTGGCAATCATCGCATCGGCATAAGGGTGCTTGTTGAGCAAGAGCTTGATGGTCTTGCCTTTGTGCGCCTGCCAGTCGAAATCCGCCGCCAGCGCACGGGTCTGCCCCAGATTGAGCAGCGTTCCGGCCGTGCCGGCGGCAAGGCCCATCGCGCCAAGGCCCTTGATCAGCCCACGACGATCGACTTGTCCGCGCAGGAACGCGTCGATCAGGTCTTTTTCTTTCTCATGCATTTGTCTTCTCCTCCACAGGGTAGTTTCAATCGAATGGCTGCCGGCTACCCGACCGGCGTCTGCTCCACGAGTTTTCGCGCCGTCCGCTCATCGGTGACCAGGCCCTTGAGATAGCGACCCTCCAACACCGATTTGATGGCACGAACCTTCACCTTGCCGCCGGCAACGGCGACAATCCTGCGATTGCTGATGTCTTCGCGCGCCAGCGCCAGCGCCCGGTTGGAAAGCGTCGTCTCGACCGCTTTTCCAGCGTCATCGAAGAAATGGCCGAGCAGTTCGCCGACACCGCCGTTGCGACGGATCTCCTCCATTTCGCCCTTCTCGATCATGCCGGTGGCGACCAGCGACGCCTCGCGCTCGGCGGTGCCGATGCCGGCGATAAGCAGGTCGGCGGCCTTGCCGAGATCAAAAACCTCGCTGATGCCCTTCTGCCCGAGCAGCACGGTTCGATCCTCGACCGTGTTGGCGAACATCGGCACCGGCATCACATAGGCTTCGGCGCCGGTCCGTTCGGCCAGGCGGTGAATGACGTCGTGCGGATTGGCCGAGAACTTGCGCGTCAGACCGCCGAGCAGCGAAACGAAGCGGGTCTTCTCGGCCGATATGCGCGGCAGATATTCGACGCAGGCGGCGAGCGTGCGCCCATGACCGACGCCGATCAGCGTGTCCTCGCCGCGTTCGATCTCACGCTTGAGGAACTGCGCGCCGGCGATGCCGAGCGCCTTGAGCGGCAAGTCCTCGCCATCGAAGTCGGGAACGACCTCGCAATAGTCGAGGCCGTAGCGGCTGGACAAATCGTCTTCAAGCGCGACGCATTCCGACACTTCGCCGTCGATATAGACTTTGACCAGCCCTTCCTGATTGGCCTTGGTGATAAGGCGATGCGCCTTGAGGCTGGTCAGGCCAAGCCGCTTGGCAACCTCCGACTGGGTCAGCCCGCCAGCATAATGGAGCCAGGCGGCGCGCGTCGCCATACTGGTTTCATCGTCACGCAGGAGGCCGTTTCCAAAACCAACCATTTCCGCCCTAAGATATTTTTATCAGGTGATGCAAAATTTTTCACAAGGTGTCGCAGGAGTCAAGCGCCGCAGCGTTCAAATCACCTTGAGAGGGCAAAAAAGGCCTGCTGAAGCAGCCATCGTGCAGGGCGGTGCCAGTCTGAAATGCCATGCCTGTCGACCTGAAGGGCAAAGGCTGAACGGCTCGCTCCAAGCGAACCAGTTGCATGGCCGCAAAGGCCTGCTCCCGTTCAATGAGCGCATAACTGGGCTGACCGACGCCAACCGCCGATTTGCTGAAAATGCTCTGCCCGCCGAATGGCGGTAGAGCTCGCTTGCGGATCAGGCGAATTCGGGCAAGGAGGACAGGGGCCGAGAAGTATCGATCTTCACATTGCGAGAGCTACAATAATTCTTCACGAACGGCTATCTATCCTTCCGACAGGTGTTTGGTTCGAGTCACGAGGGGCGCGGCTTGGAATTCGATTTGAGGACCATTGAGGCGCTTGCTCCCGATCAGGCGTCGCTGAGCGCCGCCTCCAAGCTGACCAAACGATCGAACTGGCCGCGGCTCGAAAAGCATGAGCCCCAGGCGCTCATCTGGGGTGAATGCCAGGGCTCCGGCTCCAATCCATATCGGGTGGTGGTCGACACCGGCGATCACGGCTACAAATGCACCTGCCCGTCGCGAAAATTCCCGTGCAAGCACACGCTGGCGCTGATGTGGATTGCCGCC
Source organism: Mesorhizobium sp. WSM4845 (assembly GCF_055811455.1). Lineage (NCBI taxonomy): Bacteria > Pseudomonadati > Pseudomonadota > Alphaproteobacteria > Hyphomicrobiales > Phyllobacteriaceae > Mesorhizobium > Mesorhizobium sp. WSM4845. The sequence goes on from NZ_JBVVQA010000027.1 coordinate 60,600, forward strand.
ACCGCGCCAGCCAGTTTTGCAGCCGCTGAATCCTCGCCTGAATGGGTGAATGACTGGCTTGGCCGGCGCAGGAAGACGACGCCACCGCCAGCGCAACCGATAGAAGGTGTGGCAGCCAAAAGCATTGATGAGGCTGCACGGACGGACGACAGCGCCGCCGTCGAAGACGGTGCGGCGGTGGAGCGTCGTGAGGCTGCGCAGCGCAAGCGGGCGGAAGACACACGACAAGCAGTGTCGGCGGCGCTCGATGAACTCGATCAATGGATCGCCGACCAGTTGCGGCTTGGTCTTTCCGGGTTTGTCGACGGCAGCAGCGACCGTTGCCGCCGGATTGCCGCGCGGCTGGTCGACATGAAGGCAACCGCGCTTGCCGGTCGCATCGACGAGATCCCTTCGCGGCTGATGGCGCTGCGCAGCGAAGAAAAACCGGATGCGGCGATCCGTGAGCTTGGCAAGCTTGTGCTGCTGGCCAAGGCATGGCGGGCGTCGCCCGACGACCCAGAGCTGAAGCGCCTCGTATCGACCTCTGAAACCCGCGAACAGGTTCTGGCCAATCCGGATGCAAGACAGGTCGAAAGCTTCTGGGAGGTTCTGGGCGAGAAGATCGAGAGCCGCCGTGACGGTCTCGTCAGCCATTCGACCTGGCTGCTCGATCTGAAGTGCGCTACCCCGGAATTTGCCGTGCTGCTCGATTATTTTCCGGCTTCTGCCGGACGCCGGTCCAACGCTTTTGCGCCGGGCGATCGTTTCGATGCCCGGCTGGTCTTCTATCCATCACGCAAGCCGCTGCGCGCACTGGTGGCAGAACGCATGGGTGAAGTGACGTCCGGCGCGTGGCCTGATTTCAGCTTTGGCGCTGCAAAGGACCCACTCGCCACGCATGCTTCCTATCAGGATGCTGCGCCTTGGATTACCGATTGTCCTCTCATACTGCCGCCTGGTGCGATCCTGGTCGATGACCGCGGCACAGGCTGGTGGCAGGCCGCGGATGATCCGCAAGGGATCGCCTTGCCGATCGCAGGCGCTGTCAATCAAACATTGCTCGGCCTCGACCTTGCGGCCACGGCAGCGCTCTGGGATGGCGCCCGGCTTGACCTTCTGGCGGCTCAAAGCGGATTCGGGAGGCTTGACCTGTCGTGAACGAGGGCGAGCAAACAGGCCTGGCGACAATGCGCGATTGCTGGATCACCGGCGGAGCCACCTTCGATCTGGCTCCGACCGCCTGGAAGACGATCGCCGGCGGTGCAAGTCCCGACGAGCAGGAGCGCCGGCTCCTGGCAATCGCAGCACAAGCGCTCGACGTCGCCCTGCGGCCGGCGGCGCCGAAGACGCTCAAGCGCCGGCCGCCGCTGCCCAGGCTTGCGCTCCCGATGCTGCCGGAGCGGTTGCGGCCGCTGTTGAGAGCCGCTCTGAAACATGCCGTCGACGCGCGACGCAAGACGCGCGTGGTGACGCTTGTCGCCAGCCGCGGCTTTGTGCTCCATCCGATGGACTGGATGCCCGTCGCGTCGGATCAGAACAGTCCGGACGTCTACGCCCCCTGGATCGACTGGCAAGCAAGCGTGGACGGGGAGAGACATGCCCCGCAAGAGAAACTGACGGCGGAAAATTGGGATGAGTTCTATCCCGCCGCGCGACGCATCGCGCTGGCAGACGCGCGCCGCAGTGAACCGGCTTCGGCTCGACTGCTGATCGAGGCCAAGGCGTCGGGCGAGCCCGCCGAGGTCAGGCTTGCGCTCGTCGAGCTCATGCGCTTCGGCCTGAATCCTGAGGACGCGCCGTTCCTTAAAAGCCTCTCCGCCGACAGGTCCGGCAAGGTGCGCGAACTGGCTGGCCGGCTGCTGGCAAGGTTGGGAGAGCACGGCCGTTCAAACGATGGCGGACCGGATGATCCCGCAGCTGAACTCGCCGCTTTCATCAGCGAAGGCAAATCCGGCTTCATCCGCCGCCGCAGCATCTACACGCCGGCGAAGTTCAAATCGCCGGCGCAGGAAAAGCGTCGCGCCGAATTGTTCGAGACCTGCAACCTGGTCGACCTGGCCGCGCGGTTCAGTGCTACCGAATCTGAGTTCATAGGAGCCTGGCAATTCGGCGCCGACAACAATGCCGACATCCTGATCGCACGAATGGTCGCCGCTTCGGGGAGCGACGCCGCGGTGACGCATATGGCCGACGCACTTGTCGCCGATGGCGGCAAGCCAGCGCTGTTCGTACTGCACCTCACGCCGCGCCTGGACAGTCGCAGAAAACGAGCCCTCGTCCGGCTGATCCTCAAGCAAGCGAATTACCTCAACGCGATCAATCTGGCGGAAGGCATTGATGCTGGCTGGCTGGAATGGGGCGATCTTTCGAATGGGTCGGCTGTTGCGGCGCTGCGTTCCGCCGTTGCGGGAAACGACGACGCCATGCGCCGAGGCGCCGACGATATACTGGAAACGATCGGCTTCCTTGCCACGGCGACCACGGCAGCAAAATTGATCGACGAGGTCGTCGCAGCCGGCATGCCGCCCGCAGCCCCATCACTCAGCGTCCTGCGTCTCAACGCGGCGCTGGCCGAACATCAGTCTAGAACCGACACATGATCAATCCGGAGAATTCATATGAACGCTGCCATCCGTCTCCCGGTCGAGCAGGCCTATGCCTCTGAATTGCAGGCGCTGGCGCGCGGTGACGACAGGCAAAAGCCTGCCGGCTGGAGCCTCTCGCCACAAGCTGTGCTGACTTATCTGCTGGGCGGGAAGGCCGGTGACGGCACGCCGGTAACGCCAAAATATGTCGGTCGCCGCCGACTGATGGAGACCGCGGTGGCAACGCTCGCCACCGACCGCGCACTGTTGCTGCTCGGCGTTCCCGGAACGGCCAAGTCCTGGGTGTCGGAACATCTGGCCGCCGCCATCATGGGCGACTCGACGCTGATCGTGCAGTGCACGGCCGGCACCGACGAGAACCAGATCCGCTATGGCTGGAACTATGCACAACTTCTGGCAAAGGGCCCGAGCCAGGAAGCATTGGTGCCGACGCCGCTGTACCGCGCCATGCAGACCGGCAAGCTCTGCCGACTCGAGGAACTGACGCGCATGGGCTCGGATGTGCAAGACACGCTGATCACCGTACTTTCCGAAAAGATGATGCCGATCCCGGAATTGAACACATCGATCTATGCCCAGCGCGGCTTCAACATCATTGCCACGGCAAACAATCGGGACAAAGGTGTGAATGAACTCTCCTCGGCACTCAAGCGTCGCTTCAATGTCGTGGTGCTGCCATTGCCGGAAGACATGGCTGAAGAGGTGGCGATCGTCTCCAAGCGGGTCGACGAGATGGCCGGCGGGCTCGACCTGCCGGTGCCGAAAAATGTCGGCGAGGAGATAGCCCGGGTATTGACCATCTTCCGTGAATTGCGGTCCGGTGCGACCGCCGACGGCAAGGTGACGCTGAAGACGCCCTCGGGCTCGCTGTCGACCGCCGAGGCGATCGCGACGATGGTTGGCGGGCTGAGCCAAGCGGCGTGGTTCGACAGCGGCAAGCTCGGCGCCGAAGGTCTCGCCGCCAGCCTTGTCGGCGCGATCGTTAAAGACCCGGTACAGGACAAGGCAGTGCTTGAGGAATATCTGGAAACAGTGCTCAAGAAGCGGCCTGACTATGCCGGCTACTATGCGGCCTTGAACGCAGCGATCTGACGCGTCATGGGGCACAGCGACGTCGCCTATTTCGGCATACGCCATCACGGGCCGGGTTCCGCCGACAGCCTTGTGCAGGCATTGCAGGATTTGCAGCCGGTCGCCGTGCTGATCGAGGGGCCGATCGATGCCTCCGCGCTGCTGCCGTTGCTGGCCCGCCCGGAGATGCAGCCGCCGGTAGCACTGCTTTGCTATCCGGAGGAGGATCCGGCTTCGACAAGCTTCTGGCCATTCGCCGAGTTCTCGCCGGAATATCAGGCGGTCCTTTGGGCCGTGGACAACAAGGCGGCGTTGCGCTTCATCGACCTGCCGTCGTCGGCGCGCTTCTCGGAAGCGGCGGTCGACGGCGCGGAAAAAGTCGATGCTGACGATGCGAAGGAGTCAAGCAAGCGTGATGATGTGGCTCCGCATCGGCGTGATCCGATAGGCACGCTGGCCCGCGCCGCCGGCTATGAGGATGGCGAAAGCTGGTGGTCGGACATCATCGAGCAGAATCCGGAACCAGGCCCCATATTCGCCGCCATCTCCGACGCGATGATAACGCTGAGGGATGGTGAAGGCTCGATCGCGCAGTTCGAGGCCCAGCGCGAAGCGCATATGCGGCTCGAAATCGCTGCGGCGCGCAAGGAATTCGACGGACCTATCGCCGTCGTCTGCGGGGCGTGGCATGTGCCGGCACTGCAGGCGACACACATGCAGAAAAACGATCAAGCCCTGCTTAAGGGGATTGCAAGGCGCAAGAGCACGATGACATGGGCGCCGTGGACGGGACCGCGTCTGGCGCTGGGCTACGGCTATGGCGCGGGCGTCGTCGCACCCGGCTGGTGCAAGCATCTCTGGCGCACGCGCGGCCGGCGCGATGCAGCAACCTTGTGGCTTGCAATGATTGCAGCGGTGCTGCGGGTGAAGGGTCACCTGGTCTCGACTGCTTCGCTGATCGAAGCGGAGCGGCTCGCCCGCACGCTCGCCGCGATTCGCGAGCGGCCGAAACCCGGGTTTGAGGAATTGCGCGACGCCGCAATTGCGGCTCTGTTCAACGGCGAAGCGTTGCTGTGGGCCGTGGTCGAGGCCGAGCTGCTTCTAGGTGCGGACGTCGGCGAAATTCCACCCGACACGCCGTTGGCGCCGTTGATCGAGGATCTGCAGCGCAACCAGAAGGCGGCGCGGCTGAAACCTGAAGCATTGGAGCGGGAACTATCCGTCGACCTGCGAAGCGATAGCGGGCTGTTTCGTTCGACATTGCTGCATCGGCTGAACGTGCTCGGCGTGCATTGGGGCAAGTTGACGGACGCCGGTCGCAGCCGTGGCACGTTCCGCGAGCGGTGGACCCTGGCCTGGGAGCCGGAATATGCCGTTCGCCTGGTGGAGAACCTAATCTACGGGCCGACCATCGAAAAGGCTGCCAACGGCCGCCTGATACAGATGATCGAAGCCGCAGCAACCCTCGATACGCTTGCGGCACTGGTCCAGGGCGCCATCACGGCAGGCCTGTCGGAAGCATCGACCGCCGGTCTCGCGGCCCTGGAGGCGCGCGCGGCGCGCAGCAGCGAATGCCTGGAGATTCTGGCCTCGGTGCCGCCGCTCGCCGACATCATCCGCTACGGCGAGGCGCGCAAAACCGAGACGAACCGGCTTTCCGGCCTCATGGAGCGGCTGATCGTCGAAGGTGCGATCGCGCTTCCCTATGCGGCACGCGACCTGGATGAGCAGGCCGCCGCGACGCTGGTAAGAGCGATGCGCAAGGCCGATGAGGCGATCAGGCTGGTGGAGCCGGGGGAAGACGTGCTGAACGGATGGCGCAACGGGCTGGCTGCCGTTCTCGAGGGGTCGCGGGCGACGGCGCTATTGGCCGGATGCGCCGCGCACCTGCTCTACGAGGCCGGCCGCCTGTCCGCCGAAGCCGCAGCCGAGCTGCTCGGGCGACGCCTGTCGCCGGGCACGCCAGTCGCCGAGGCGGCGGGGTTCTTCGAGGGCTTCTTCAGCACAGCTGGTCAACGGCTGATCTATGACGAAGGTCTCCGCAGCGCGGTCGATTCCTGGCTCAAATCTCTCGACGAAGATGCTTTCATCGCACACCTGCCGTTGCTGCGCCGCGTCTTTTCCAATCTGGACAGCATGGAGCGCCGGCGGCTGATCGAAGCGATTCTCGGCCGCGCCGCGCGCTTGCCGGCTGGCCTGACGCCGACGCCGGACGGCGGCGAGGCATGGCGCCGACACCTGGAACGGCTTGGACCATTGCTGAGGGGAGGAAACGGCAATGGATGACGAGGGCGAAATGAACGGGCCCGGCCCACTCACGGCCGATGCCGGAGGGGAGCGCCGCTGGCGCCTGGCGATCGGCGCCGATGACGAGGCGTCGGCGGCACTTTCCAGCGACGACAAACGACTTTCGGCGGCACTCGATGCTTTCTACGGCGATGGTGCCAGCGCGGCGGCCAGTGACCCGCGCAAGCGGCGTGGCGGGCTTGGCCGCTCGGCACCGCGCGTTGCGCAATGGATGGGGGACATTCGCTCCTTCTTTCCCGCGCAGGTCGTTCAGATTGTCCAGAAGGACGCTTTCGAACGCCTGGACCTGAAGCAGATGCTGATGGAGCCGGAGTTCCTCAAGGCGATCGAGGCGGACGTCAACCTGGTCGCCGACCTGATTTCACTGCGTTCAGTCATGCCGGCCAAGACCAAGGACATCGCCCGCACGATCATCGCCGACATCGTCGCCAAGCTGATGCAGAAGCTGGAGCAGAAGACCGCCGAGGCGATACGCGGCGCGCTCGACCGATCGAAGCGCACCAATCGTCCGCGTGCGCGCGATATCGACTGGCAGCGCACCATCTCGGCGAACCTTCGCCACTACCAGCCCGAGCACAAAACTATCGTGCCGGAGAAGCTGGTTGGTTTCATGCGCAAGCAGCGTCGGCTAGTCGACCTTGACGAAGTCGTTCTCTGCGTCGACCAGTCCGGCTCGATGGCAAGCTCGGTCGTCTACGCCTCGATCTTCGCGGCAGTGATGGCCTCGCTGCCGGTCGTGCGCACCAAGCTCGTCTGTTTCGATACGGCCATCGTCGACCTTACCGAAGAACTCAGCGATCCCGTCGAAGTGCTGTTCGGCGTGCAGCTTGGCGGCGGCACCGATATCAACCAGGCCGTCGCCTATTGCGCCGACCGTATCGAGCGGCCAACCAAGTCGCATCTGGTGCTGGTCACCGACCTCTACGAGGGCGGCAATGGCCAGGAATTGCTGCGGCGGCTGGCGGCGCTGGTTCGATCCGGCGTCAATGTCGTCGTGCTTCTGGCACTGACCGACCAAGGCCGGCCCGGCTATGATCCGGCAATGGCAGGTTCGGTTGCCGCACTTGGCATTCCGGTCTTCGCCTGCACGCCGGATCTGTTTCCGGACATGATGGCGGCGGCATTGCGCCGCGAGGATATCGGCGCCTGGGCGGCGGGAGCCGACATCAAGCTGGTTCGCGCCGAGACCGAGGCGCCCAGGGCGGACGACTGAGCCCATGTTCCAGAGGGTTGCCGAACTCCTGTCGCGGCTGGAAAGCGGCTGGACAGGTCAGCGATTGTGGCCGGCAGTTCCGCTATTTAATGTCCTTCAATCCCGCATGCGCCACGGCAATGCGGGCAGCGAGCGCCGCGTTGTTGCGGACCAGCGCGATGTTGGCCTTCAGGCTGCGGCCCTGCGAAAGCTCGTTGATGCGGGCGAGCAGGAACGGCGTCAGTTCCTTGCGACCGATGCCGCGTTTTTCGGCTTCCGCCACCGCCGCGGCGATCGTGCCATCGATGAAGGCTGGATCGAGCGCATCCAGTTGCGGAATTGGATTGGCGACGAGGATGCCTGTGCCCGAGCCGATCTGCTCGTGCAGCAGCATGGCCTGCGCAATGTCCTGCGGCGTATCGAGGCGGTGATCGGCTTTAAGTCCGCTGGAGCGCGTATAAAAAGCCGGAAAGTCGTCGCTCTGGTAGGCAATCACCGGCACGCGCTGGGTCTCCAGATATTCCAGCGTTTTTGCAATATCGAGGATCGATTTCACGCCGGCGCAGACGACGGTCGTGCCGGTCTGGCCGAGTTCGGTCAGGTCGGCCGAGATATCGAAACTGGCCTCGGCGCCACGATGCACGCCGCCGACGCCGCCGGTCGCGAAAATACCGATGCCGGCCAATGCAGCGATCCGCATCGTCGCCGAAACCGTGGTTCCGGCCGAGCCGCCGCCCACCATAATGGCGGCGAGGTCGCGCCCGGACGCCTTGACCACGTCCTTTGCCGCTGCCAGCTGCTCCAGTTCACGGTCATCGAGCCCGACCTTGATCTTGCCGGCAACCACCGCGATGGTGGCAGGCACGGCGCCATTCTCGCGCACCACGGTCTCGACGCCGCGGGCAGTCTCCAGATTGGCCGGATAGGGCATGCCGTGGGTGATGATCGTCGATTCCAGCGCCACCACCGCGCGGCCTTCTCGAAGTGCTGCCGCGACTTCGTCGTTCAGGTGGAGAAGGGAAGGTTTCATCGTCATTTCGCTTTCAGGGTTCGGCTCGCGTTCAGGCGGGAATGCGGTACATGCCGGCGGTGAGGAAGCGCGGCGACAGATCGGGATGGACGCTGGATTCGCTCTCGGTGGTCAGCGTGGCGAGCAACGCCCCGGTGCGCGCCGAGTCAAGCACGGGATCGCCCGAAAGCACCTTGTACAGGGTGCCGGCAATCATTGCGTCGCCGGCTCCGGTGATGTCGACGGCGCGGGCCGGGACGGAACGCATCGTTGCCACGCCGCCTTCGGTCGCGACCGCAAATCCGTGCGCGCCCATGGTCACGATCACCCCGCTGGCGCCGGCCGCGCGCAGCGCCGCCGCGGCCTCTTTCGGCTTCAGCCGCTTGTCGGCATCGGTGATGCCAAGCATCGTATTGGCCTCGTCATGGTTGGTGAATAAAAGGTCGATGCCGGTCAGGTCCTTGGGCAGGCGCGCCGATTTCGGCGACGACACCGTGTCGACGGCGAGCTTGAAGCGCGCGCCCTGCTTGCGTGACATCAGCGCTGCGATCGTCGCGGCCGGCAGGTTGCAGTCGATGAACACCCAATTCGCCGAAGCCAGATGCGGCCAGAAACGGTCGAGACAGGAGGGCGAAAACAGATCGAAGATCTCCATGTCGGCGATGCCGAGCACGAGATCGTTATTGAGGTCGAGGATCGCTGCATATTCCGCCGTCGGCCGCTCCGTGGTGGTGATGACCTGGCTGACGTCGGCGCCCAGGTCGCGCAGATGCCGCACCAGCGAGCGGCCGGTCTCGTCGTCGCCGACAATCGAAACGAAGCTTATGTCGACGCCGAGGCGGACAAGGTTCTCGGCGACGTTGCGGGCGACGCCGCCGAAGCTGCGGTAGCCGGCGACCGGGTTCGACGTCCCGAAGATCAGATCCTTCCTGGCGTGGTACTTGCGGTCGAGGACGGCGCCGCCGATGCAGATCATGCGCTTGGAGGCCGGCAAGACATAGCCGCGACCAAGAATGTAGCCCTTGTTGACGAGCTGCACGATGTGGGCCGCGACGGTCGAGCGGGCAATGCCGAGCGCGGTCGCTATATCCTGCTGGCCGGCGAACGGGTTCGCCGCAATGAGATCCAGCACTGCCTGTTCCTGTGCTCCAAGGTCGTCCATCGCCTCACCCCGGCCCGCGCAATTCATGCTGAACTTTGATCAACAACAGATGATGTTGTCAACATTAGTTTGGCCGGCGAGCCTGTCGATGCCAGCTCTGGTACTGGTCAACGCCCGGCGCCGCATCACATTACTTGTTGCCGATGGCAAGAAGTTTGAAAGCAGGCGGATGAACGAACAGGAGTTGATGGCGGAGCTGGAGCGGCTGGTTTCCGAGGATCGGAACCCGAGGACGATGGATATCGACCTGTTGCCGACCATCGAGATCCTGCGCATGATCAATAACGAGGACAGCGGCGTTCCGGCCGCCGTCGAGAAGGTCATTCCGGAAATTGCTGCCGCGGTAGACCGGATCGTTGGTGCGTTTCAAAAAGGCGCGCGGCTTGTCTATATGGGCGCCGGCACGAGCGGCCGGCTGGGGGTTCTCGACGCCTCGGAGTGTCCGCCGACATTTGGCGTGCCCGAGGGCATGGTGCTCGGTCTGATCGCCGGCGGCCCGAATGCGCTGGTGCGGGCTGTGGAAGGCGCCGAGGATGATCCGCAACAAGGCATCAAGGCACTGCAGGGCATCAAGTTGACCGCCGACGATGTGGTGGTCGGCATCGCGGTCAGCGGCCGCACACCCTACGTCATTGGCGGCTTGACCTATGCAAGGCAGGTGGGAGCAACGACGGTGGCACTTTCCTGCAACCACAGGTCAGTCATTGCCGGCATTGCCGACATTGCCATCTCTCCGCTTGTCGGCCCCGAGGTTCTCGCCGGCTCGACCCGGTTGAAGTCGGGAACCGCGCAAAAGCTGGTTCTCAACATGCTGACGACAGCCAGCATGATCCGGAGCGGCAAGAGCTACCAGAACCTGATGGTCGACCTCAATCCCAGCAACAAGAAGCTGGTCGCCAGGGCGGTCGGGATCGTGATGCAGACCACCGGCTGCACAGCGCAGCAGGCACGACGGGCGCTCGACCAGACCGGCAAAGACGTCAAGCTGGCGATACTGGTGACAATCACCGGGCTGGGCATCGAAGAGGCGCGCAAGGCGCTCGACAATGCGGGCGGGTTTTTGCGAAAGGCGATCGGCGAAAAGACGGCGTGAGCTGTCTGGATACCGGTATACCAGTATACAGGATGGATCGACTTCGACAAAGGCAGGGGCATGGGAGACCTTGCTCCCCAAACGGATCCATCCGACACATCATTTCGACAGCGGGATTATCGAGATTCGCCCATCGGTCGGCGATCGCGCCAACGGAGCCTAACAAATGATGATTGCGAAAAGTGGCGAACCAATCTGGGCCGTCGGGCTGATGACCGGCACGGTGCTGGACGGCAATATCGATGTTGCGCTGATCAAGACCGACGGCGAGCGGATCGAGGATTTCGGCACCTACACGCTGGCGCCCTACCCCGGATCGATCCGGACGCTGCTGGAGGAGACGCTGGATCAGGCCAGGGCGTGGAATTTTGCCGGACCGGAACCGGCGATCTTTCGCGAAGCCGAAGAAGCGCTGACGCGCGCCCAGTCAGCAGCGGTCAAGGACCTGGTCGAAAGCTACAGGCTGACGATGGCCGATATCGGCGTCGTCGGCTTCCATGGCCAGACTGTGCTGCATCGCGCCCCGCAAACCGGCCGGCTCGGCCAGACCCGCCAGCTCGGCGATGGGGCTTTGATGCATGCCATACTGGGGACCAAGGTCGCCTATGATTTCCGTTCGGCCGACATGCGCGCCGGCGGGCAAGGCGCGCCGCTGTCGGCCGCCTATCACGCCGCGCTGCTGCGCGATGCCGATATCAGCGGCGACACGGCGGTGCTCAATCTTGGCGGCGTCGCCAACATCACCTGGTGGGACGGCAAGGACAATGTCGTCGCTTTCGACACCGGACCGGCCAATGCGCCGCTGAACGATTTCATCAAGGCGAAAGGGCTTGGCGACATGGATCGCGACGGCGCTCTGGCCCGCGCCGGCACTGTGGACGAAGCCCGGCTGGCCAAGCTCCTGCAGCATCCCTATCTGGCCAAGCCCTATCCAAAGTCGCTGGACCGGTTCGATTTCGGCGCGGCCATGGCGGATGGGATGAACGCTGAGGACGGCGCCGCACTGCTGACGGCCTTCACCGCCGCGGCTGTCGGCAAGGCGCTCGACCTCCTGCCGCACCGGCCAAAGCGGCTGGTGGTCAGCGGCGGCGGCCGCCACAACCCGACGATCATGGCCATGCTCGCCAGCCGCGCCGGCGTCGAAGCGGTGCCGGCGGAGGCGCTCGGCTGGAAGGGTGACGCGGTCGAGGCGGAGTGCTTTGCCTTCCTGGCGGTTCGCGTGCTCAGGGGCCTGCCGATCAGTTTCCCGACCACCACCGGTGTGCCGCAGCCGATGCGCGGCGGACGCCTTGCCGGCTGATCAAGCCAGCAGTTTCTTCTGCAGGAAGACCCGGCTGCGACCGGCGGGAAAATCGGGAAGCACGCCGAACGGCCGATATCCCTGACGCTCATAGGCCTTGGCCGCCTGGGGATTGAAGGTGTCGATCAAGGCGCCATGACAGCCGCGTGCGCCGGCCTCCTGTTCGGCTGCGTCCAGCATCCTGCCGGCCATGTGCTGGCCGCGCAGCCGCTCATCAACCCACAGCCACTGCACATAAAGCCAGCCCCAGGCGGTGTATCCCGAGATGCCGCCGACAACCGCACGGTGCTCGTCGCGCACGAACACGGCGAGCACCTTCCTGTTGGCCGGACCGACTTCGCTGTCGTTGAACGCGCTGAGCCGCTCCCCGAGAAAAGCGAGTTCTTTCGGCGATGGGTCGGCGGTGGTTTCAAGCGTCAAGTTCATCGCTTGTCCAGACAGGCTCACAGCCGGATACCCGTATACAGCGCTTCCGGACGCGTGGCACTTTCATTTGCATTTATCGAAGGAAAGGACGGGAGCGCAAGCTCTGCCGCCGCGTGGCTCCGCGACTACACGGGCCGCGGCGAATGCCACGCCGCCGCAGCAGCGGCAACCAGCATGAGCAAGGCTGCAACCGCCGCCGATGCCGCAAAACCAAAGCTGGAATAGAGCGGACCGAAGGCGGTGGTGCCGACAAACACCGCGAGATAGGTGACTGCGCTGTTCAGGCCCATGATCGTGCCGCGCCGCGCCGGATCGAGCGCCGAGAGGCGCATCACCAGGACGTTCAGCCCGAAATGATTGGCAAGGCCCCAGAGCGCGACCATCGCGATGGTCAGATGGAAACTACTGCCTGCCGCGGCGAGCGCGACATAGACGGCCGCGACGAGCAGATAGGCGAACGGCATGACACGTCGCGCGCCAAGCCGATCGATGACGCCGTCAAGCAGTGCCGCCATGCCGAAGCCAATGCCATAGGCGAGCGCGGCCAGGCCGTTGGCGCTGACCGGCCGTCCCAGCCCATTGTGAAGATGATCGCCGAGATAGCCATAGACGCCGTAGAAGGCGGTCATGAAGGCGCCGCAGGCGACCAGGAGCGGCACGATGCCGGGCACGGCCAAGGCGCCGAGCGGCGTCGGCGCCGGGCCGCTTTTCCTGACGTCGCTCAACGACGTCAGCGTAAGGCCGGTCAACGCGAGCGCCGCAAGCACCGCGACCGCCCCGAAAACAGCACGCCAGTGCACCAGGTCGGCAAGCACCGCCGACAACGAGACGCCGGCGACCATGCTCAGGGTCCAGCCGGTCAGCACGACGCCGATGGTCCCGCTTTCGCGGCCAGGCGGCGCGATCGCCGCGGCGCTGGCATAGATTGCCGGCATGGCGATACCGGCGGCGATTCCGGCGAGAAGCTGGGCCGCAACCAGCGTCGTTACCGTCGGCGCGGCGGCGCTGGCGAGGAGCGCGACCGCCAGCAGCAACAACGCCCCTTGCAGCATGCGGCGGGCGCCGAGCCGATCGATATGGCGGGCCAGGAACAAGGCGCTTGCCGACGTGCCAAGCCCGAACGCAGCGGACGCGATCATGACGGCCGGCACGCTCGTCGCAAACGACGCGGCCACCGCCGGCGCTATCGGACCGAGAACCAGCGAGTTCGAGCCGATCACCGCGATGCATCCGGTCAAGAGATAGGCGAGCGCCGGGATAGGCGGCCTTGCCGTAAATGTTGCGACTTGATCACTGTTCGACATATGCCGATAATCGCCGTATTAAATTCTGTATCAATAAGGAATTTCACCATGGATGAAGAAACAGATGGCATTCTGCAGAACAGGCCTGCTGCCCGCGATGTCGACGCGACCGACCGAAAGATATTAGGCGTTCTGGTCGACGACGCCACGGTCAGCTATGCCGAGCTCGGTGATCGCGTCGGCCTGTCGCCGCCGGCCGCGCATGAACGGGTGAAGCGGCTTCGGCGCAGCGGCGCCATCCGCAACACCGCGGCGATCATCGATCCCAAGGCGGTGCGCAAGCCGTTGCTTGCGTTCGTGCACATCGACACCAAGGGCTGGGGAAAGACCCCCGAACTGATGGCGATCTCCGAGCATCCCGAAGTCGAGGAGATCCATTCGGTGGCCGGCGACACATGCATGCTGATCAAGGTCCGCACCGAGGACACAAGGGCGCTCGAAGGCCTGCTGTCGCGGCTTTACGAAACGCCTGGCGTGACCTCGACGCGAAGCTATGTGGTTCTGTCGACCTATCTCGAGCGGCCGGTGCAGCCCGGGATCACGACCGAATGGCCGACGCCCCGGCACATGGCCAAGCCGCTGTATTAGCCGGAGCGCGAGTCGGGACGGTGTCCGGCTGGGCCCGGCCTGATCGCGGGCTTTGCCTGCAACGACGGCATCGTCATTAACCGATCGAGGCTCGTTACCGAGACGCCTTGTAAAGCTTGGATGCAATCTCGTACATTTCCTCAGGCGCGTAATCCGGTGTGAAAGCTGATGGCTCTCCCACCAACTCCTGGATCTTTCCGCCATCCGGCATTCCTTCGACAACCTCCAATTCACCTGGAGGATCGTCCGGGAGAGCCATTTCGCCATTGCCCCAGATCCCAGCTATCTCACGGTAATCTTCGGGACTGAATGTATAAAGGCGTCGGTGCGAGCCTTCCTCAAGATATTTCTGGCTCTCCGGGATGTTTGCCAGCGGAATGTTGGGCGTTGGAAGCATCTTCTCGATTTCGACACCCGTTATTTGTTTGAGCGCGAGGGCATAGGCATGGGCATGTACCGATCCCCTTACCAACAGATATCCGCAGACCTCCCGTCCGGTCGGGTCCGACAAGGTTTCGTAGACCCGCAGTTTGTGAAGGCGGGCTCCGCATTCGAGGTGGAAATTGTGGAGGAGGTCAAAAATAACGTTGCCGGTCGTTGTAACGAAATCCTTGTTCCAGCTCAGGCCATTTGAATCGATCGGCACGGCGCCACCACCATGCGACAAAAATCCGGCAGCCAGTCTTGCGTCCTTCATCATATCGAACGGCGCGCCGGTGATATCTGTCGGACCTACCGTGTCAGCGCCGGGTTCATCAGGACCGTTCGCAAGCATCGACACCCCATTGCTGACCAATTCGACATGGCCAAGCTCTTCGGCGGTGATGGCCGCGACCAGGCTGTAGAACGGCCTCAACTTGCTCTTTGATCGGAAATTGAAGCTTTGGAAGAGGTAGTTACCGAGTGTGGACATTTCTCCGTATTTCCCGCCAAGCAACTCCTGGAGCGCTGAAGCGGCATTGACATCCTGTTGGGCCGGTGCCGGTAATTCGATCTGAAGCTTGTCGACGCGCAAAAACATGGTCTATCTCCGTTAGAGGAACGGACCTAACAGCACTTCGACGGTATTGTTCCCGCCTCTCAGAGGAGTATTTCTCCCATCGACCGGGCTTTCCCAATCGATGCGTTGGCGACCTGAACGCTGCACATGCAGGCGGGCTAACTTTTTAGCTCATGCGGGAACATGGCGGTGCCATCATCCCTATGGCACATGACACGCGACCGACTGGATGAGGCAGAACAATCTGTACCTCGCCGTCGGCGCTCTGGTTGTCGCAGTCCATCGCCTTGGGCATTTACGTTTTTTCGCGAGGAGACCAGCCAAAAGGCGTGGAACTTCGCCTCGATGATCTGCGCACAAAAAGCTGACGCCGTCTCAACCAAGCTCCAAAGTCGTGATCGCAAAGACGCCGAACTGCGCGAGCTGCGGCGCTTTTCCCTTGTACATTCGAGCCGTTTCGAAGCCCGGTTGAAGGCCGGCGAACGACAGGAAAGCCGCAAAGCTTCCACTGGTCTCGGGGACGTCGAGATGGACATTTCCGGGTCCGGAGGCGTTGGCGAGCGCTCCGAAAAGGCGACTTGCCGCGTCCAGGCTGTTGGCAAAGAGCGGCCCGACCTTGCAGCCGTCCCGGCATTGGCGGGCGACGCCGTACCCCTTGATGGCGCCATCCCTGACGATCGCCAGCGCGACGTGCGGCGGGCGCAGCCAGTGTTCCAGGAAGGATCGCCTCGGAGCGGGAAAGTACCGGCTATCGTAGTCCAGGACATCCGCTTGCGGGCCTATGACGCGAATGTCGCTGTCGGCAGTTGTCGGACCGTTCGGCGATCCGACGAAGCGGATCGTCCGGTAGACCGGCGCAAAACCCATGCTGCGGTAATTGGCCTGCTGTTCGACGACACCATCGAGGCCGATCGTGCGGTCGCCGAGCCGCGCCATGCCGGCATCCCAGACCGCCTTGCCATGACCTTCTCCACGCCTGTCCGGCCGACAGATATAGAGGCCGATGAAGCCGAAATCGTCGCCATAGGCCACAGCTGAAATACCGGCCACCATCTCGCCATCGACAAAGGCGCCGATGAAGCCGTCGGGATCCGCCGCATGGAACGCCACGGCATCGCCGAGGCCAGGATTCCAGCCCTCCGCTGCCGCCCAGTCGACAAGGATTTTTACGTCTTCAAGTGCGAGCGTTCTGATCGTTCGGCGCATTGGCTCACTCGGCGACACCAGGTCCGGGGGCGAAGGACTTCAATGCGCCAAGATAGGGCTTTGCCAGCGGGTTTGCATAGGCGCCACGCTTGGACGTCGACAGGCCAAGCGCGATCAAGGCCTCGGCCTGCTTGACCGCGGCACCGACGCCGTCGATGACCGGAACGCCGAATTCCCGCTGCAGCGCGGCGGCGAGATCGGCCATGCCGGCACAGCCAAGCACGATGGCCTCTGCGCGATCCTCGTCGAGCGCGCGCGCGATCTCGCCGCGCAGCTTCAGGATCGCATCAGAGGTTGGGTCTTCGAGCGCAAGAACCGGAATGTCGGCAGCGCGCACGCGTGCCCGTCCTGCCATGCCATAGCGCTGCACGAGCGCTTCGACCGGCACGCGCGAGCGCTCGGTCGTGGTGACGACGGTGAAGCGCTGGGCGATGAACGAGGCCGTGCTGAGCGCTGCCTCGCAGATGCCGATGACCGGAATGTTGGCCATGGCGCGCGCCGCATCCAGCCCAGTGTCGTCGAAACAGGCGACGATCGCAGCCAGCGCGCCCGAGCGCTCGCCGGCGGCGATCTCGACCAGAAGGCCCGGCACGGCAAGCGCCTCGTCATAGTAGCCTTCGATCGAAACCGGACCCATCGTCGAGGTGACGGCGACGATGTCCGTACCGGCGCCGGCGACCAACCGCGCCGCCGCTGCAATGGTTTCGGTCATGCTGGCGGTGGTGTTCGGATTGACGACGAGGATCTGCACTGCGGTTCTCTCAAGCTCGCGGCCGACGGCCGCCGACATAGGCGATTGCGCCGAGCGTCGCCAAAATCACCAGGAAGGAAAATACCGTGGTCACGGTGCCCAGCGCATAGAGCACTGGCGTCGTCACATTCGTCGTCATGCCGTAGATTTCGAGCGGCAGCGTGTTGAACGTGCCCGAGGTCATCAGGGTGCGGGCGAACTCGTCATAGGACAGGGTGAAACCGAACAGGCCGACACCGATCAGGCTGGGCGCGATCATCGGCAGCACGACATGCGCGAAGGTCTGCCAGGAGGTCGCGCCCAAGTCCCGCGCGGCTTCCTCATAGGCCGGCGAAAACCGGTTGAAGACCGCGAACATGATCAGCACGCCGAAAGGCAAGGTCCAGGTCAGATGGGCACCAAAAGCAGAGGTGTACCAGGCGGGACGAAAGCCGATCTGCTGGAAGACGACGCCGATGCCGAGCGAGATGATGATCGACGGCACGACCAGGCTGGCGACTGCCAGATAGAACAATGCGGTGGCGCCGCGAAATTTTTGCCGAAAGGCAAGACCGGCAAGCAGCGACACGCCGACGGTGACGATCATCACCATCAGGCCAAGAATAAAGGAGCGTTTGAAGCTGCCGCCGAAATCACCGACCGCCTGGCGTTCGAACAGATTGGCGAACCAGTGCAGCGAAACGCCGTTCAGCGGAAAGGTCAGCCCGCCATTCTCGCCCTGGAAGGACAGGATCAGGATCGCCGAGAGCGGGCCGTAGAGAAACAGCACGAAAAGGGCGAAGAATGCCGCCAGCACGTAGAATTCAAGGGTGCGCTTGTCCCGGCTCATCGCCTCACAGCTCCTTGCGGATGTCGACGATGCGCAGGATGCCGGCGACCATCAGCAGCACCAGCACCAGCAGCACGACCGCGTTGGCGGCCGCTGCCGGATATTGCAGCAGCGACATCTGGTTCTTCATCATCAGCGCGACGGATGCGCTCTGTCCGCCGGACATCACCTGCACCGTCGAAAAGTCGGCCATCACCAGCGTGACGACGAAGATGGTGCCGATCGCCATGCCGGGCTTGGCAAGCGGGATGACGACGTTCCACAACACCTGCCAGCCGGACGCGCCGGCATCGCGCGCAGCCTCGATCAGCGACTTGTCGATGCGCATCAACGTGTTGAAGATCGGTGTCACCATGAACAGCGTGTAGAGATGCACCATGGCCAGCACCACGGCGAATTCGGAATAGAGCAGCCATTCGATCGGCTTCGGGATCAGCCCGATCTCAACCAGCGTCGAGTTGACCAGGCCGTTGCGGCCAAGCACCGGAATCCACGAGATCATGCGGATGATGTTGGAGGTCAGGAATGGCACCGTGCAGACCAGGAACAGCACCATCTGCATGGCGGTGGTCCTGATATGGAAGGCGAGGAAATAGGCGACCCAGAAGCCGACGAACAGCGTCAGTGCCCAGACGATACCAGCGTATTTCAGCGTGTTCAGATAGGTTTTCCAGGTCACCCACGAGCCGAGCGTGTCGGCGTAGTTGATGGTCAGGAAATCCGGATACATCGCCGCGAAATCGTAGTCCCAGAAGGAGACCACGGCGATCATCAGGATCGGCAGCAAAAGGAACGCGCCGAGGATCAGCGCCAGCGGCGCCGCCTGGAGATAGGGGACGAGGCGGGCGACCGAGAACAGGCGGCGCCCGGCAGGTTTGGCGGCGATCATTCCAGGACGTTCGAGCACTGCTGTCATCAACATCTCGGTAGGCTGCGAGGCGGCCGGAGCTGCGTCCCTTCTCCCCTTGTGGGAGAAGGTGGATTGGCGCGCAGCGGCAAGGCGGATGAGGGGGTGCTGGAAGAAACTCAGCGTTGGCGATCCGTCCAACACCCCTCATCCGACCGAGCTTCGCTCGGCCACCTTCTCCCACAAGGGGAGAAGGCAAGAAGGCACTACGCCGCGATGAATTCGTTCCAGCGCCTCACCATGTAGCGGTCCTCGTCCATGACCGAGTTCCAGCAGGCGACCTTGCCCATGCGCTCGACGAACGAGCCGCCGTCGCGCACCGCGCCTGCCTTCTCCATGATCTTGCCGTCCGGCGCCATGATGTCGCCCTTGGCCGGCTTGCCGTCGACCCAGTAGCCCCATTCGTCCTCGGACATGAACTGCTTGGCCGTGTCCATGGCGGCCGAGTAATAGCCCTGGCGGTTTAGGTAGGCGCCGACCCAGCCGGACAAGTACCAGTTGATGTACTCGTAGGCGGCGTCGAGCTCGGCGCCCTTGAGGTGCGCCGCCAGGCCAAGGCCGCCGCCCCACGAACGATAGCCTTCCTTGAGCGGCTGGTATTTGCAGGCGATGCCCTTGGAGCGCACCGCCGCGACCGCCGGAGACCACATCGACTGGATGACCACTTCGCCCGATGCCATCAAATTGACGCTCTCGTCGAACGATTTCCAGAACGCCCGGAACTGGCCGTCCTGCTTGGCCTTGATCAGGAAGTCGATCGTCTTGTCGATCTCCTCCTTGGTCATGTTGCCCTTGTCGGCGTATTTGACGTTGCCCATGGCTTCCATGATCATCGCCGCATCCATGATGCCGATCGACGGGATATTGAGGATGGCGGCCTTGCCCTTGAAGGCCGGATCCATGATGTCGGCCCAGGTGGTGATCTCGCGGCCGACAAGGTCGGGGCGGATGCCGAGCGTATCGGCGTTGTAGATGGTCGGAACCATCGTCATCCACTGCGTCGGCTGCTCGGCGAAGGTCTTGGCGTCCTGCGCCTCGACGAAGCCGACGGTATGGGGCGCGGTGCCCTGGGCGATGACGCTGTCGGGCGTCAGCTTGCCGGTGATGAACAGCGGCACGATCTTGTCGTAATATTTCAGCTTCTTGACATCCATCGGCTGCATCACGCCGGACGGATACACCTTCTTGGCGATCCAGTATTCGATGTCGGCGATGTCGTAGCTGTCCGGCTGGGTCACCGCGCGCTGGGCGGCGGCGTCGGAATCGGTCGCGGTCATTTCCAGCGTGATGCCGAGGTCGGCCTTGCACTTGTCGGCAATGGCGTTGAGGTTCGACACGCCGGTGCCGAACTGGCGCAGGGTGATCGGGTTCTGCGCCCAGATCGTCGGAAACCCGGTGATGGCACCCGAACCGGCGGCAAGACCGATGGCGGCAGCACCGGTCTTGAGCAGCGAGCGGCGGGAAATTCCTGTCTTGTTGTCGGTGGTGTTGGTCATGTCAGTTCCCCTGTTTTGATTGATGGTTCTGGTTCAGGAATCGAGACGACCAAGGACGATCGCGTCCTCGGCGTCCCAGGCGATCGGCACCGCGTCGCCGACGGCGACCGGCTTGGCGAAGAAGCTGGTGTCGTCGACGATGACGGTAAAATCCTCAATGCCGGCGCCATTGACCGAGAGTTTTACGGTCGAGCCGCGGTATTCGACGTTGGAAGCGATGCCAGTGAAGCCGAGCCCGGTGGCCAGTGGGTCGCCGATCCGCACATGGTCGGTGCGAATGGCGATATCGATCGGCTCGCCGATCGCCCTGCCCTGCCCGCTGGCCGCAAGCGAGGCCCCACCCGGCACATCGAAGACAACCATGCCGTCGCGGCTGCCGCTGACGCGGCCGGAGACGACGTTGTGATCGCCCATGAAGCGGGCTACGAACGCGGTGGCCGGCCGCTCGAAGACGATGCGCGGATGCGCCGCCTGCTCGATACGGCCGTCATTCATGACCACGATCAGGTCGGCGAGCGCCATCGCCTCCTCCTGGCTGTGGGTGACGTGGACGAAAGTGATGCCGAGCGACGTCTGCAGCTTCTTCAGTTCCGCCCGCATGCGGATCTTCAGGAATGGATCGAGTGCCGACAGCGGCTCGTCGAGCAGCAGCGCTTCGGGGTCGGTGATCAGCGCGCGGGCCAGAGCGACGCGTTGCTGCTGTCCGCCCGAAAGCTGCGCCGGGCGGCGGCCGGCGTAGCCCTCCATCTGCATCAGCTTCAGCATATCGAGCGCCCTGGCGCGGCGCTCTTCCTTGCCGACGCCCTTCATCTTGAGGCTGAACGCAACATTGTCGATCAGGTCGAGATGCGGAAACAGCGCGTAGGACTGGAACATCATGGCGGTGCCGCGCCTGGCCGGCGGCAGGTCGGTGACCACCGTGTTGCCGAGACGCACGTCGCCGCTCGATATGGTTTCGTGCCCGGCAATCATGCGCAGCGTCGAGGTCTTGCCGCAGCCGGACGGCCCGAGCAGGCAGCAATAGGTTCCCGCGGGGATTTTCAAGCTGATGTCTTCGACGGCAGTCGTCGCGCCATAGATCTTCGAAACGGACACGATGTCGATTTCGGCGGCTTTGGACATCCGGCTTCCTCTCTAAATCAACTTAAGCAAAGCATCATGCATGCCAACTGCCCTAGATCGGCCTCAAACGATTGATTCCTTGGGAAAATCAGAATTGCCTCCGGCTGCCCTTCGAAACGGCATGCCTGAGAATGCACAAATTATAGGCGATCGCCAGCGATTCTCGCAAAAATCGTATGCAATCTTTTTCGGTATCGTATTCACTTTGTCCCTCGTGCAAGCGACCCGATTCAGGGTAGAAAGGTGCAGGGACGACCATCATGAATATAGCCGACCAGACTTTCCCTGCTGTCGACAGTGCCAACGAGGATCGCGCCCAGGCGATCCGCGACCAGTTGCGCGACGCGATCGTCGACCGCCGGCTGGCGCCCGGAACCAAGCTGTCGGAAGGCGAGGTCGGCACTTTATTCGATGTCAGCCGCACCGTGGCGCGCGCGGCGCTGCAGATGCTCTCCTTCGAAGGCCTGGTGCGGACCGAGCGCAATCGTGGCGCCTTCGTCGCCAACCCGTCGCCGGAGGAAGCGCGCCAGGTCTTCGCTTCGCGCCGGCTGATCGAGCCCGGCATAGCGATTGCCGCAGCCGGGCGGATGACGCCGGACCATGTCGCTGCCTTCAAGGCGCAGCTCGATGAAGAGGGCCGCTTCATTGCCGAACGCGGACCAAATGCAAGACGCTCGGAAATCAAGGCTTCGGGCGATTTTCACCTGCTGCTGGCTTCGGTTGCCGGAAACGCCATCCTCCAGCGCTTCATGGAAGAACTGGTGGCGCGGTCATCGCTGGTGATCGCGCTCTACGGCCGCTCGGGCGTCTCGAGCTGTGGCCATAGCGAGCACATGAATATCCTGGAGGCGCTGGAAAATGGCAATTCCGAACGCGCCAGCGCCCTGATGCTGCACCACATCGACCATATCGAGGCCGACCTCGATCTGCGTGTCAGGAGCGGTCCGGCGCTCAGGCAGGCGCTCGAGTTCTGACGCTCAAGCAGATCGGAGGGACGCGATAACCGCGCCCCTCAAAGCCGTTGGGCTCGGACCTTCAGGATATGGTACAGCAAATCGCGGACGCGCCGCAGCCTCATCGACCATTTCTGGCTCATCTGCTTTCCAATTCTGTTCGCCGACTGCCTACGTCTCAAAAAGCTTGGGCCGCCATGGCCATTCCAACCAGCGAGGTGGCGATCCCAGCGGTGCGGACCGTCGTCGGCCAACGAACCAGCTTGACAGCGGACAGAATGCCGATCGCATGCAGCATCGACGTGGCGAGCATGAAACCAGCGGCGTAGGCGATGCCGCCGGCGCTCTCGGGACTCTCAAGGCCGTGGGCGTTGCCGTGAAAGAGGCCGAACAGGGCCGTCAGCGCCGCGGCGGCGGCCAGCGGCAGCGGCCTGGCCAGGCCGACGATGGCACCGAAGACCACAAGCGACAGCGCGATGCCGGTTTCAAGCGAAGGCAGGCCGATGCCGGCCATGCCGAGCAAGGCTCCGGCGACCATCGCCGAGACAAAGAACAGCGGCACAAGGACAATACTGCGCCCGCCGGCACGGGCGCCGATCATGCCGACTGCGACCATTGCGAGCAGATGATCCATGCCGAACAGCGGATGTTGGAGGCCGGCGAAAAAGCCGTGGACGTGAGCGCCGCCGCTATGGGCAAACGCCAGCGACGGTGTGAGGGCGGCGAGAGCTGAAAGGATGCCAAGTCTTGCCATTGTTTTCATGCTTGCAAATGTTTTCATGGTTGTACCTGCTCGATGAGAGTGACGGGTTCTGGTTTCAGTGCCCGGGAACGGTGAATTGCGAAGCGGCGGAACGGTCCGCAAGGGCGCGCGCCGCGGCGAAGCCGAGCGGCTTTTGCTCAGCGCCATCGTGATAGATGAAAGCGAGGCGGCGGCGGTGCGATGTCAGGCGCGCCGGCAACGGGTGATAGGCGACGCCGGTGCCGCCGACGAGCGGCATGACCGCGCCGACGTCGACCAGATCCTCGGTCTCGACGCGAAGCAGATGAAGCCGCACGCCGTCCGTCCTCTCGCCGACAAAGGGTATGCCGGCCAGACGCAGAAAGCTGGATGGGTCCGGCGCCCGCGCAAAGCCTTCGAGGAAGGCGGTTTCGACCAGGTCGAGGTCGACCGATGCGGGATCAACCGGCGGCTCGTGAGCCTGGTCCGGCAGATGCGGTGTCTGCCATTGCAGCGGCTTGCCAGCGGGCCCATTGTGGCCGGGGGCGTGCGGATGGTCATGATGACCGTTCGGCCCGTGATGATGGTGGCCGTCGTCATGGCCATGACTGTGGTGACGATCGTCGTGCATGGTCAAAAACTCACCGGTTTGTCGATGATCGATTTATGCTTGCCGAGATTGCCGTGCGCGACCATCGAGCCGAGCGCCTCGACGACGACGCGCACGCCGAACAGCGCGGTGATGTCCGACGTGTCGTAGGGCGGCGAGACCTCGACCACTTCCAGCCCGCAAATGCCAGGCGCCGTCACCAGCCCAAGCAGCTTGAGCGCCTCGCGCGGCAGGAAGCCGCCCGGCTCAGGCCAGCCGGTGCCGGGTACGAAACCGCAATCGAGGCTGTCGACGTCGAAAGAGATATAGACGGCGTCGGTGTCCTTCCATGCGAGCTCGAGCGCGATTTCCGCCGCCTTCTCGAGGCCCATCTGCTCGATGTCGGCAATGGTCAGCACGTTGGTGCCGCGCTTCCTCGCCTCGGCGACGCCGTAGCGGGGAACCTGCCAGCCGCCGATGCCGAGCTGCACGAGATTGGTCGCCGAGACGTTCGGCAGGTTGGTCGCCCAGTACCAGGGCGTCGTGTGCATGCGCTCGTCGAGATCCTTTTCCTGGATGTCGATATGGCGGTCGAAATGGATGATGCCGATGCGCTTCGAGGTCACGTCGGCGATGCCGCGCACGCAAGGGAAACCGATCGAGTGGTCGCCACCCAGCATGATCGGCAGCGCGCCGGAGGAGGCGACATGGCTGACGCCCTTGGTGATCTGGTCGAAGCTCTTTTCGAGGTTGGCGGGAATGGTGAAGACGTCGCCGGCGTCGCACAGCGTCATCTGCTCGCGCAAATCGACGCCGAGCTCATAGTTGTACGGCGTGTACAGCGCCGAGATGCGGCGAATGCCTTGCGGCCCGAAGCGGGTTCCCGGCCGGTAGGTGGTGCCGCTGTCGAAAGGGATGCCGATGACGGCGGCATCATATTTGCCGACATCGCGGACGTTCTCGACATAGGGCGCCTTGAGAAAGGTGTTGATGCCGGCGAAATGCGGCAGCTCGCCGCGCGCGAATGTCGGGATCGACTTGTCGACGATCGACTCCGACCCTGGCAGGCCCATGTCGAGCGCCCATTGCTGCTCCTTGCGCCAGCCGCTTTCCGGCAGCTTGCCCTCGGCCTCGATCGACTTCCAGCCCTGCGTGCCGCGGGCGTCGAAATCGGGGTGGTGAAAGCGTTCCCTGGCCGCCCGGGCGACGAGCCCTGCACGGCGGTGGCTGCGTTCGGGGATATTTCTGGACATTCAAACTCTCCGTTACGACGCCGTCGTCGCCATTGCTGTTTCCGGCCGGGTCGTCCCGACCATCGCGGCCACCTTGGCCAAGTGATGAGAGGAAGCCCGGGTCTTGCGGTCGAGCCTCAGGTCGTAGGTGATCGTCGCGCCGTAAGCCGACGGGAACTGCGGATCGTGGCGCACCTTGTCGAAAACCAGCACGCGGGTGCCGAGCTTGAAGGCCTCGCCGATATCGTGGGTGACCATCACCACCGTCATGCCGTGCTCGGTCCAGAGCTCGGTCAGCAGATCGTGCATCTCCACGCGGATGCCGGGATCGAGCGCACCGAACGGTTCGTCGAGAAGCAGGATTTTCGGGCGGCCGAGCAAGGTCTGCGCAATCGCCAGCCGCTGCTGCATGCCGCCGGAGAGCGATGCCGGATAGAGGTCGCGCGCATGGGCAAGGCCAACCCGCGCCAGCATGGCCTCGGCCTGTTGCCTGGCGTTTCTGCGCCTGGCGCCGAAGACGCGGCCAAACGGCCCGCCCGAGCGAAAGTCTTCGACCAGCAGCAGGTTCTGGATGGCGGTCAGATGCGGAAACACCGAATAGCGCTGAAAGACGATGCCGCGCTGCGGCGTCGGCTCGGGCACGATCGGGCCATCGCCGACGATGACGACGCCGCTGCTCTGCTGCTCCTGGCCGAGCAGGATGCGCAGGAACGTCGATTTTCCGCAGCCGCTGGCGCCGACCAGCGACAGGAATTCGCCGGCTTCGGCGGTGACGTTGACCCGCTCGAGCACGCGGGCATCGCCATAGTTCTTTTCCAGCCCGTGAACGACGATGCGACTCATCTGGCCTCCACCGGATGCGCCCAAGGGGAGATTGCCCGCGACAGCCGCACCAGCAGCCAGTCGGTGATCACGGCAAGCAGCGTGATCCAGGCGACATAGGGCAGGATGACGTCCATCGAGAGATAGCGGCGGACGAGGAAGATGCGGTAACCCAGCCCTTCGGTCGAGGCGATGGCTTCGGCGGCGATCAGGAACAGCCAGGCCGGCCCGAGTGCCAGCCGCACGCAAGTGATGAGGCGCGGCATGATCTGCGGCAGCACCAGCCGCAAGACCGTGGTCCAGCTGTTGCCGCCAAGCGTCTGCGCCTTGGCCACCAGTTCTGGTGGCAGTTCCATCACCCGGTTGGCGATGTCGCGCACCATCACCGGCGCGACGCCGACGGCGATCAGCGTGATCTTGGCCGTTTCGCCGAGGCCGAGCGCGATGAACAGGATCGGCAGCAGCGCCAGCGGAGGGATGACGCAAACGACGGTGACGAACGGCAGCAGGAACGCCCGCACCCGCGGGATGAAGCCGATGGCAATGCCGAGCGAAAGCGCGGCGACCGTCGCAACGCCCACGCCCGCGAACAGCCTGAGGAGACTGGCATAGGTGTCGACCCACAGGATGAGGTCGCCCGAGCGCTTGTCCGGCACCGTGGCAAGGTCAAGAAAGGCCGACCACATCTGTACCGGCGAAGGCAGCAGCTTGTCGTTGGGATTGAGCGCCAGTCGTTGCGCCGAAGCGATTAGATAGGCGATTGCCACGAACAGGAACGGCAAGCCGCCGAGGAACAGGGCGCCGCCGCGCGAAACCTTCGCATTGATCATGCGAAGGCGCACCCTCGGCTTTGGCCGGGAAGGGCGCGTGGTGCCCTCCCCGCCCGTCGCGGAGGCTTCATCCCTGGCACGCATTTCCCTGGCCAGCATGTCGGGTCAGGGCGTTGCGGTTGCCGCCTCGGCCATGAAGGCTGGATCGAAACGCAGCTTGACGTTCTTGGCGTCGCCCAGCGTCGATCCGTCGGCAAAGCTCATGCCGACGACGTCGACGCTCGTCGCATTGGTGCCGAGAATGCCGTGGCTGAACAGGAAGTTGCGGACCAGATCCATCGTCTTCGGCAATTCGCTGCCATTGGTGAACTCGACCGCCTTGGCGGGGTCGAAGAACATTGCCGTCGAGGCAAGCTGCGCGTCGAAGCCGGCGAGGTCGGTGCCGGACGCCTTGGCCATCTCCTCCTTGGCTGCCTTGCCTTCCGGCGTGTCGGAGGTCATCAGCTCCATCACCTCGTACCACGCGCCGACAAGCGCCTTGCCCAATGCCGGATTGTCCTTCAGGGTCTCGGTGTTGACGACCATCAAGTCGATGATCTCGCCGGGAATCTGCGCGGAATCGAACACTTTGTGCGCACCCGGCATGGCGACGATCTCGGAGACCAGCGGGTTCCAGGTGACGACCGAGGTGACGTCGCTGGTGCCGTAGGCGGCGACCATGTCGGCGTCGGATGTGTTGACGACGGTGATGTCCTTCTCGGCAAGCTTGACCGTGTCCAGCGCCCGCGCCAGCAGGTAATGCGAGACGGAGAGCTCGACGAGATTGACCTTCTGGCCGGCAATGTCGGCGAGCGCTGCCTTGTCCTTGAGGATCACCGCATCATTGCCGTTGGAGAAGTCGCCGATGATCAAGGCGGTGGTGTCAACGCCGCCGCCTGCGGGGATCGACAGCGCGTCCATGTTGGTCATCGAGCAGCCGTCGAATCCGCCGGCGGTGTACTGGTTGATGCTTTCGACATAGTCGTTGATGCGGGTGATCTCGACATTGATGCCGTTTTTTTCAGCCCATTTCTTCATGATGCCGCTGTCGGCGAGATAGCCCCACGGCATCCAGCCGACATAGATCGACCAGCATATCTTGAAGTCTTTCTTGGGCGCCGCGTCGGCGGCGGAAGCGATGGGAAGGCCGAGTGATGCGGCTAGGATGATTGCGGCCAGCTTGCGAAGCATTGCGTACCCCTGTTCGCGATCCGGATTGCGACCGGACTTGATGTTGGGGTTTGCGAGCGCGCATCCGGGAGAGGTTCGCGCCAGCAAACCCGTGCAGGGTTCTCCCGGGATTTTGGCCCGCCGTGTTCCGCCGGATGCCTCAGTGCATCCCTGGCGGTCGCATCTCTTGGACCAGCACCGCTGTGTTGCGGCCGGAACCCTAGACGCTCTGCACATCACCAACTAAGCAAGGAGCATGCCAATGCCGAATAGGCCAAAAAGGCCGGCATTTGTGGAACTGTGCGGCTTCGAGCGTTCGCCCGAGTGACGCGAAAATCATCGCATCGCCGACGGATTGGGCAGTTTGCCTGATTGCTGCTAGGGGTCACCTCACGTCATTCCCCCAAAACACACGGCCCCGAGATTGCTTGGTTTTCTCGTCCAGTTTGTGAGGGACTGGACTTGATGCCATTAGCAACTCCCCTTACCTGCCCCCTACACCCGGGTCCTCTCTGGGAGGCATACGAGCGCCGGATCCACCCGTGAGCGGACAGCCCGCTCCTACCTGCTCTTTTGCTCGATGCAATACGCCTTGTTCTGCCCGAACAATCGTTGGTCCGGATACCGCGCGAGGCCCTTGTCGTAGATCGCAATCGCCCCGTCCCAGTCCTTCTTGTCTATGAACCTCCTCGCCCACCGGTCGTACGCGAACACTGCGAGCCTCTCCACGTCCGCCTCCCCTTCCGCGAGGTCCTTCAGCCTCTCGATCACAGCGAGCGCCTCCTCGTGTTTGTTGTCCCGCACGAGAGCGTTCACATTGTTGTTCAGGTAGTTCTTCGACGATCGCGCCACGTTCTGCAGGCCCGGGAACCTCTGCTTCAACGCTCGCAGAACTTCCACGGCCTTGTCCGGCCCCTGCCCAGCGGCCACTTCCTTCGCCCATTCCTGCGCGAACCACCCGATGTTCCCCTGAAGCTTTTCCATCGAGGGGAACCGCCCGAGACCCGCCTCGTAGACGTCTGCCGCCTTCTCCCACTGGCCGTCCTGCATGTAACGCTTGGCCCAGCCGTCGTACGCCGCGAAGTAGAGCTCCTGCGCCTCGTTTCCCGGCAGGAACTCCTTCCCTTGGTCCACGGCCGCGAGCGCGGCCTCGAACTTCCCGTTTCCAATCGAGTCATGGACTACACGGGCCACCCCTTGGCCGCCGGACTTCCCGATGGACTCGACTCCAGGGAACTTCGCCGCGAGGGCCTTCGCGACCGCGGCGGCCGCCGGGGCTCCGCCCTTCGTGTAGGCGGCTTTCGTCCACTCCTGGCCCAGGTACGCGACGTTCTGCTTGAGCATGCCCGCCTCGGGATATCGCGCGAGCGCCTTCATGTACACGTCCGCGGCCTCCTCCCACGCGCCCGCCTCCATGCGCTTCCTCGCCCAGAAGTCGTACACGTACAGGTACGTCTGCTCCGCGTCGCTATCCTCCAGTAGCTGCCGCCCCTTCTCCAAGGCCGCGAGCGCCTC
This sequence comes from Mesorhizobium sp. WSM4845, assembly GCF_055811455.1. Lineage (NCBI taxonomy): Bacteria > Pseudomonadati > Pseudomonadota > Alphaproteobacteria > Hyphomicrobiales > Phyllobacteriaceae > Mesorhizobium > Mesorhizobium sp. WSM4845. The sequence goes on from NZ_JBVVQA010000027.1 coordinate 89,762, forward strand.
CTCGTACTTCCCCTCCTCGACGCGCGCGTTTACGGCCCGTTGCAGTTCATTCCCGCCACTCTTCGACAGGCCTGTCAGCCCCGGAAACCGCTCCGCCATCGACTTCATCACCTCGGCCGCCGCGTTCGCGCCGCCCTTCGCGTAAGCGGCTTTCGTCCACTCCTGCGCAAGATACGCCACGTTGCTCTTGAACAGCCCCTCGCCCGGGTACGCCGCGAACCCCTTCACGTACACATCCGCTGCCATTTCCCACCGACCGTCCTTCATGTGGCGCTTCGCCCAGTCGTCGTAGACGTAAACCGACGCCTCGCGGACGCCCGCTGTGTCTTTCATCAAATCCTTGGCCCTCTGGATCGCCGCGAGCGCCTCCTCGAACTTCCCGGCGTCGGCCAACCCGAACGCCATCCGGCGTACGTGGCTGTCCGCCGCCGAAGTCACGTGCTCGTTGCCGGGGAAGCGCGCCACGAAACCGCGCAGTGCCTCAAGGGCCCTCGCCTCACCCTCCTTCTTGGCCAGCGCGGCAGACCACTCCTGCCCGAAGTAGCCGAGCCACTTCTCGAGCTCCTTGCGCGGCTCGCCCGCGAGCGCCTCGAAGCCCGGCACGGCCGCCGCGAGCGCGTCCTCCCACCGGCCCTCCCGCATCCGTATGTCCGCCGGCCGGATGTACACGAGCGATTGCATCCCCTCGAACCCCCCGCTGGGCACCGCGGCGGCCGCTCGCTCGAGGATGGCAAGCGCCTCGGACGGCTTGCCGGCGTCCACCGCGCTGAGCGCCCACTGGCTCCAAACAGCCGAATGGTTATTGACGAGCGCCGCGTCCTTCGGCGCCAGCGCGAGGCCGGTCGTCACGACTTCCAGAGCCTCCTGGAACTTGCCGTCGCGCGAAAGCTCCGCTCCCCAGTTCGCGAGCACGGCCAGCGCGTTCTTCACCGCCGAGCCGAACTCGGGGTCGAGGCTCATCGCCCGGAAATTCGCCACGAGCGCCTCGTGGTAGCGCTTCGCCTCCGAGAGCAACACGCCCTGGTTGTAGTAGATGATCGCCGCCAGCCCCGCCTCCTCGACCTCTCGGCGCTGGTCGCGGTGCGCGTCGGGGATGTAGCGGAAGCCCGTCATCTGCTCGAACTTGGCGATGGCGGCCTTGTCCCTAGCGGGGTTGAACCCCTTGGCGTTCGTTGTCTCCACGTCCATGTGCCGCGTGCCGTCGTAGAGGATCGAGAACGCGTGGTCGGGCACCTCGATCGCGCGCACGTCCAGCCCGAGCCGCAGCGCGAGCACGTTGTAGAGCACGGCGGACGACACGCAATTGAACGTACCCGTATCCAAGATCACCGAGAGGCCGGTCTGGCGCGCCACGTAGCCTTTCGAAATCGGGCCCTTGTGGAGCCACTGGAGGAGCGCCTCGCCCTTGGCTGCGGGAGTGCGCGCGTTCGCCACCGCCGCGCGGGCCTGCTGCTCCAACGCGTCCAGGCGCTTCAGGTACTTCTTCCTTTTCCCCGCGTCGACTACGCCCGACGCCAGCAGCGCGGCCTCAGCGAACTCCACGGGCGTCAAGCGCCCCGCCTTCGCCTTCGCGAACATCGCCTTCTCGTCGTCAGAGACCGCCAACTTGAGCGATGTCGTCTTCTCGAGGCGCGTGAGCACGTCCAAGGCCTTCGCCGGAGACTCGGCGAACGCGTAGTGGCTCTTCGGCTCACCCTCCCGACCGATGACCTCCACTTCCGCCGCCGCTACCTTGCGCGCCCCGGGCTGCGGCGCGAGCCGCACGATGATCCAGCGCGCCGCGGTGGTGGGGAACTCGAACGTCTGCGGCTTGCCCTCCGCCGCAAGCGGGTCAGTGCGAAGGGACCGGAACCCGGCGTGCGCCGACGCCGTCGAGACGAGGATCTCCACGCGAGCTGCCGCGCTGCCCGAGCCCTCCGGCAGCGTGACCCTGATCCCCTCCGGCGCCACAACGCCTCCACCGAACGTGAACGTGACGTCCAGCGGTGTGGCTTCCGTCGCGTTGATCTCCGCGACCGTCTTCGCGTCGCCGTCTGTCAACCGCGCGATCGCAGTCACGTCGGCGGGAGAAGTGGTCGATTCGACCTTCGCCGACGTGAACCGCAGCAGGTTCAACGGTTCTTCGTCGAGGGCGAACCCAGCCCGCGCCTCCATGAGAATCGCGGCCACGGTGAGGCCGGCGAGCGCGGTTGATCGAAGCGACTTCCACTTCATGGCCTATCCTCCACATGGCTCACACCCTCCGGGATTCCTTGCGGGATTGTCCCCATCGTCAGAAGCGCAAGCCGACATTGGCCGGAACCAGTACTTGTGACAGTCGTCGGACCTTCCCGAGCTCATCTTATGCCGGATATCGGACTTTCGGGTGAGCCAGCCGTGCTGACCCTACTAAAAAGTCGGTCGTGAACAATAAGCGGGTTTCACCCGCACGATTCAGCCTGCAGATTCGACGCTCTCCATGGCTTGCTCGGCGTGACCGTTGTCATCACCCGATGAGAGATTACTGACCGCGGCTCATGGCATCACACGGTCCAATTCCGTCCCGTCGGCGAGCCAGGTGAGCCGGCCGCCGCGCATTCCGTGCTCCAC
>NZ_JBVVQA010000028.1:0-92316 GCF_055811455.1 Mesorhizobium sp. WSM4845
TGCGCTGAAGGTCAGGTTCCCGACCTCGATTTGGAGGTTCAAGTCTGCAACGCCCAAGGTCGTCAACGGGTCGGTTCTTGCCGTCCACCGGCACCAAGCGTCAGACTTTCACCCCTAGGTTCTGTTGACAAAGTGCATCGGAAGACAGGCCATAGTTCCAGCACATTTTGCTAAGCAGGCTGGCATGGGACGTGAGTTCATCCATGACGCTGGCAAAGCGCTTCTCAGTTTTCGTTTTTTTGTTGCATAGGACTTTCTACGCCCGAACGCGGGTTCGGTCATCACCTGCCAATATAGGCGGCTAGTTCGTCCGGCGTCCCATTTGGGAAGGCCTGTTTTAGAAAATTCAAGAACGCCGACACTCGCGCGCTGAGTAGCCGCCGAGATGGGTAGAGCGCCCATAGAGCGATCTCGGGGCCGTCGATATCCCCCCATAGTACCAGCGTGCCGTCAGCCAAGTCGTGGGCCACCAACGAAATGGGAAGACGTGCTGCACCGACGCCGGCTCGCACCGCATCCCGGACCATGACGAGCATCGACAAAGCGAGGACAGGCTCGATTGCAATTGTTGACCGGCCACCTTGTGTCTTCACGTGCCATGTTTGCCGATCGCCCGCCCAGCGCGCGACGCCAGGAGCGGCGAGTCCACCACTCGCGCGAGGAAGGTCAGGGCTCGCCACTACGACCAGGCGGTCGCGGAGAAACGCCCGTCCAACAAGGCTTTCGTCGGGATCTGGATTGACTCGGATTACCAGATCGTAGCCTTCCTCGATCATGTCAACAGGCCGATCCTCAGTCGTAACCTCCAGCCTCACCTCCGGATATTTAAGGGCAAACCCCGCAGCAATCCTCCCCATTGCGGTCTGAGAAAAAAGCAAAGGTGCGCTAATCCGTAATCTGCCCCTGGGTCTCTGACCGCCCGAGGCAATCGCCGAAGCCGTCTCGTCCAGTTCGGCAAGCAGCGCCCCTGTCCGCTCGAAGAGCGCCCGTCCTTCTTCGGTGAGCTTCAGGCTACGCGCACCCCGTTCAAACAGGCGCAGATCAAGGCTGCTTTCCAATTCTCCAACGCGCCGGGACAGGGTCGCCTTAGGCCGTCCGGTGGCCCTTGCCGCTTTGCCGAAACCACCGTGGCGGGCAACGAGATTAAAATCGGCGAGGGCAAGAAGATCCATGTGTGTTCCACCAGCGAGACGGTGCGTCTAAAATTTCAGCCTATTGGACCCTCAGTGAGCCACACATATTGGCCGTGTCAAGCAACCCAACAGGAGAAATTTCATGACCATTCTCGTTACCGGGGCCACAGGCAATATTGGCCGCCAAGTCGTCGAACACCTCGTCAAGCGCGGCGCTGATGTACGTGCTCTCGTCCGCGATCCGTCGAAAGCCAACTTCCCGGCAGGCGTCTCCGTCGTGCAAGGCGACTTTCTCGATGTCGATTCGCTGCGCAAAGCCATGTCTGGAGTTTCCACTCTGTTCCTTTTGAACGCCGTAGTTCCGGACGAATTCACCCAAGCTTTGGTCGCGCTGAACGTCGCCCGATCGGCCGGTATCGAGCGGATCGTATATCTGTCGGTGATCCACGCTGACGGCTACGTGAACGTGCCCCATTTCGCTGGCAAATTCGGCGTCGAGCGAATGATCGAGCAGATGGACTTCAAGGCTACGATCTTGCGCCCAGCTTACTTCATCCAGAACGATCTGATGATCAAAGACGTCATCACCGGCTATGGCACCTACACAATGCCGATCGGCGACAAGGGTCTCGCCATGATCGACGTCCGTGATATCGCCGAGATCGCCGCCCTTGAGCTGCTGCGCCGTGAACAGGCCGCAGAGCCGCTTGCGATCGACTGGATCAACCTCGTCGGTCCAGAGACACTGACTGGGGCGGATATCGCCGCCATCTGGTCAGACGTGCTCGCCCGCCCGATCAACTACGGCGGCGACAATACCGAGGATTTTGAGCAAAATCTCAAGCAGTTCGTGCCCGCCTGGATGGCCTACGACATGCGTCTGATGGGCGAGCGCTTCTTCACCGACGGGATGCTGCCTGGGGCCGGCGACGTCGAGCGCCTGACTGCCCTGCTCGGACGTCCACTGCGCCCATATCGAGCCTTCGCCTCGGAAACCGCTGCCTCCGCCTGACGGAAGCGCAGCCCCTGTCTGATCACAAGGACTGTCATCATGATTTATTCAACTGCCACAGTTCCGGTGAACCCGGAAGGCGAAGTCCCATTGACGCGCGCTCAAGTGTGGAAGGGTCTCGAGCTGAAAGCACGCGACGCCCGCTTGTTCCTTGTCACGGGTCTCTGCACCCGTTGCGACGTTGTGGAGGAAAGCGCTACCCACTTCGTGCGTGAGGCCACGATCGGTGGCCACGACCTGCGCGAAATCGTCACGCTCGAGCCGGAAAGCAAGGTCACCTTCTTCCAGGCATCCGGTCCGCGCGAGGGAGCGATTGTCAACGAACTGTTCGAAGATGGAGAAGGCGCACTGCAGCTTCGCTTCTACTGCTACATTGGCTTGCGCGGCAAAGAGCCAAACGGTCGCGAGGAGCAGGCCGAGCAGGCTCAGTTCGGCAGCGAAAACGGCTACAAGGCCGCCCTGCTGTCGACGCTGAAGCGGACCCGCGAACTGCTCGCAGCGGGAAAGCTCTAATCTTCGCCAGACCACAAGCAACAGGGCGGCTCTCAAGGAGGCGCCCTGCCTTCGCGGGAACAAATGATGCTACGTCCGTCGCCGACGCGTTCAGCCGCCTCTAACGGTATCGAACCGACCATCGCTCAGCGGCGACGACGGTCATGAAGAACCCGATCGACAACAGCGATGAGAGCACGATGGCGGCGTAGAGCCGGTCGGACTGGTAGTTGAAGGTCGCCTGGATGATCAGCGCGCCGAGACCTTTGTCGGAGCCGATCCACTCGCCGACTATCGCGCCGATCACCGCGGTCGCCGAGGCGATCCGCAGCGAAGCGAAAAGCATTGGCAGCGCGCGCGGCAGGCGCAGGCGCCAGAATACTTCCCAGCGCGTCGCCGACAGCACGCGGAACAGCTCGTGCTCGCTGGGGCTCGCCGATTCCAGACCCCGGATCATGTTGATGAGCGTTGGGAAGAAACAGATCACCGCCGCGATCACGATCTTGGGCAGCATGCCGAGGCCGAAGATGAGGATGACGACCGGGGCCAGCGCCAGCACCGGGATCGTATTGAAGAACAGCACGACCGGAAAATAGGCCGCCTGCAGCGTACGGCTGTGAACGAAGACGACCGCCAGCAGCACTGCGGCGAGGTTGCCGAGCACGAAGCCGGAGAGCGCCTCGATGGCCGTCGGCCAGAGGTTCGACAGGAGAAGCGATCCGTTCCCGGCAAACACGCCCGCTATCGCGGTCGGCGTCGGAACGATGTAAGCGGGCACGCCGGCGAGCGGCAGCAGGAATTGCCATGCGAGAATAAGCGAGCCGGCGCCGAGGATCGGCAGCGCAGCCTGTGCGAATGGCGAAAGCGCGCCCTGGTTCACGACGCCGCTCCGAGGGCGGAGCGCATCCTGGCCATTGCCGCGACGATCGCCGGATCCTCGCGCGAGCATCTGTTGTCCGGCCCCTTCAGCGGACGAAGGTCGTGGTCGGCGACGATCCGTCCGGGATGGGCGGCAAGCACGATCACGCGCTGCCCGAGATAGACGGCTTCGGCAATGGAATGCGTGACGAACAGCACGGTCGTTCCGGTCCGCCGCCAAAGGTTCAGCAGTTCGTCGTTGAGGCGATCGCGGGTGATCTCGTCAAGCGCGCCAAACGGCTCGTCCATCAGAAGCAGACGTGGCTCGCCAAGCAGCGCCCGGGCGATAGCCAGCCTTTGGCGTTGTCCGCCGGAAAGCTGATGCGGCAGGCGCTCACCAAGCGCCGACAGCCCGACGAGTTCGAGCAGCTCGTCGGCGCGGTCGTCTATCATGCGCGACAGGCTGCGGCGGCCCACCTGGATCGGCAGCCGCACATTCTCGCGCGCCGTGCGCCACGGCAAAAGGGTCGAGTCCTGGAAGACAAAACCCACGCCCCGGCCGGAGCGCACCGCCGACGGCGTTTCGCCCATCACGCGTATCGTGCCCGCGAGCGGCGCCAGAAGATCGGCGACAACCCGCAGAAACGTCGACTTTCCGCACCCCGAAGGCCCGAGGATCGACAGGAATGTCCCGGCCTCGACTGTCAGTTCGAGACCGGAGATCACCGTCACGCGCGAGCGCCGGCCGGGATAGCCGACGTCGAGCCCGGAAGTTTCGATGGCCGGCGCGGCCATCAAGAGGCGGGCGCGCCGAGCTTCGGCCGATCAGCCGCACTGAGTTCGAGCACCTTCGTCGTATAGACGTCCTCGGCCTTCGGCCTGCCGTTTGGATACTGGCCAATCTGGTCAAGCAGCGCGATCTGGCTCTCGATTGAGGCAGGATCGAAGGTGCCCCATCCATCCTTTTTCGTGTTGTCGTCGAACGACAGTTTCAGCACCAGGGAAATCGTCTTCTTTTCCCAGCCTGCGTCGATCTCGGGATAGGCCGCGACGAGCTTGTCGACCGCCTGCTCGGGATTGGCGTGGACCCAGCCCCACCCCTTGGCGACCGCCCCGATGAATTTCGCCAGGGTCGCGGAATCGGATTCGATGGCGCTGTCGGTCGCGAAGTAGACGTTGGCATAGGACGCCAGGCCGAGCTCCGACAACAGCAGATCGATGCGATCGTCACCGACGACGCTGAGCGCCTGCGTGTTGGTGATCCAGCCGCCGATCGCATCGACGTCGCCACGAACCAACGGCGCCTTGTCGAACCCGACATTGACGATGGTGACCTCGGAAGGGTCGATCTTGTTCTTCGCGAGCATCGCGTCGATGGCGAAGCGCGCGGTCGGCTGCGTGCCGATCCGCATCCCCTTCAGATCCGCCACCGACCGGATCGGCTTCTCCGGTTTCGACGTCAGCGCATAGGGTCCGGTGCGATAGCCGCAGGCGATTATCCTCACCGGAACGCCGCTCGCCCGCGCGGCATAGAGTTGAGGCGATTCCGAGAATTGGCCGAGCTGGGCGGCACCGGACACCACCGGCGGCACGGTGGCGGCGTTCGGCCCGCCGGGGCTGAACTCCACTTCAAGCCCGGCTTCGCTGAAGTAGCCATTGGCGACGGCTGCGACGTCGCCGATCTGGCCGTTCGACATCAGCCAGTCATACTGGACCACGAGCTTGGCGGCTGCCGAGGCGCTGGCGCCAAACAGCTGAAGTCCCGGCCCGAAAGCCGCCAGGCCGGCGGCGCCGGCCTTCAGGATCAATCTGCGATTCCACTGCGATGCGTTCCCACTCATCTTCTTGCTCCTTTGTTGGACTGTTTGCATGCGGCGCGGCCCTTCTTGCGAGGCCGTCGCGATCCAATCACACTTGCGTGTCGTGATAGTCGCCCGGTCCGGCGCCGGTCCAGGCATAGAGTTCCCACAGCGTCCCGTCGGGATCGTGGAAGTAGGCGCAGCGCGCGTTCCAGACATAGTCGCCGGGCGGCCCGACGAACGGCACGCCCTTGTCCGACAGTTCGGCGTAGAGCCGGTCGACCTCGCCGGCGCTTTCGAGTTCCATGGCGACGCATGCCTTGTGCGCCTGCTTCGGTGAGCGGACATTCGAGACGCCGCAGTGGCGATTGATGTGGTCCAATTGCCATGCAGCGAGCGTCACGCGCTCGGAATGAAAATCGACAAAGCCCTCGGCGCGGCGTCTGATCCGGTAGCCAAGCTTCTGCGTGTAGAAGTCGATGGTGCGGTCGATATCCTCTACAAGCAGGCAGATATCGGTGATTGCCTTGATCTGCCCGAGCGACATGGTCATTTGCCTCGATTGATGGCGGTGAGCTCGACGCCTACGCGCGATGCGGCGCCTTCGATGTGCCGGCGCATCGCCTCGCCGGCAGCCTGCGGATCATGCGCGGCGAGCGCGTCGTAGATCCGCACGTGCTCGGCAACGTTGACCTCGACCAGGTCGTGGAGCGGGTTGGTGAGGCGGGCATAGTGGATCGACTGGCGGATCTGCTCGCAGACGAAGGAAATGAAGGTGTAGATGTAACTATTGCCGGTCGCCCGGGCGATCGCCCGATGGAAAAGCAGATCGGCCTCGATGCTGCCATCCTCCCAGCGCTCCTCGCCGCCCATGCGGTCCAGCGCAGCCTTGATTGCGTCAAGATCATCGGATGTACAGCGCGCCGCGGCCAGCGTGGCGGACTCGGTCTCCAGGATGCTGCGCAGCTCGAAGAGCTGCTCCATGTTGCGCTGGTCTTTCAGCGCCTCACGGTCGATCCGGATGGCGGTCCGCTGTTCCGGCGCCATGACGAATGCGCCTACGCCCTGACGCGCCTCGATCATGCCATCGGCGCGAAGCTGCGCGATCGCTTCCCTGACAACATTTCGGCTGACGCCGAACTTGTCGGCGAGCTGGCTTTCGGTGGGGAGCCGGGCTCCCGGGATGATGTCGCCGCCCTCGATCTCGCGGCTCAGATGCGAAGCGACGCGATGCGGAAGCGCCTCCACGCTGCCGATGATGGACGAACGCTGCTTCATGCGGCTTTCCCCTACAAATCGCCCGGATCAGGAATGAGACATGTCGGATTGAACAGGCCTGCCGGATCGAAGGCTGCCTTGATCGCGAAATGAAGCTGCCGCTCGCGCTGCGACAGGCCGGCCCAGAACACGTGACTGCGGCTGCGACCGACGCCATGCTCGGCGCTGAACGAGCCGCCGAGCGCTCCGACCAGCTCGTAGAGCCGGGTCAAAACCGCCTGCCCCACGGTCCTCGCTTCGCCGGGGTCGCAATCGATGGGAGGCAGCACGTTGAAATGGATGTTGCCGTCGCCCGCATGGCCATAGGTCAGGGATGTCCAGCCAGGCCAGTCTCGCAAGACACACGCGCGTGCTTGCTCGATCAGCGTCGGCACCTGGCTGAGACGAACCGACAGGTCGGTGCGGACATGATAGCCGCGCCGCGCCTGCCCCTCGACCAGGCCCTCACGGATGGCCCAGAATGTGGCAGCCTGCGAGCGGCTTTGCGCGACGACGCCGTCCCTGATCAGGTCGGCCTCGAGGGCGCGCGCCAGCATAATTTCAAGAAGGCCGCCGGCATCTATCCCTGGCCCACAGGCGAGTTCGACGATCGCATGAACCGGACATTCTTGCGTCAGCGGCGAGCGCAGGTTCGGATCGATGAGGTGGACCAGCGGCAGGCACTCCTCGCCGATGACCTCAAACGCGCTGAGAAGGTCAGAGCAGAGATGCCTTGCCGTCCGGAACAGCTCGCACGCCTGGCGGAAGCTGCCCAGTCCGACATAGGCGGTCTCGACCTGCGTCGGCCGGGGCGAGAGCCTTACCTCGACGCCGGTGACGACTCCCAGCGTCCCTTCCGAGCCGATCATCAATTGCTTCAGGCTGTAGCCGCGATTGTCCTTGCGCAGCCCGTTCATGCCGCTCCACAGTGTCCCGTCCGGCAGGACCGTCTCAAGCCCGAGCACCAGATCACGCGTCATGCCGTAGCGCAGCACATTGATGCCGCCGGCATTGGTCGCGACATTGCCGCCGATCGTGCACGATCCCTGTGCGCCAAGCGCGAGCGGGAAGGTCATCTCGGATGCTTCAGCGGCGTCCTTGACGTCCTGCAGCACGGCCCCGGCATCCGCTTGCAGCGTGAAGTCGAGCGGGTCGACGCGGCGTATCCGATTGAGACGCTCAAGCGACAGCACTGCGTAGTCCGAATTGTCTGGAATGGCGCCACCGGCAAGTCCGGTATTGCCACCCTGCACGACGATGGCGATACCGCTCTGCGAGCACCATCTCACAAACGCCTGGACGTCTTCCACCGATCCTGGACGCACGATGAAGCGGGAACTTCCGCGCCTGTCGCGGCTCCAATCGATGAGGTAGCGCTCCGCCTGGGGCGACCGGCCGTCTATCAGCGCATCACCCGCCAACTGCGCAGGCAGCTCAGCAATTGCGCCGGAAGCTTCGCGTTGAGAGGGGCGATCCGTGATCATCGGGTCAGATCATACGGTCATCCTACAACTTCGCAAGTCCTATTCTTCTCGATGCTCCAGGGTCCACCTGCCCCCCTCCAACAACGGATGCCGGTCTCCTTCGAATAAGGATTGTGTCGAATACATTTCGCTGATTAGCTATCTTGCATAAGTCCGGGACAAGATTGGCAAATGTTGTCCGGGGAGGACCGCGATGCCGGTGCTTGAGGTTCGCCACGTTTCGAAGAATTTCGGGGCCATCCAGGCCCTGAGCGACGTCAGCTTCCAGGTGGAGCGAGGCGAAGTCGTGGGTCTGATGGGGGACAACGGCGCCGGCAAGTCCACCGTGGTCAAGACCGTGGCTGGCAATTTCCCGCCGAGCGACGGCGAAATTGTCGTGGACGGCGAGGTTTGCCATTTCCATAAACCTGTCCAGGCCCGCGCCAAGGGGATCGAAGTCGTTTATCAAGACTTGGCGCTCGCCGACAATCTGACGGCGGCGCAGAACGTCTTCCTGGGCCGCGAGATCAAGAAAGGCTTTTGGCCGATCAGAGTGCTTGACAAGCAGGCGATGATCGACCGCTCGGCAGCGCTGTTCAGGGAACTCAAATCGGAAACCAGGCCGCGCGATCTGGTCAAGAAGATGTCCGGTGGGCAGCGCCAGGCGGTAGCCATTGCGCGAACCCGGCTTTCAAACGCCAAGCTGGTGTTGATGGACGAGCCGACCGCCGCCATCTCGGTGCGCCAGGTGGCGGAAGTGCTCGAATTGATCCGGCGCCTGAAAGCGCAGGGCGTCGGCGTCATGCTGATCAGCCACCGCATGCCTGACGTTTTTGCCGTCGCAGATCGCATCATCGTGCTCAGGCGAGGTTCCAAGGTTGCCGACAAGGACACCGGCAACACATCACCCGAGGAAATCACAGGACTGATAACAGGGGCCATCCGTGGCGAATAGTGTTCAGGAGCCGGTTATGGTTCAGGAGTCAGCCGAGAAAGCCGGCCAGCCGGCCATGTCGGACTTCGTCCCGACCAAGGAACAGACAGCTTTCCAACGCGTGATTTCAAGTCAGCCCTTCTGGGTGACGATCGCGCTGATCGCGCTGGTCATCTTGATGACAGCGATGGAGCCGAGCTTCGGCACCTCCGAAAACGTCGCCAATGTGACGCGCAATCTTGCGCCTTTCGGCATCATGGCGCTCGGCATGACGGTCGTCATCATCACCGGTGGCATCGATCTGTCGGTCGGCTCGATCATGGGCCTCGTGGTCATCGTCGCCGGCCTGTTCCTCACCTGGCATTATCCCTGGTACACCGCTTTCGCCATGGGTCTTTTTTCCGGCCTGGCCTGCGGCGCGGTCAACGGATTTTTTGTCGCCTATGTCGGAATGCCGTCCTTTGTCGTCACGCTCGGCATGCTGTCCGTCGCGCGCTCGCTGGCGGTGGTTTTCTCGGCCAACCAGATGCTTTACCAGTTCGGGCCCGATGCTCCGATCGTGAAGGCGATCGGCCAGGCGAAATGGCCGCGGCATGGACCCGAGGACTGGGCGCCGCACTGGATACCGGAACTGTCGTCGCAATTCTGGACCATGGTGGTCCTGGCGCTGATTGTCGGCTTCGTGTTCAACTTCACTGCCTGGGCCCGGCATCTGTTCGCAATCGGCGGCAATGAGGAGGCGGCACGGCTCACCGGCGTTCCGGTCGACTGGATAAAATTCCAGGCCTACCTTTTCTCTGCCTTCACCGCCTCGATCGCCTCGCTCCTGCTGCTCGGCTACAACGGCTCGGCCATCAATGCGATGGGCCAGGGCTACGAACTGCGCGTCATTGCGGCGACAGTGATTGGCGGCGCCAGCCTGATGGGCGGCGCCGGCACGGCTTTCGGTGCGGTCATCGGCTCGGCGTTCCTCGAAGTGATCAGGAATGCGCTGCTGATGGCCGGCATCGATTCAAACTGGCAGGGTGCCTTCGTCGGCGCCTTCATCGTTCTTGCGGTTCTTTTGGGCATGCAAACCGGCGGCAAGTCGATCCTCGCCGCGTCGCTGGCAGTCCTGATGCCCAAAAAGCACCGCTAGAAACCCGCCGGCGGGAGACCTGCGGGACGTCACACCAAGGAGGAGAACTTCACATGAAGAAACATCTGCTGACGGCGGCTGTCGCGCTTGGCGCCATGGTGCTTGCCGTTTCCGGTGCCGAGGCGAAATACACCTTCGCCCTGGTGCCGAAGAACATGAACAATCCTTTCTTCGACCAGGCACGCGACGGCTGCAAGAAGGCCGAAGCCGAATCGAATGGTGCCCTGGAGTGCATGTATATCGGCCCCGGCGAGCATGGCGGCGGCGACGAGCAGGTACAGATCGTGCAGGATCTCGTGGCCAAGAGGGTGGAGGGCATCGCCGTATCGCCATCGAACGCTGCGGCGATGGCGGTTGCGCTGCAGGCCGCCAAGGACGCGGGCATTCCGGTCCTCACCTGGGACTCCGATCTGCTGCCCGAGAACAAGGACCTGCGCGTCGCCTATATCGGCACGCACAATTATGAGATCGGCACGAACCTCGCCAAGCTCGCCATGCAGATCAAGCCCAAGGGCGGCACGATCTGTATCCAGTCGGGCGGCGCGGCGGCGGCCAACCACAATGAGCGCATGCAGGGCATTCGCGACACGCTTTCGGGGACCAAATCGGCGGCCTCACCCGGCGACCGCCTGACCGGACAGAACGGCTGGACCGAAATCGAGGGCTGCCCACTCTACACCGACGACGACTTCCCGCGCTCGGTGCAGCAGTTCGAGGACATCATGGCGAAAAACCCGAACCTCGATGCGTTCATCCCAACCGGCGGCTTCCCGCAGTTCATCCCCGATGCCAACCGCGCCGCGGTCGCGCCGTACAAGGAAAAGATAGCCTCGAAGGCCCTGGCCTTGGTCGTCGCCGATACGCTTCCGGTGCAGATCGACCAGATGAACGAAGGTTTCTCGCTTGGCCAGGTCGGCCAGCGGCCTTTCGAAATGGGCTACAAGACGATGATGGCGCTGAAGGACATGAAGGACGGCAAGGCTCCGCCGGCCGACCCGACCTACACCGGCCTTGACATTTGCACCCCGGAGACAGCGGATACCTGCATCGCCAAATAGTGCTCCAAATAGCGTTAATTGGGCGGGAGCAAACTCCCGCCCTTTTCATAGCCCGCCCTTTTCTTGGGGGATATCAATGTCGGAATTGTTCTCGCTCAACGGCCGTGTCGCGCTGGTCACCGGTGCTTCGCGTGGCCTCGGCTTCGCCATGGCCAAGGCACTTGCGGAAAACGGCGCGACGGTGATCGTCAATGCCCGCGATCCGGCGGCGCTGTCCGCGGCGGCCGAAAGGATCGGTGCCGAAGCCCTGCCGTTCGATGTCACCGACGCGGCGATCTCGAGGGCGTCGCTCGAAGGGATTGTCGAACGCCACGGCCGCCTCGATATTCTGGTCAACAACGCCGGCATCCAGCATCGAAGTCCGTTGGTCGAATGGCAGGACGAGGATTTCGACCATGTGATTGCCGTCAATCTTTCGGCCTGCTTCCGTCTGATGCGCGACGCGGTGCGCCTGATGCTGCCAAACAAGTTCGGGCGCATAATAAACACCGGATCGGTTGCGGCGATCCTTGGCCGTCCCACCATTCACGCCTATGTGGCGGCAAAGGCGGGCCTGCACGGGCTGACACGCTCGACCGCCGCTGAACTGGGCCGCCACGGCATCACCGTCAACGCGATCGCCCCCGGCTATTTCGCCACCGAGCTCAACACCGCACTTATGAGCGACGAGGCCTTCACCAAACGGGTCGAGGCACGAACCCCGGCGGGCCGCTGGGCCCAGCCTGAGGAACTCGGCGGAGCCGTGGTGTTTCTCGCCTCAGACGCTGCCGCCTACGTCAACGGCCATGTGCTGGCCGTCGACGGTGGGCTGTCGGTTTCCCTCTGACCGGCGACGTGCCTTTCAGGAATAAATTTCAGCCGGGCAGCGCTGCGAAATCTGCGAAGACCGGCTGAGTTAGCCAATTCCAAAGACCAGGCTCACGCGCCCATCTGTGAGCTGCTGAACCTTCCGCAGTTCAAGCCCGCGACGATTTTGCGTTGCTCCAAACAGCGCCTTCCCTTCGCCGACGAGCAGTGGATAGAGGATAAGCCGTAGTTCATCCACCAGCCCGGCATCGATGAGGCTCGCGGTCATTCGCGCACCGCCCATGAGATAAATATCCTTGCCTGGCTGCTGCTTCAGGGCAGCGATGTCTTCGAGGCTCCGGACGAAGCACGTCTTTGGCCAGGCCGCCGAAGTCATCGTGTTCGACAGCACATAGTGCGGGGTCTGATCGGCAAAGCGGGCCCATTCGAGCTCCGCCGGCGTCGGCAATTTGCCGGTCATCGGCAACGGCTTGTCCGGCTCATCCTGGATCGCGCTCCAGTAGCGCTCGTAGCCGGCGTACATGATGCTCCCGAGCAGGCAGGCATCGATTTGCGGCATCAGCCCATACTCCTCCGACCACGCGTCGACCCATTCCGCGTAACCCTCGGGTCCCTCCATCTTGCCGTCGACGGAAATCTTCATTCCGGCGATCAATTTGCGCATGACTTCCTCCATCAGGCTTGCCCAATGCAAGCACGTTTCATCGTTTCATCGTTGCTGGTGTGCGAGCCTCCACGGGCGAATGCCGGTGGAGGCTGGGCGGTGACTTCAGCCGACGCGGTCGTGTCAGGCCGGCAGGCGGCGGTCGTATTCTGCCCGCAGGCGGCTCCAGCCATCCCAGAACGAGGTCGGCGTCTTTCCGGCGAGGCGGGCGGCCAGCATGTCGAGGTGCATGTGCCAGCCGGCGGTGACGTTGAGCTGGATTGCGCGTTCCGGCAGCCGGCGATGGATGACGGTGAGCAGCACATCATTGCCCTTCGGCTCCAGCAAGAAGGAAACCCCGCCGGTGTTTCCCCAGGTAATGGCGAGCTTGTAAGGTTGATCGAGCTCGGTGATCCGGCCCTCCATCCGATGCTCTTCGGGAAAGCCCGCGGGGCGCTGGCCGAGCGGATCGGTCAGTTCGTCGTTACGCCAGATCAACTCGAACGACTTGCCGGCCTTCATTTCCATCTGGCCAGCAGCCATCCACTGCCGGCGCAGGTCGCTCTCGGTGAGATAGGCCCAGACCCGCTCGATCGGGCCGGGCAAAAGCCGCTGGATGGTGAACGTCGCGGGCTCGGTCAGCTCGCCATAGGCTTCGATGGTTTTCATCTGGTTCATTGGTCGTCTCCTTCTTTTGAGGCGGGCGATTTCCTGGAATCATCCTGGGCCCAGGAATCACCCGGGGCTTTGCGTGCGTCCTGCTCGCGAAGCAGACGCTCGAGGACATCGAGACGGTTGGTCCAGAAGCGCTCGTAGAAGCCGAGCCATTGGTGGGCGCTGGCCAGCGGTCCGGGTTCGAGGCGGCACAGATGTGTGCGGCCCCTCACCTCGCGACGAATAAGCCCTGCATTCTCCAGCGTCTTGATGTGTTTGGAGGCGGCCGCCAACGACATGGCGAAGGGTTCCGCCAACTGGCTCACCGTTCGCTCGCCGCCGGCGAGGTCGCGAAGCATGTGCCGGCGGGTGGCGTCGCCAAGCGCGTGAAAAACCGCGTCGATCTGGGGTGTCTCTAATTCAACCATGTAGTTGAATATAGAGGCACGCTTTCGAATTGTCAACCGATTGGTTGAATGATCTTGGAAGGGAGTTCCACAGGCGGTCTGCGGCGATCGAAGACATTCGGCAAGTGCAAGAGCCGCGGACATGGTCACCGCGGCGGAAGCGGGACCTTCACTTGCCTTCGAAGAAAGTATGAATCGAGACTTCCAGCTTTTCGATGAGTTGAGGGTTATGGCAGCTTCCAGCCCAGATCAAGGCGTTCAGTCTCATATCCTTGTTGAGAAAGTTCATTTTCCGGGAATCAAGCAGGTATCCCGCGACCTCGTGGTGCCGTCCCTTGATAGCCTCGATAAGCGCGTTGTTTCTTCCGGTCTTGTCAGTAAGATTCACGTCGGCGCCATTCTCGACAAGCAACTTAACGATATCCAGATGCCCGTTCTTTGCTGCTTCAATAAGGGCCGTTCTGCCGTAGTAGTCGGCTCTTGCATTAATCTCTATTTCGGGATGTTTCACGAGGGCTAAAATAGAGGAGTAGTGGCCCTTGGCCGAAGCAAGGCTCAAAGGCGTGCTCTTCCATTTGTTTCTGGAATTCACATCGATTGCTGGGTGTTCGATCAACGCCTCGACCGCCGCGGTGCGGGCATTGAGGGCTGCGAGATGAAGGGCTGACCAGCCGCCGCCGTCCGCCTCGTTGATATTGGCGCCGGCCGCCAATTCCGCTCGAACGGCCCCCGCATCGCCGCTTTCTGCCGCGATCAGCAGATTCGACCAACCTCTCGCCCCTTCGACTTCCAAGCTCTCGGTCAATGCAGTCGCCTCCCCGAATGCTCCCTGCAGGATACCATTGTTCCGGTTCGGCCGACATCCACCGAATGACCGGCTTCCATCGAAAAGCCTTTCTCATTCGACGGTGTCCGCAAATACAATCCGAGAGGGGAAGAAGGAGAAGATAGCGAACCTGAGCTTGAGCGAGAGGCATGATGCCTTTGAGTGCCTGACCTAAGAGCGCAACGGCGTCCGACTGACTTCACTCGCATGCAGAGTGGCGAGGACGCCGAAGTCGGACTGGCTGGTTGGTAATCGGCATGGAAGTTCGACCGGCTCGAACGTGAAGCCAGGCCTCTGATCAAAGCGGAACTGGCCGATATCCTCCGGCAGCGGAGGCCGATAAAGACGAACAGTAAGCGCGCACTCTATCGAGAAACAAAGGGATCATGCAGTCCTTCAGTGCATTCGTCGTCAACAATGTCCGCTGGCTCGCGGGCGCCTTTTTGCTGACCCTCGTCTCGTCCTTCGGGCAGACCTTCTTCATCGCCTTGTCGAACGGCGATATCCGCGAGACGTTCGGGTTGAGTCACGGCGAGTTCGGCGGGCTCTACATGCTGGCAACGCTGCTTAGCGCGGCGACCCTGCCGTTCCTGGGGCGGCCGCTGGACCGGTATTCGACAGTGACCATGGCGATCGCGACGATGCTCATGCTTGCCTGCGCCAGCATTGCGATGGGGTTCGCCGGGTCGCTGCCAACGCTGCTCCTTGCGCTCTACCTGCTGCGCCTTTTTGGCCAGGGCATGATGACCCAGACCGCTCTGACGGCAACAGGCCGCTGGTTCGCCGCGAACCGGGGCCGCGCCGTCTCGGTCGTCACGCTTGGCTTTCATGTCGGCGGCGCTCTGCTGCCTTTCCTGTTCGTCCTCGTGGCTGGCATCGTCGGCTGGCGGGGAAGCTGGTTCGTCTGCGCAGCCTTCATCCTGGTCGTGGCCTTGCCTCTGGTTTGTGCGCTGGTCCGGAAGGAACGCAATCCGCAGAGCGAGGACCAGCCGAGGGCGCAACGCGCAGTGAAGCACTGGACGCGGGCGGAAGTCCTGCGCGATTCCACCTTCTACGCCATCTGCCTGGGGGTCCTGGCTCCCGCCTTCGTCGGCACGACTATCTTCTTTCACCAGGTCTATCTAACCGAGCTCCGGGGCTGGCCGCTGCCACTCTTCGCCGGCGGCTTTGCCGTCCTGTCCGCCACGACGATGGGTTTTGCGCTTCTGGCCGGGTGGCTGATCGACCGCTTCTCGGCGGTCCAGCTGCTGCCTCTATTCCTTCTGCCGCTGGCGCTGGCATGCTTCGCGGCTGCCTATCTGACGGCGCCTTTCGCCATCTTCGTCTTCATGGCGCTGCTTGGCATCAGCTACGGCTTCTCCTCGACCCTGGAGGGCGCCATGTGGCCGGAGATCTACGGCACCGCGCATCTCGGCGCGATCCGCTCGGTTGTGGTAGCCGTGATGGTTCTGGCCTCGGCGATGGGCCCCGGCATCACCGGATACCTGATCGACGCCGGCGTCGACTACGCGCTGCAACTGGCCTTGATGGGCGTCTACAGCCTGGCCGCCGCCTTGCTGATGTGGCGGGTATCGCGGAAGCTGACGCGGGGCCTGTCTCGCGGCTGGTATCTTTCCAGCTCCTGATCGGTCCTGAAATCGTCGACACCAACATTTATGTCGCTACTTGCGGAATGAAGTGCTGGTCCGCGTCAGGCTGCCAATCGGAAAGGTGAGAAGCAAGATGCGAATTGGACGTCGGCGATTTCTTGTCCTGTCGCTCGGAGCGGCTGCCTTCGGCACAGCCCAAGCCTCCGGGCCACTCTGGGCAGCCCTGCGATCCGGAGAAGCCATTGCGCTGCTGCGCCATGCCGCGGCCCCAGGCTCCGGCGATCCGCCTGGCTTCAGGCTCGGTGATTGCAGCACCCAGCGGAATCTGTCGGAACAAGGTCGTGCGCAGGCCCGCGCGATCGGCGACCTGTTCCGTGCGAACGGCATCTCGTCGGCAGCCGTCTATTCGAGCCAGTGGTGTCGCTGCCTCGATACCGCTCGCCTGCTCGGGATCGGCGACGTCGTGCCCCTTGAGCTGCTCAATTCGGTCTTTGGCGACAGTTCGGCCGCAGAAGTGCGCACCGCTGCCCCTCTGGCCTGGCTCCGCGGGCAGCGTTTCGGCGGACCTGTGGTGCTTGTCACGCATCAGGTCAACATCACCGGCTTGACCGGCGAGGTGCCGGAGAGCGGCGAAATGATCATCGTCCGTATTCACCAAGCTGACCCCGTGCAGGTCATCGGGCAGGTTGCCACGCCGGCTTGAGCATGATGGCCTTCGACCCCATCTCGTGCAGCATCGCTTCAGTCGTGGAACAACGACATGCGAGGAGAGATCGAAGGGAGTGATGGCATGGCTATCGATTTCAACCACACAATACTGCCGGCCCGCGACAGCGAGGCGTCGGCAAAGTTCCTGGCGGAAATGCTTGGCCTTTCCGCCCCGAGGCGCTGGGGGCCTTTCCAGATGGTCACCACCGAAAACGGTGCCAACCTCGACTACATGGATACCTCAGGCGAAATCAGGCCGCAGCATTACGCCTTCCTGGTCAGCGAAGCCGAGTTCGACGAGATCTTCGGCAGGATTCGTGAACGGGACCTGCCGTACTGGGCTGATCCTGGCCGGACGCAGCTGGGCGCGATCAATCGCCACGACGGCGGCCGCGGCGTTTATTTCGAGGACCCCAACGGTCATCTACTCGAGATCATTACCCGTCAGTACGGCAGCGGCGGATGGAACCCGTGATCGCTCGGTGGCGTAGCCAGGCGGCGGACGTCTGCGAGCTGGCCTCATGGCGGAACCTGAACGGTGATCTTGATCGATGAATAATAGGCGGCGACATCAGCTATATCCTCATCGCTCAAGCCCTTGGTCACGACAGTCATCTGCTCGTTCTTGCGCTCGCCTGTCTTGAAGGCGTTCAGCGCCTTGACAAGATAAGCCTCCTTTTGCCCTGCTATGTTCGGCGCGTCAGGCAGCTTGGCGATGCCGTCCTTGCCATGGCAGACTTGGCACTTCAGCATGATTTTTTTTCCCGAAGCGGCATCACCTCCAGCCTGCGCAAGCGACGAACAGGCAAAGAGCGCAGCCAGACTGACGATCAAACGCCTCACCCCGAACTCCCTTATCCATAGAGAAGCAAACCAGGCAGCAGCAGAAGGCTGCCGCCTGGCCAGTCGCTTAATCGCCGTAGGAAATCCGCCAGACGGCCCCGGCCAAATCGTCGGACACCAGCAGCGAACCGTCTTTGAGCATCTGAACATCGACAGGACGGCCGAGATACTCGCCATTCTCGTTCAGCCAGCCGTCAGCGAACACTTCAGCTTTGTCCGCCGTGCCGTCCGCCTTGAGCGAGGTGAACATCACCCGTGCCCCCACCGGGTCCACGCGGTTCCAGGAGCCGTGCTGGGTCGAGAAGATGCCGCCGCGGTATTTTTCGGGGAACTGCTTGCCGGTATAGAACGACAGCCCGAGATCGGCCGCGTGAGCCTCTTGCTCGACCTCCGGGAAGATCACACCTTCGGGGACTGTTGCGTCCTTGTACTCAACCGTACGAACCTTGCCGCCGCCATACCAGGGGAAGCCAAAATTCTGGTCCGGTCCGGTAACACGGTTCATTTCACCTGGGGGAATGGTGTCGCCCATGCCGTCGACCTGATTGTCGTTCACCCACAGTGTCTTGTCCTTTGGGTTGAAATCCAGGCCGAGGGGATTGCGCATTCCGCGCGCATAAATTTTGCGGTCGGTACCGTCCTGCTTCATGCTTATGATGCCGCCGATGCCGAGTTTCTCGAATTCCGGGAGCACTTCGGGGGCTGGCACATTGAACGGCTGGCCGATGGTAATATAGATGCGGTTGTCAGGCCCAACGCGACAGGTTCGGGCCGTGTGATTGTAGCTCTCGTTGGATGCGGGTATCAGCTCGCCCTGCTTCACGATCGGGAAAGCCGCGACATCGGGACCTTCATAGAAAAACTCGGCCGCCGGGAACCACAATACGCGGTTCTGTTCGACGACGTAGAGGTGGCCATCCCTCGAGAAACAGACGCCGTTCGGAACCGTCATTTTGATCGAAGGCGCAAAGGCCTTCACGTCGTCGGCGACGCGGTCCTTGTTGCGGTCGGTCATGGAGTAGACCAGCTCTTTGCGGGTACCGACGAAGGTCACCACGCCCTGCGGTCCTACGGCGATATGACGCGCGTCGGGAACGATGGCATAGAGAGAGATCTTAAAACCATCCGGGACTTTGACCTTGGCTGCAATGGCCTTGAGGGCTTCGGCGTTTTCTCCGGTTTGCGGGATCGGCTCCATCATCGGTGTGCCGGTCGTCTTGAAGCCGCCAAGTTTCTCGAGATTTTCGTCCTGCGCAAAGGCGGACGTTACGCAAAGGGCGGCAGCGCATGACAAAACGAAAGCCAGTTTCTTGATCACGATATCCTCCCACGTGGCCAGCTTCGGGGCA
Source organism: Mesorhizobium sp. WSM4845 (assembly GCF_055811455.1). Classification (NCBI taxonomy): domain Bacteria; kingdom Pseudomonadati; phylum Pseudomonadota; class Alphaproteobacteria; order Hyphomicrobiales; family Phyllobacteriaceae; genus Mesorhizobium; species Mesorhizobium sp. WSM4845. The sequence continues at coordinate 18,971 of NZ_JBVVQA010000028.1, forward strand.
TCTGTGGCAGTCAGACACAACGTTGCGGGCGGTTGCTTTTGTGCGAAATTTCCAGCGCCGAGCACGATCTTCCGGTCGGGACCAAACGACCGAAAGCGTTGCCTAACTCAATCCCCCTGACAGTCACCTGGGGCTGCAGCGGTTGCCGCCACAGCATAACATGTCGGCCCGCCGGGTACCAACGATGAACGGCAAGCTGGCCGGGGCTTTTCAACCAGTCCTCTTATCGGCTGGCCGGGCGTGCGCCGAGTTGGCGCAACAGCCCGAATGTGCTCCAATATCGCCATGTAGAGCTGCCTTCGGACGTCCGGTGAAAAAATGGCATCCAGGCAATTCTAGGCCACCACAGAGCGGCCCGCCAGAGGGGGAATAAATGCGTCGCATCGCTCGGATCTCGCTTGCCATCATCCTTTCGCTGGCCGTCACAATCCTGACTGCCTGGGCCGGACTTGCCATGTGGTATCGTCTGCCTGTGGCTGAGCTTGGACGGGCTCTGGCCGGCGTCCTGTTCATCTTGTTCGGCCTCGCCACTATCATCGCCCTCTTCAGCCGGTTTCGCATCAGGGCGCTTGTCCTGTTTGCAGCTGCGTTAGCTGTGGTTCTGGTTTGGTGGAGCACCATCAGGCCTTTCGATCACGCGGACTGGGCGCCCGACGTCGCCCGTCAGGTAACCGGCACACGCGACGGAAACCTGTTGACGCTGACTGATGTGCGCGACTTCGAGTGGCGTAGCGCTACTGATTTCACCGAACGCTGGACAACGCGGACCTACGACCTCTCCAACGTTCAGACGGTGGATCTCTTCATGTCTTATTGGTCCGGGACCAAAATCGCCCATGTCATCATAAGCTTCGGCTTTGCAGGAGGTGACTATCTTGCCTGGTCGATTGAGGTGCGGCGCCATGGAGGCGGCAAGTTTTCACCCATGGCAGACCTGTTCAAGAGCAATCCCCTGGTCATTATTGCGGCTGATGAGCGAGACGTCGTCGGCGTCAGGTCAAACGTTCGTGGAGAGGATGTCCAAATCTATCGGCTAAAAGTGTCACCGGAAGCGGCCCGGGCGCTCTTGCTGGAATACGTCTTGGACGCAAATGCACTTTCCACGACTCCAGAATTCTATAATTCCATCACGACGAACTGCACGACCACGATCGTCAAGATGATGCGAGCCGTCGGTGACGTGGTGCCTCTTGACTGGCGCCTCATCGTTAACGGCTATCTTCCCGAATATGCGTATGCACGGGGTGCGCTCGATGTCAGCTTGCCGATGTCGGTTTTGAGGGAGGCAGCCCACATTGACGGCCGTGCGCGGGAGTCGGGCCTTTCGCCAGACTTTTCGAGATCGATCCGGATTGGCGTGCCATCCCCCGGTCCAATTTATTGATCTCTGGAATCGTGTTTGGAAACGCTGGGCGGTTCGAACCGGATCTCATCCCGGCTTCACGGCGGACTTCTACTTTCTCCTCCTGTCGACTCGCATTGGCGGACGCCGCGCCTAGATAAGCACTGCGCCGGGGCGGAGCGATGCAGAAGGACCTGAGCATGCCTGAACAAATTACCCTGACTAAAGTTGAGCAGATCACATTGAATGATGGCTCAGCCATTCCCCAGATCGGCCTTGGCGTTTGGCAGGTCGATCCAGCCATTACGGCCCAAGTCGTGAGTTGGGGAATCAAGGCCGGCTACAGACTGATCGACACCGCCGAAGGCTACCAGAACGAGGAGGGCGTCGGGCAGGCGATCCGCACGGCTGGCGTGCCGAGAAGCGAACTGTTCATCACCTCGAAGCTGCGAAACGGCGCGCATCAGCGTGACGCCGCCCTGCGGGCTTTCGACGAGACGATGAACAAGCTGGGCATCGAGCAGATCGACCTGTTCCTGATCCACTGGCCAGTGCCCAGCCAGGGCAAATATGTCGAGGCGTGGAAGACGCTGATCGAACTCAGGCAATCCGGCCGGACCAAGTCGATTGGCGTTTCGAATTTCAACCACGACCATCTGGAGCGGATCATCGGCGAAACTGGTGTCACACCCTCAGTCAACCAGATCGAACTCCATCCCCGGTTTCAACAGCGCCAGACCAGAGAATTTCACAGCACGCACAACATCCGTATCGAAAGCTGGAGCCCGCTGGGCAGCGGCCGGCTGTTGAGCGACCCGACCCTCGAAAAGATCGCCGGAAAACACCGCAAGTCCGTGGCGCAGGTGATCATCCGCTGGCATCTTCAGGAAGGGCTGATCGTCATTCCAAAGTCGATCCACCAGGACCGGATTGCCGCCAATTTCGACGTCTTCGATTTCGAGCTGGATTCAAAGGACCTCGAGCTCATCCGAAGCATGGATTCATCAGACGGCCGTACGGGCGCGAACCCGGCCACGGCTGCGTTCCTGTTCTAACCAGCGACGGGACTCGGCCAGATCAGCGAAGGCGGATGGCGTGAGGGTAGCGGCCGCTTGGCGACGGTCGACTGCCCGACGCCGAGCCTGCACGCCGCGATTTGTTGCCGGCCAATGTCAGACAGCCGGTTTACTGACGGAAAAAAGCTGCAGGCTGCCGGGCAGCCCGCTCGCTTCCAGTTCGCCATGCTCTTCGAAAGTCAGGCCGGAGCCGACTACCAGATCGCGCACCGTCCGCGACGCGATGATCTCGCCCGGCCGCGCGTGATCGAGCAGCCGCGATGACAGCTCGATTGCAACGCCAGTGAAGTCATCGCCGCGCACTTGGCATTCGCCGGTATGGACTGCCGAGCGGACATCGAGACCGGAATGCCTCAGGCGATGACGGATTGCGATCGCGCACTGGATCGACCGCGTCGGCCGTTGGAACACGGCGAAAAATCCGCTTGCGGAGCGCCTGATCTGTCTGCCTTCGGCAGCGAGCAGTTCGCCGCGGATCTCTTCGGCGTATCGCTCGATCAGATCTGCGCCGACACTAGAAGGGGGGCCGGCTATCTCCAGGGACAGCACCGATACCAGAACCCCTTCGCCCGGCGCTGCCGGCAAGGCGCCGGTGACGAAGGTCTGGATCTCGTCGACAAGCCGATCGGAATTCTCGCCCCAGATTACGTGATCACGGCCAGCAAGCTCGATGTATCTGGCGCCTTCGATTTGCGTTGCCAGATAGCGCCCCTCTTCCAGCTTTGCCCAGCGGTCGCCTGCCGTCTGCACGATCAGTGTCGGGACGTGAATGGCTGGGAGAAGGGCGCGAACATCGATTTCGGTGCCCCAGCGCCACAGCGCGATCGCGTCGGCAGGCGAGGCCGAATTCCTGAGATACGCGGCGAACCATTCTCTCTCGAAACTATCATTCATCAGGCTGGGCGCGGCGTTGCTCATATCTGCCGGCTCCCCCCACTGTCTCTCGACGGCGGCCAGATCTTCTTCCACCTGCTCGCTTGTCCTTGCCCAGGGGTAATCCTTCGACCATCGACCTCTGGCATAGGTTCCGTTGAGGACGAGAGCCGCTGTCCGCTCGGGATAGGTCGCCGCGAACAGCATGCACATGGGGCCGCCTTCGGAGCCGCCGAACAGAACCGTGTGCTTCGAGCCGACCGCATCCAGCACCGCCCGCATGTCTTCCATTCGCTCTTCCAGCGTTGGCAAACCGACATTTCGATCGGACAGCCCCGTGCCGCGCTTATCCATGCGGATCAGGCGCGAGAAGGCGCCGAGGCGATGGAGCACATGCGAAAGCCGCGGCGACGACCAGGCAAGGTCAAGGTTGGAGACCCATCCAGGCACATAGATCAGGTCGAGCGGGCCGTCGCCGGTCACCTGATAGGCGATGTTGATCCCGGCCGATTTGACGTAATGGGTCGCGGGGCGCATCGGCTCGGCCCGGAACGCCGGCCGCTCGCCGGTTCGGGCTGGCGACGGTGGCGGTGTCTGGGAAGACGACGCCGAGGCAGCTGCCTGGGAGGCGGCTTGCGGTGCCATGCGGCGCGTCCGCAGGTCTTCATAGAGATGTCGGGTTTCCGGCTCGGGCTGCAGGTTCAGTTCGCGCTGCAGCGCACCGCGGCAATTTTCATATTGCTTCAGCGCGAGAGTGAGCCGGCCCTGAGCCGCATAGGCTCGCATCAGGGCGCGGTGGATATCCTCCCTCAGCGGCTCCATGGCGAGCAGGCGCGTTGCCGAGCGCACGCATGAGGCAGGATCGTTCGCAGTGCAGTAATGCGCGACGAGCTTGTCAAGTGCCGCGACGGCCATCGCCCTCAGGCGCTCGCGCTCGACCCGCAGCCAATCCTCGAACGGCTCCTCCTTCAGGCCGAAGCCGTCGAGCAGGTCGCCGCGATAGACGACAAGCGCCTGTTCGAGTTGCTCCGGTTCGGAACCGGCGGCCAGCGCCTCGAACCGCACGACATCGAAATCAAGATCGTCGAGATTGAGGGTAATGCTGTCGCCGTCGGTGAGGAACGTTCGGCCATCGGATCCGTCCAACCCTTTCCTGATAGCCGATAGGGCCTGCCGGAGGTTCATCCGCGCCTGGGCCTCACCGTTGCCGCCCCACAAAAGCGCTGCGAGCTTCTCGCGTGACTGGGAGTGTCCGGATTGCAGAGCGAGATAGGCCAACATAGCGCGCGCCTTGCGGCTGAAAACCGGGACCGCCGCTGCGCCTCCGGCGAAGTCGAAACCGCCAAGCAGACAGAGATGAGAGTGCGACATCGGGTCCGCCCACGGCCACAACTTTGGTTGCGATCCTTTCCTGTAGTTGCCCCTAATTCAACCGTCATTTTCATCGGCCTGGCGTTTTCACGAATCCTTCACGCTGGCTCCAACGCGCCTCTCACGGCGGTGGTGGAGATTGTCCGGACGAGCAGCCCTTATTTCAGGAGGACACTATGCTACGCCCGAATTCGTCCGAATGGCCCATCTGGCATAATGATCCCGGTCAAAATGAGCAGCCGCGCGGCGGCCCGTTACGCCACGATATTGCACTTACGCATTATCTCGAGAAGCAGCGGGCCTGCCGGGTATCAACGGTCCGCTCGTTCGATTTCCGGACCACCGCGATCCGCGCATGCGCGCTGATCGCGCGACTTGGGCGTGATTTTTTCCGGCGACTGCATCCATTCAAACCGCGCATCGCTATGAAAAATGCACTTAACTTGACCGACGATATCGGCTTGAGGCTGGCGCAGATCGAAGCAGAGATAAGCAACTCGTTCTGGCGCCGGTGAGCACGACAGCGGGTTTCGGCTCGATCCCAATGGCCTTTTTACGGTGAAAACTCCCCTTCGCGCTCAGCCTCATATCCCCGACCCATCCAGCAGCGGGACATCTTCTTCGTCCCAGGGGCTCGGCAATGAACCCTTGCTCAGATTGGCTGTCGGCAGTGGCATCCAGCATTTCAGCTCGGGTTCGGCGTATTCAACCACGCGTCCGGGCGAGGAGTCGGAAGCGCGCCAGCCTTCGCTGCCGAACTGGTCGGCTCGAGACCAGTAAGCCAGGTCGACTTCCGCCGGCCCCTGTTCAGACGGCCGAACCGTGACAAGGATTCGGCTGCCATCCCTTGGCGCGCTCGACATGTGACGCCAGCGATCGGGCTCGTCCATCGTAATCTCCTCGCGCAATCTGCATCTCGTCTGTCCAGACGAATAGTCGCTTCGCGCACAAGGCCGGTCAACCCGAACTTGCGCCGGCAGTCTATGATTGGCCGCCTGCCGGTTTGGCGCGACATGGGCTGCCGGTCATCAGCGCACCTTCGCCTTGACTGCCCAGGCTCTGGTTTTCAGGGGAATGGACCCGCCCTCGCCGCGCGGCAGACTGTCGCGGAGCCTCTCCATCAATCTCTGGCGAGCAGCGGGGTCGAGACTCATGCAGTAGCCGGGCGCCGGTCCCGCACCCAGGGTGAAGGGGTGCCAGTAGTCCTCAAAGTCCTTGAACACGGCCGGCATTTCAATCCGGGTGGAGTCGATGGAGCCCAGGCCGGCCTTCTCCGCGAGATCGGTCAATCCATCTTGTGTGCAAAATGGAAAACGCCTGTCCTCGGTAAGGTCGATGGCACCGGGGTCAAGCGCCGTTGCAGCGGTCCAGAAGGCCCGCATGAATTCCACCCCGCCGCCAGGATAATCCCACACATAGAAGCCGATCGTCGCTCCAGGGCGCGCCACTCGCCGCATCTCGGCGAGCGCCTTTTGCCTGTCGGGGACGAAGTTGAGAACAAGCGCCGACACGACCATGTCCTTGCTGCCCGATTCGACTGCCAGGGCCTGCGCATCGCCTGCGAGAAACGCGACACGCTTGTCCGGCACGTTTGCCCGCGCCTTGGCGAGAAACCCCTCCGATGGGTCTATGGACACCAAACTCCTGGGATTGCAACGGGCCAGGATGGCTGCCGACAGCGCCCCGGTTCCGCAACCCACCTCCAGCCAGTCCAGACCCTCCGCCGGATCGAGCCAATCCAGGAACGGTGGAGCGATCTGACGGCTCCATCGCCCCATATAGAGGTCGTAGCTATCCCCGGCCTGCCAGGCGTCGTGGCGCGTTGCCTCAGCCATCGCAATCTCCTCCCTGATGATTTCGACCCGTCGGACCGCGAGAATACGCCCGCCGCTCTCGCGGGAACAGGGGGCCAGGAAGGTGTAACCCGGGTCGTACTCGGATGCCTCGACTGGCCCGCCCACCCAGGAGCGGTCAACCCGAACTTTGCGCAAGACAGCTATACCGTTCGCGGTTAATCTTCTCAGGCCGCAATCCGGACGGTGTTCGATGAAAAGCGAAGATCTGCTCGCCAACGCCACCCGTCTCGGCCCGGTTCATCTGCGCGTCATCGATATTCCAGCTGCCTTGCCGCTCTGGCGTGACGTGGTCGGTCTCGCTGTCCTCGCCAATGATGGCGGGACGGCCGATCTCGGCGTCGACGGCAAATCCCTGATTGTGCTGCACACCGGAGCGACGACCGCCCTGCCGCCAAAGTCGCGCGGCCTTTTTCATGTTGCGGTCCACGTGACGACGCGCAAGGAATTGGCCCGCGTTGCCGCCCGGCTTCGGGCGTCCGGCGTCAGGCACGGCGCCCAGGATCACCTGGTATCAGAATCCCTGTACGTCTCCGATCTTTCCGGCAACGGCATCGAGGTCTGTTTCGATACGCCCGATCGCTTTGCATCCAGCGCGGTGACGGCGGACGGCAGCGTCGCGCTTGTTGCCAGGGACGGCACCACGCATTCCGGCCTCGAGCCGCTGGACCTCGACCGGTTGCTGCTCGAGCTCGACAGTGCGGATGGTGTCGAAGCCCCGCTGGCGGCGGATGCCTTCATCGGCCACGTCCATATGCGCGCACGCTCGCCCGAAACGCTGATGGCGTTCTATCTGGGCGTGCTTGGTTTCAAGCCGCACATCCAGTCCGGATCGTTCGGATTGTTTGACTGCGGGACCGACGAACGCCGGCACATGGTCGCATTCAACATCTGGGCCGGCGCCGAACTGAAGGAACCTCCGCCCGGCTCGGCGGGGCTCGAGCATTTCACAGTCGTGCTTCCTTCCCAGGAGGATATGGCAGCGGTCGCGCAGCGGCTACGCCATGCCAACATCCCCGCTAGGCAGGCGGAGCGGGCGCTGGACGTCTTCGATCCAGAAGGAAATCGCCTGCTAATGGTGGCCGCAGGGACTGATTGGCCATCGGTCCGCTAGCGGCTTCCAGCAACCCTAGCTTGCCGTCCGACAAGGATCTCCGATCCGGAAGGAAATCGCCTGCGGCTGCCGTCACCGGACGAGTTCGTGCTCAGCCTGCCCGGAAGGCGAGGCTTCGCCTCATCAGTTGGATGCTGAGCGCCAGGTCTCCGCTTCCGATGAACCAGGGCGACAGTATCCGGGACGATCTCAGTCCGCGATAGAGCAGATAGGGAAGTCCGAGCGACAGGGCGATCAGCACCAACTCGGAAGACATTCCGAAGTCCCGCAGCGTGAAATGAACGAACTGATGGACGAACATGATCACCAGGGAGGCTGCGCCGATTTCCGCCAGCGGAGCGATGCGCAAGCTCGGCATCGCCATGAAGCGGACGAGGCCGAGGATAAAGGTCGAGATCGCCAATGCAACGAGCAGGCCGAGAAGCGGCGGGCCGAAGATGGCGTTCTTCATGCTGAAGGTAAAGTCGGAACCCGTCCGCGCCGCCGCGAGCGCGACCCCGGCAACCGCCACGACAAACACCGCCGACCACAGCGCGCTCATGCCGCGTTCGCGCAGGAAATGTCCGAACCAGAATGCGCCGATCGCGAGCGGCACGTTCGTCAGAGCCAGCGGCGCGCGCACCTCCTGCCAGTAGGCCTGGATTGAATAGGCGAGGCCGACGGATGCGCCGACGAAGACCAGCATGCCGGGATCGGTCGGCCCGCTGGTCCTGATCGCGACCTCGTTATAGACAAGTTGCGTGGCGACGAGGCAGGTGACGAACCAGAACACGCCGAGTTCGCGCGTCAGGTGCCGTCCGCCCAGCAGCGCGTCGGTGATGAGTTCCCTGATCTGCCAGGGCGCCGGGGTGTCCCCGCGCAAAAAGTCCACAACGAGCACGCTCGCCATGATCGCGCCGAGAAACATCACATAGGGAATGAGCAGGCCCTGGACGCGCTTGCGGAAAAGCGCCTTCCTCTCCGTCACGGCAAAAAGGTAGCCTGATATAATGAAGAAGAACGGCATGAAGAACAGCGATGCCGCAAAGTAAATCGGGTGCGCCCATCGCCAGGTGCTGTGGTCGAGGACGTGGGCCATGACGACGAGGGTGATTCCCAAGCCCTTGGCGGTGTCCAGCCAGGTCTCACGTATGGGCAGGTTCAACTTCAGCGTTTCCTGGATACGGCTTATCGGCCGGCCCGGTCCTTCGGTTTCGATGGCGATTGTGCACCGCATCATACTTTGTGGCAAGTGCGAATTGGCTCGGATGCTCCGGATTGCCGATAGTCCCATTCAGTCGGGCGATGCCATTCGGCTTCTACGCCTACATGTTCGTAGGGGGCGTCAACATCCGGAAAGAGCCCTTCCGAGGCCTTCGGGGGCCGTTTTCCGTTCAAAAATCCGACATGCGCGCGACCAGCGCTGCTGACCCGTTGGCGACATTCAAGTTTCGGAGGCAGGGCAAGTCGCGACCCCATTCGGACGTCGGCGAGGCTCCACAGCTGTTGTGATGATCGATGCGGCCGCGGAGAGTCGGATCCTGGCGTTCGCGCGGGATCTAAGTGGCTACCTCCACACGCCGGAATACTCCCTCGACGCACCATCGGCCGCTGAGCTGCCTTTTGCCATGTTGAACCGCTCCCAGAAAAAGTTAACCTTCTACGGACTAATGGCCGCCGCGAAGGCGCCTCACCATCCTGTTCGCGATATCCTCAAAAGGTCACGAGCGTCCGGATGCCTTGGACAGGACCACTATGCCGCAGGTTTCCATAGTCATCCCGTACACAATCAGCCCATGCTAATCCTCGAAGCGGTGGCTTCACTTAAGGCGCAATCCCTCGCCGACTGGGAAGCCATTCTCGTTGACGACGGGTCAACCGATGGAATACCCGCCGTGCTTCAGAATCTCGCGTCCCATGACCCCAGAATTTCGCTCTGGTTGCAGGCACAGCGAGGTGCTGCTTCGGCCAGAAACACAGGGGCGGCAAAAGCAAAGGCAGATTGGTTGCTCTTTCTCGACAGCGACGACTGGCTCGCTCCTAATGTCCTTGGCTCCCTATTGCGCGTTGCCGGCCAGGATGTGCATCTTGTGCACGCCTTAGGCCTTCGCGTGTGCGGGAGCCGCAGCCAGAATCGATCGCAGGTACACCTGCCCGGGGGCGACTTATTCCATCGCCTTGCATCAACGCAACGTTTATGGTCCATGCATGCATTTTGAAAAACTCGACCTTTCACGAGCTTGGCGGTTTTGATGAAACATTGATGGGCTGCGCAGACTGGGATCTCTGGCAACGTGTCATCCGGTCTGGCGCCCTCTGCAGGGGCGTTGATGAGTTCGTGGCCTTTTATCGCCAAACAGAATCCTCGCTCAGTACCTATTACGAGCAGGGGTTTCGAGACGGTCTCATCGTCATCGCCCGCGGGCACGGCCCCGATCCCCGAGTTCCAAGACCCCATCCCATGTATGCCGAAGGCGTATCCCCTGCAGAGTTCCCCGCTGCGGCATATCGCTTTGCCAGTTGGTTGGCGGGTCTTGCAATCGCACGCAAGCACTCACTCCAGGGCGTCTTGAGAGGAATGCAAGTTCTTCCTGCCGAGCCCTTGGCAGCTTCTGATATCGGAGCAGCCTTGTTCGACGCCATTCCCATCGGATTAGGCGACTTCAGGCCCAATTGGGAAACCTGCTGGCCTACACTGAAACCTCACCTTCAAGAGTTCTTAGAAAAAATTGGCACGATTGCTCACTGCGGGCCTTCTTTCGTGAACGACGTGCTGGACCATACAGAACGTCTCGCCGCTACCGCTAATGCGTCCGACACCATCGGCATTGTCGGAAGTGTGGCCTCGCGGGTCGTCCGAAATTCCCGGAGCCATTCCGCAGATCAAGCTTGGTCCAGGCATCAGGTCTTTCATTGCCGTCGTTCGCCCCGAGCGAGCCGAGGTCGGACAATTGGAAGTCCTCCTTGACCAGAATTTCTCTAGTGCACGTGTTAGGGAGATGATCATCGAGCGGTACTTAAGAGAGGTGTTGTCGACTTACTTCAAAAGAGCTCCGTTTTCTATGGTTTTTGGAGCGACCACACATTTAATAGTTCAGAAGAAACTTATCTCATCTTTTACAAGGTTTCTACGAGAGCGCTCGGTGGGCCCTTTGCTCAAGAAGCAGATCTGCCAAGCCGTGATGGCGCAGAATTTCGTACTTCCGATCGTGGAGACAGGCGTGATCTCGACCCGACTGAAGGCCAGATCACGAACTGAACAATGACGCCGCGACCGCGCTCGCCGAAATGGGCTTATACATCAATTTGCGTCCAGATATCCGACAATGCTCTCGTTCGTCATCATGATCCGCGGCAGCACCAGAGGGAGGTCCGTGTTCGCCACAGGTCTGGGGTAGGCCGACACGGCGCAGACCAGCCCCGACTCTTTTGCGCATTCGATGGTCAGGTCGGAATAGTCGCCATAGGGGTAGGCGAATGTGGTGCATGGGCGGCGCGACAGGTCCTCGCACGTCCGGCAGCTTTTTTGGATCTCCTTCAGCTGGATGTGCCGATCCCACAATGGGAGGGAAACGTGGGTGTCCGTGTGACCTGAAATGTCCAAGCGCGACCTTCGCGAGAGCATTCGGGCTTCATCAATCTTCATGGGTCGGTGGCTGGTTCGAGGCGCCAAGTCACTGCCGACCTGGCGAGCGAGTGATACGATTGCTTGGTACTGCACATCAAAAGAGGCCGGCTTCAGAACCTTCCAAAGCTTGAGATAGGCCTGCTCGCGCGCAGTTCGAGGCGGCTCGTGCATAGCTCGCCACCCTCGGCCCAATTGATAGTCATCGGCCTGTTCACCCAGATCAACATGAGCATCGCGACCGGCGACGACGATGGAGGCTGGTCCTGCGGCCCTAGGATCGAAGATAACCCGTTCGAGAGCATCGTTCCAGAACTCGTCGGTTTTCCCGAGCATGGACGTTACCAGAAAGAACGTAGCTGGAAGACCGAGCGTTTCCAGGACAGGCGCCGCGATTAAGGCATTGCACGCGTAGCCGTCGTCGAAAGTAATGGCTGCAGCGTCAGGTGGAAGGCTTCCTTCAATGTGCCTCGATGCGAACTCGTGCAACGGCAGCACACGTCTCGTCTTTGCGAGGTCCCGCACCTGCTTCTCGAAATTGGTTGGCGAAACGGCGAGTTCCCACGGGTCCAGGTCCGTTGCAGCGATGCGATGGTACATCAGGATCACCGGCTTGAAGACGCAGCGACGCAAAACGCGGCGCAACCTTGTCTTGAGCGTCCAAGCCATTCTATTAGCCCTTTGTGGCGCATATCCCGATGGTGACAGGAAAGTGATAATCCTGCTCGTGTAGCATTTCTGGCTTGAGCTCTTCCGCAGCAATACCTTCGAGAAAGCATACCGCAGAGCAGACGTTTCCATAGACAGCAATATGCGTCGAGTCCGCCCCAAAGACATCCGAGAACAATCGGCGAGCGGAAGCTTCCGTCAGCGACCAATACCAGGTTTCATATTCCTGATGATGATCAATGGGCGTCAGGCCTGGCACCGTTACAAGTACGGTTCCACCGCTCTTGAGAAGCCGGAAGAGCGCAGAAACGGCCTTCTGCAGATCAAAGATGAGATGCAGAGTCTGGGTCAGTACGATCGCATCGAACTTATCGTTCCATTCTGCGCCCAGGTTCGTGAGGTCGCCGACGATCGTCGCGCGGGTATTTTCAGGGCGCAAGTCGACGATATCACGCTGCGTCGTTCTCGGTCCTCCGAAGCGAGCCGTGTAGTCGTCGTCGACGACTTCAAGCGTTCTACCGTGGATGCTTGACGCGTGTTCCGCCAGAAATCTTTCGATGTAGATACGATCGATTGGTGTTCCGCGATCATACCCGAAATTTCGACTGATCGGATCGGTCCGCTCAAAGTCGCCAAAACGCACCCTTCCGACGCCGGGTCGGTCATATCTCATCAGCCGCCTCAATCGTTTCTTGACGATTTTCGGCAAGAGGCGATGGGCAAACATTCTACATTTTGCGTAGCGAACTCCCCAGGCGCTCTCAGGCATCACATACTGTCGGGTCCTGCCAAATGGTTTCACGCCTTGGCCTCGCGCTACTGGGGCTGCTGCCCTCTGAACGGTGAGCACCGTACCTTGGTCATCGACCTAGCTCCCGAGGGATGCGAACTCGGCCTGACCACCTTTCGACGTGATTGCAACCCCATGTTACGGGTGTCAGTCGCGGGGCGCAAGACCTTCGTAACCTGGCGAGTGCCCCGCGCCTCGGAGCGCGGCGCGCGCGGCATTCGTTCCACCGAGTTCCGGGCTGATGTAGGGCCCGCCATCATCCAGCAGCGCATCGAATTCGCCAAGGTATTCGACGACGGCGGCGCCGCGAGCAATGCGCGCGGCCAGTTTGGCGAGAACCAGCTGGAGCTCCGTTTCGCGTTTGCGCTGGTCCTGATAAGTTGAAATCCATGCGTTTGCCGCGTCCCTGAACCCCAGACCGCGCAGACTAAAATTCAGCATTCCGCTTGATTTTCCGCCGATCTTCACCCATTGTTGCGCTGCACAATATCGGGGTAGTGCCGATGTGTCAGTTCAAGGCCTTTCAATAGGAAACGTCGACCGGCGCCGGTTACCGTTTTTGCGAAAGGCGGCCGGCTGTTGAAATCGATCGCGCTTTGACCTCGGATCGACCAGGTCCGATTCAAGCAGCAAAGGACCAAGATGCTTCGCGACTTGTCCGCCTACAAGAAAATGTTGATGCTCGGCATTGTCGGGCTGGTGCTCGTCGCCATCCTCGACGCCTTCAGCAATCTGCCCGTCGTCTCCGGCTGCGCGTTCTACGGCAATTGCGCGATCGATAGCTCCGTAGAAGCACCGACCGGGCACAGTCAGGATCCGACGCTGCAATGAAGCCCCCCGGCAAGACGGCGCTTATCGTCTATGACGGCGACTGCATCTTCTGCCAGAGCTATGTCCGCTTTGCCCGGCTGCGCGACGCGGTCGGTCCTGTCGAACTGCTCGACGCGCGCTCCGGCGACCCGCGCGTTGCCGAGTTTCAGCGCCAGGGCTTCGACCTGAATGAGGGCATGCTCTTCGTTTTCGAGGACCGCGTCTACCACGGCGAGGAAGCCATCAATCTCCTGGCGATCCTCAGTTCCTCTTCGACGCTTTTCGGCTGGCTCAACCGCAGGATTCTCTCAAACAGGACGGCCGCGCGGCTGATCTATCCGGCGCTCAAGCTCGGACGCCGGGCCACCCTGCGGCTTCGCGGCCGCTCGCTGATCCCTGCCGATCTCGAACGGCAAAAGCATGCCCTCGGACCCTGACCCGAGGGTGCGCAGCGGTTTTGCGATAACGACATGAACTTAAAGCGACGCGTGTCCCTTACAAACGCGACGCGCTTAGGTCGACTGCCCGTCGACATCTATTAGGTTCGTTCGTGAAAGCGGCGTTCAGTGGGTGCAGGCCTTCGGCCGCGAGAAATCCACCAGCTTGAACATAAGCAACTTGCGTTCGAGGAGGCTGGGCATTTCGCCTGCGAATGTCGAGGCGTTGGCGCGGGTAATCGTCTCGCCATCCTTCACGTACGTCACCCAAGCCTCCGGCTTCCGGCGCAGTTGTTTCTTCACATCGAGGAGCACGTGGTGATTGCCCGCCCGCGACTGCCGGACGAGATGGGGCTCGGAGGAATCAACGATCTTCACCACCTCGTTCTGATAGTTGAACATGTATGGTGGCTTGGGAAAGAGCAGATGGTTGGTCTGGCCGGCCTCGGTGTGCAGATTGCTGAACATGTTGATGGAACTCTCCGTCTTGAGCCCGACATAGGGTGACAGGCAGGAGAGGAAGAACAGGCCCGGCACCAAATAGACCCAGAGCGGCTGGCGCGGCGAGGAGACGGTCCGGCAAGGCAGGTTCTGCAGGGCCACATAGGACAGCACGACCATCGCCGCGCCGCCCACTACCCCCCAAATGAGGATCCAGACGGAGTGGACCATCATGTCGAAGGAGCGCCCGGGAAAAGCATAAGTGAGCACAATGACCAGAGTGACCGCGACCAGCATCACGGCCGCGCCCGGCAGCAAGATCCCGACCCGGCCGAACGTCTCGCGCAGCGGATTGGTAAACTCCAGCGAGGTGCGATAGAGCGCCTCGCTGGCGGGCGTGGGGATGCTCAGCACATACAGCGCGAACACCAGGCTGGAAAAGTCCATGTACCAGGAATAGGCCGAGATCGGGATCACGTAATGGAAGACGAGTGCGAGGATGAACCCCACGGCGAAATAGCGCTTCCAGTAGAGGGACACAATCGCGATCGCCTCAATGACGAAGGTGGCGAAGATCGCAAGATACCGGCCAAACAGATTGTCCTCGAGGCCGAACGGACGAGCCAGCGGAGCGTAGAGGCCTACCGCGCAACTCACGGAAGGATCGAGGAAATCGGTGTTGATCTTGTGGAAGATGCCGTAGAAATACATGATGGCGAGCAGCGCCCGGGCGACGATCCGGATCTGTTGATAAAGCTCCATCCGGGCCAGCGCGGCGCCGCGGCCGGCGGCCCGCAGATAGAGCACTGCCGCACTGAGCAGGATAGCCCCGTTCATCACCGCCGTGATCGTCTTGTTGTTCGAAGCGACCGGCATGCGCAGCGCGTACAGCACAAGCGATACCATCACGAGCCCGATCAAGAACTCGGTTCGCCGCGGGTACAGCAGGAGTAGCAGGCTGAACAGGACGACCGACCAGCTCAGAGCGGCAAACAGCGGCCCCTTGTAGCCAAGCATGGAGTAGATATCACCGGCGATACTGAAGATCGCCGCCATTGCCCAGAACGGGGCAAATGCGGTCAATCCGTCAAATGTATCGTCCCGTCCTCTGACTTTCGTGATCTTGCTGCGACCAACGTTCCATATCGGCGTCGCGCTTGAATACTGCTGCTGCCCAATAAACACCAGTTAGCCCCCGCTGCCCTATGTTGCACTGCAACATCAGCACGAGCGCAGAGTAAGAGTCAATCCGCCGTCGTCGGTAGCTCCTGCTGCCGAGCATCAGCCATTGGGAGAGGTGCGGCGGACCCAAAGCGGGATGCGTTTAATTTGAACTGGCCATCCCGCTCCATTTGTTTCGCCCGCGACTGCATGTCGCCCAAGGGCATGCCCTCGGGCCTGACCCGAGGGCGCGCAGCAGTATCAAGACAACGACATGTCAACACAACGACATGTATGAAAACAAGAACTTGAAGCGGCGCATTAATCTTGCGGATGCGCCGCGCTTCGCCGACTAACGCTGCTTTGCCGTTCTGGGAAATTCCACCACGTCAGCGGGCGGACGCTTGTACTGGGCTGCGACAATTGCATCGATCAGGATGTCCAGGGCGGCGCGCGCCGCGCTGCTCGTCTCGTCATCGCCGCGCAAATAGTGACAGGCTCGTTCAAGATGGAGGTGGGCTGCGGCAAAGTCACTGGTCATGGATTCTCCTTTTGCCCGCCGCTGGACAACGATGGCCCATTTCGATTTACCCAAAGGCGAACATCCACAGCTGGATTTGAATCAAATATGGCGGGTTAACCAGATCTTCAGCATCGCGAGGTGACCTTGCGGCTGCGGACATGTGTTGAGTTCCGCCTCAGGCAACAGACCCGCTCCGGAGACCGGGGCGGGTTTCTGCTTGAATGTCGCCGAACTGCCTGTCCAATGCTCACGCGCTACGCTGCCGCGGCGGAGCCGACCTAGCGTCAAGCAGCGAAGCGGCCCACCGCAAAGGGCGCGAGGCAGTCAGGATCGCCGCGTCCAGCAATCAGGTCGGCGACCAAGCGGGCGGTGATCGGCGCCAGGGTGAGGCCGAGATGACCATGGCCGAAGGCATGGATCACCCTGGGGCTGCCACGTGACCGACCGATGACGGGCCGGGAATCGGGCAGCGACGGCCGGAACCCGAGCCATTCGGATGAGGGCCGGCCCAGTGAGGGGAAGAACTGCCTGACACCGCGATCCAGCAGCGCCAGCCGGCGCGGATTTGCCGGCGCTGCAAGCCCGCCGAGTTCGACGGTTCCGGCGACACGCAGCCGGCCGGCCATCGGCGTCATGTAAAAGCCGAGATCGACGGGACAGACCGGACGATTGAGCAAAGGCGCTTCGGTCGGGAATTCGAGATGATAGCCGCGTTCGGTCTCGAGCGGGATGCCGTCGCCTGCCTGCATGGCCAGCGCCCGCGATTGCGCACCCGCGGCGATCACCACCGTATTCGCCTTGACGCGAAGGCCGCAACCGCTGAGCCTGACACCGTCCGCCTCGACCTGCAGCCCTGATATAGCGGCCTGTGCCACCGACACGGCGCGGGCGGTTGCGGCATCGAGCAGCCGCCGCATCAGCGTCTTTGGATCGGTGACATTCATCGAATCCGGGAAGTACAGTCCGCGGGCCCCGGTCGTCGGCAGGCTCGGCTCCAGCGCGGCCACCTCTGCCGGCGTCAGAACCTCCTGATGCACGCCAAACCCGGCGCGCAGCGCCCTGCCACCGGCCGCCCTGGCGAAACCGCTCTCGCGACGATACAGGTAGAGGCAGCCGTTGCGGCGCAGCAGGTCGGCCATATCGACCTCTTTCGCCATCTCCTCCCAGGCCGGCAGGGCCTCAGCCAGAAGCCCGGCGAGCGCCAGCGCATTGGCACGAGTGGCCGCCGGAAGCGACTCTCTGACAAAACTGACCAGCCACGGCGCCAATTGGAACAGAGCCGGCCAGCGCAGCGAAAAAGGGCTGTCTGGATCGAGCAGCAGTTTTGGCAGCGCGCGCAGAACGGCCGGATTGCCGACCGGCATACAGGCATATTCGGCGATCGTTCCGGCATTGCCGAACGAAGCGCCGGAGCCCGGCTCGTTGGGATCGATGAGCAGCACCTCGCGCCCCTCGGCCGCAAGCCGGAGTGCCGTTGCCAATCCGACAATGCCGGCGCCGACAATGGCGATTTCAACGGTTTCCGCTGCTGCCACGACCGTATCTTCTTGTTTGACCATGATCTTTTCCGAAAACCGGCCCCCACTTTTCGGGATCATGGTCTAGACGAAGCCAGGCAGTTGCAGATGCCCGGCCGCGAGCAGTTCGGCCATGGTGTTCAGCGCGGTGCGCAGATCGTCGAGCGAGCGCGCGGCGCCGACATTGATGCGCACCCCGTGCTGTACCGGCTCGCGCCCGACCGCGAAGGCATCGCCGGGAAGAACGGCAACGCCACGTTCCAGGCAGGTGCGAGCGAAACCCGCGCCCCGCCACGGCTCCGGCAGGCGCAGCCAGGCATGGGTCGAGGTGGCGTGGCTATGGACATCGTAGCGGCCGAGGATTTCGGTGAGGATGGCCTGGCGCTGGCGAAGCTCCTGCTTCTGGGCTTCGATGATACGCGCCGCCGAGCCCTCTTCTATCAGCCGTGCGCCGATCAGCGCGGTCAGAGGGCTGATGCTCCAGCAGTTTATGCGCAAAGCCCCAGCGACCTGGCCGGCTATGGCGCGTGGCGCGATCACAAAACCGAGGCGCAGTCCCGGGGCAAGGCATTTCGACAAGGCGCCGATGTGAACCGTCAATTCGGGCTCGAGACTGGCAAGCGACGGTGGCGGATTGTCCGCCAGCGGCCGATAGACGTCATCCTCGATGATAAGGACATTATGGCGACGGGCGACAGTCACCAGCTCGTGCCGGCGCTCCTCGCCCAGCGTGATGGTGGTCGGGTTGTGCAGGGTCGGCACCAGGAAGACCGCGCGCGGGCGCAGCTGCACGCAGGCCGCCTCGAACACGTCCGCCCGCATGCCGCCAAGGTCCATGGCGATGCCTCTGAGATCGAGCCCATGCACCCGGCACAGTGCATTGATGCCCTGATAGGTCACTTCGTCGGCGAGCACGACCTCGCCCTGCCTGGTCACCGCGCCAAGCACGCAATCCAGCCCATGCTGGGCGCCCGCCGCCAGCACCACCCGACCGGGATCGCCGGCGCCGGCGACCGGCTGCATCCACTCGGCGATCGCCGCCCTCGCCCACAGCGGCCCCTCGGGCGGGTGATAATCCTGAAGCGTAGCGTAGTGCCGGTCCTTGGCCAGGCGCGGCAGCAGCAGGGCCAGGGCATCGAGATAGGCCGAGGTTGCCGGCCGGTTGACGGAAAGGTCGATGACGCCGCTGTCGTCGCTTGGCGCCGACACGAAACCGGGTCCTTCGCCGCCATTGCGGGCAGCCACCGTGGTGCCGCGTCCGGGCCGCGCTTCGAGCAGGCCGCGCTGCTGCAGCGTCGACAGCGCCCGCGTCACCGTGGTGACGTTGATGCCAAGCGCGCGGGCAATCTCGCGCTGCGGCGGCAGTCGGTCTCCAACCGCAAGCGTGCCGGCGGTAATCCGTTCGGCAATAGCGTCGGCAAGGCGCCGGTAGACTGGGCCTTCCTCCGAGGCGAGTTGCAGGTCCTGAAGCATGCGGATTGGCGGTTTCGATGTGTTGAGGCTCTGGCTACCGGCGCATCTAGCATAAGACAATCCTCCGGACAATAGTGCTTGTCCGGTGCCTGATTCCAAAATCCGGGCTGAAAAATCTCACACAACACCGAAGAATGCCGCTTGACGGGCAAACTTGTCTGCATCTATGGTTCTTTAGCGATCGATTGTGTGAGCATACAAGTTTGGTTTTGCCGCTTTGCGCGGCCAGCGTCAAGCGAGACCGGCACATGGACGGCAAGCACCACCTCGTTTCGACAAGCGGGCATTGCCGGCGCCCAACGGAATTCCGCCCGTGACCGCCGAAGCGACAGGCCTGTCACGCGACAGCGCCGGTCCGGCACCGGAGGTCAACGTCGGCAGCCCCAATGCTGGTGGCCCCAATACCGGTGGCCGGGGATTTGTCGAGTTCGTCGATGTCGAGAAATCCTATGACGGCCGCACGTTCGCGGTGACACGGCTGAACCTCAGCGTGGCGCGCGGCGAGTTCCTCACTCTTCTCGGCCCCTCAGGTTCGGGCAAGACGACGACGCTCAACATGCTTGCCGGCTTCGAACGGCCGACCAACGGCGTCATCACGCTTGAAGGCCGGTCGGTCGACAGGCTGCCGCCCTACGAACGCAACATCGGCATGGTATTCCAGAACTACGCGCTGTTTCCGCACATGAGCGTCGAGGAGAACGTCGCCTTCCCGCTCTCGGTCCGCAAGACCACCAAAGCGGACGTGGCATCCCGCGTCGGCCGCGCGCTCGACATGGTGCGGCTGCGGCAGTTCGGCGACCGGCGGCCGGCACAGCTTTCCGGCGGCCAGCAGCAGCGTGTCGCGCTTGCCCGCGCGCTGGTGTTCGAGCCAAGCCTGGTGCTGATGGACGAGCCGCTCGGCGCGCTCGACAAGAAGCTGCGCGAGCACATGCAGATCGAGATCAAGCAGCTGCACACCATGCTCGGCGTCACCATCGTCTATGTCACGCACGACCAGAGCGAGGCGCTGACCATGTCGGACCGCGTTGCCGTGTTCAACAATGGCGGGATTGTCCAGCTCGGTTTGCCCGACGATCTCTACAACACGCCGGAGAGCTCGTTCGTCGCCAGCTTCATCGGCGAGAACAACACGCTGGAAGGCAAGGTCGAGCGCGTCTCCGGCAAGGAGTGCCGCGTCGCGCTGTACGGCGGCGGTTCGGTCGCCGCGCTGGCCATCGGCGTCGCCGAAGGCGCGGCCTGCCATGTCGCCATCCGCCCGGAACGGTTGAAGCTCGCGCCCGCTTCGAACGGCGCAAATGCGTTAGCCGCCACGGTCGAAGGCCGCATCTATCTCGGGGACCATCAGCGTCTTCTGGCCAGGCTGGAAAGCGGCCAGGTGCTGACCGTCAAGGTCGGCCCCGAAGCGACCATAGGCAACGGGGAGCCGGTCACGGTTTCCTGCGCGCCCACCGACTGCCGTGCCTTTCCGGCCAATGCCGGAACGGGCGGTTCCATCTCGAAAACAGGGGAATAAGAACAATGAAGATCACAAAAGCCCGGCTGTTCGCCTTCGTGGCAGCCACAGCATTCATCACCATGGGAAATGCCGCCTTCGCCGACGAACTTTCGATCATGGCCAGCGGCGGCGCCTGGCAGGATGCCCAGCGCAAGGCATGGTTCGAGCCGTTCAGCAAGGAAACCGGAATCAAGATCGTCGAGCAGGAATATCTTGGCGATCTTGGCAAGGTCAAAGCGATGGTCGATACCGGCAACGTGCCGATCGATCTGGTGACTGTCGAGACGGCGACTGTGCTGCAGGGTTGCGACGCCGGCATTCTCGAGCGGCTCGACTATTCCAGGATCGCCCCCCGTGAAAAGTTCATCGAAGGTTCGGCGCTCGACTGCGGCGTCGGTCTCGACGCCTATGGCGATGTCCTTGCCTATGACCCCAACGTGCTGAAGGAGGCGCCAACCTCGGTCCTCGACATCTTCGACACGACGAAGTTTCCGGGCAAGCGCGCGATGCGCAAGTTTCCGGCACAGAACCTCGAATGGGCACTGATGGCCGACGGGGTCGCGGCGGCCGATGTCTACGAGGTGCTGGCAACCCCCGAAGGCGTCAACCGCGCTTTCAAGAAGCTCGACGCCATCAAGCAGGACATCGTCTGGTGGGATGCCGGCGCACAGCCGCCGCAGCTCCTCGCATCCAAGGAAGTGGTGATGACCACCGCCTGGAACGGCCGTATCCAGAACGCCATCGACAAGGACGGGGCGCCGTTCAAGATCGTCTGGAACAACCAGATCCTCGAATATGACATGATCGCCATTCCGAAGGGCGCCAAGAACCCGGATCTGGCCTACAAATACCTTGCCTATATCAGCCAGCCGGAAATCAACGCCAAGCTCGCCAGCTACATCACCTACGGGCCGGTGCGCATCGATGCGGCCTCCTTCGTCGCGCCGGACGCCCTGCCGAAATTGCCGAACGCACCCGACCACATGAGCGCTTACCTGGTCGCCGATACCGAATTCTGGGGCGACTATGGCGAGGATCTGGTCAAACGCTTCAACGCCTGGCTCGCGCAGTAGAGAAAATGTCGGCGCTCGAGCCCACGAAACTGGACCGGCCGCGGGCAAGCCGCGACTGGTCGGCCGCCGATTCCGGCGCAGCAAAGTCGGTTGCGGCAGCACTTCGCCGCGCCGATCTCGGCGATCGCCTGCGATCGCTGACGTTGGCAGCACCTTTGCTCGTGCTGCTGGCTCTGAGCTTCGGCATCCCGATCGTCCTGTTGCTGTCGCGCGCCGTCTATGATCCGACGATTGCCAACGCACTGCCGCAGACCAGCCAGGCATTGCGCGGCTGGAACGGCACCGGACTGCCCGACGATGCTGCGTTCCTGGCCCTTGCCGCCGATCTCCGCAGCAATCAGGCCAAGGGCACCGCCTACGAACTCGCCAAGAGCCTCAACGCCCGCCTGCCCGGCGCGCGCAGCCAGGTGCTCAAGACGGTGCGTCAACTGGATTCTGCCGACCGGCCGCCGCTGGAGTTGATGAAAGCGGTGCCGTTCTGGTTGGCGCCGGGCACATGGCCGGTCATCGAGAGCGGCACCCATAGCGTGACGTCATTCTATCTGCTGAGCGCGCTTGACCTGCGCTGGAATGCCGATGGCGGCATCGAAAGAGTACCACCCGAACAGGCGATCTTCGTGCAGGTGTTCATGCGCACATTTTTGGTCGCCGCAGCCGTGACGCTGGCCACGCTGGTCCTGGGCTTTCCCCTCGCCTATCTCATCGCCTCCGTGCCCAAGGGCCTCGCCGCAATCCTCATCGTTGCGGTGCTGCTGCCGTTCTGGACGTCGATCCTGGTGCGAACCGCGGCCTGGACGGTGCTCCTGCAGAAATTCGGCCTGGTCAACGACCTGCTGCTGTGGCTCGGTCTCGCCGACGACCGGCTCGATTTGATGTACAGCCGCATCGGCCTGATCATCGCCATGACCCACATCCAGCTGCCGTTCACCCTGCTGCCGATCTACAGCGTCATGCGCACCATCCAGCCCTCGCAGATGAAGGCTGCCTATTCGCTCGGCGCAAAACCGTTCACCGCGTTTCGCCGCGTCTACCTTCCACAGGTCTTTCCGGGCGTCATGGCCGGTTGCCTGCTCACCTTCATCCTTTGCCTCGGCTATTACATCACGCCGGCGCTGATCGGCGGCGCCAGCGACCAGCTGATCAGCAATTTCATCGCCAGCTATGTCAATGTCGAACTGAATTGGGAGATGGCGGCGGCGCTCAGCTTCATCCTGCTCGTCTTCACCCTGGCGCTGTTCGGCATCTTCGCCCGCATCCTCGGCCTCGACCGCCTCAAGCTGGTGTAGCCATGCTGCTGTCTCCCTATCCAACGACTGGCGAAAGAATCCGCATCGCGCTGCTCTGGCTATGGTGCGGCATGGTGATCCTGTTCCTCCTCGTGCCGATCCTCATTCCCGTTCCCTTGTCGTTCAACAGCGGCGCCTTTTTCATCTTTCCGCTGGAGGGAATTTCGACGCGCTGGTACGAGGTCGTGCTCGGAACCCAGCGCTGGCAGGCAGCCATCGGCAACAGCCTGATCGTTGCCTTCGGGACGACGCTGATCGCAACGATATTAGGCACATTGACGGCGATCGCACTTTCCGACGAAAAATTTCCCGGCCGCCGCATCGTCATGCCGCTGCTGTTGTCGCCGTTGATCGTGCCGGTGGTGATCACCGCCGTCGGCTCGTATCTGTTCTATGCGCGCGTTGGCCTCGCCAGCACCTATGCCGGGATAATCCTGGCGCATACCGCGCTCGCCAGTCCGTTCGTCGTCGTCACGGTGGGGGCGAGCCTCTCCGGCTTCGACCGCAATCTGATGCGCGCCGCCGCCATCTCCGGAGCAAGGCCCATTACGTCGTTCTTCAGGGTGATGCTGCCGCTGATCCTGCCCGGCGTGCTGTCAGGGGCGGCCTTTGCGTTCGTCACCTCGTTCGACGAGGTAGTCGTGGTGCAGTTCCTGGCCAGCGCCAATCAGCGCACCATGCCGCTCGAGATGTTCATCGGCCTGCGCGAGAAGCTGAGCCCGGCAATCACCGCCGCCGCGACGCTGATGATGGCACTGTCGATCATCCTGCTCATCGTCGCCAATGTTCTGGCCCGCCGTGGCAAGCAGCGACCGCGCATCGACTAGCTAGGAATGTCGTGCGGCGGTCGGCCAAAGCCTCCATAGGCTGCCCGCGTCAGGCCGCTTTACGGTGCGATTTCCATGTCTCGTGGTACTTGCCCCACGCCGACATGGCCGTCACCGCATCGTTCAGGCTAAAGCCGAGCGGCGTGATCGAGTATTCCACGCGGGGCGGCACTACGTCATAGGCGCGCCGGCTGATCAGCCCGTCGGCTTCCATCTGCCGCAATTGTTGCGTGAGCACTTTTTTCGCTGACGCCAGGCAGCGAGCGGCGCAGTTTGGCAAAGCGGTAAGGCCGCAGGTGCAGTTCCCATAGCAGCGAGGTTTTCCACTTTCCGCCGATGGCCTGCAGCGCGGCAGCAAAACCGCAGCTGTCTGGTTCCTTGCGCCTCATTTGGCAGCTCCTGTCATGATGGCGATAGCTCTCAAGGTGCGTACTTCTCAGAGAACGAACGGAAGTTCTGAGTACTCGCGCCCTATCTCAGAAATGTAGAGGGCCAGGGCGGCGGTCGAAATATCGCTGAGGGAATGTCGCCGCTCAAGATCTTCGAGTATATGGCGCACGGCAACCGACGGTATCCTCCGACCTGCCAGTTATCCGTGAAGTTTTGAGGGATAGTGTTAACAGCGTTCTGGTGTCCCCAGACAACCGGTCGGACTGGGTCAAAGCCCTTCAGCGCCTGCACGAAAACAAGGTGTTTCGGGATCAGATTGGGCTGCAGGCGGAGACGGACTTTCTGGCCAAGCATAGCCGCATCGCACGCGCAACCAACATATTAAAGGAAATCGAAAAGCAGATGCCGTCGAGCGGAAGCTTATAGGGCTGCACAGTTTGTCTTGTTTGGCGGCCGTTAATCCAAGTGTCGGGCATCGCGCCTGCAGACAATGTCGTCTGCTACGCCATCAAGTCCATTGCGGCAGCGAGATTTCGAACGAGGTTGCCGAGGTCGCAATGTCGTCTTTTCGATAAAGGATCTCGTGGACGGAGTGGACCGACACGCCTTTCGTGCGAGCGACTATGGTTAAAGATCAACGTCAGCCAATTGATGCACTCGGGCAGCGGCGAACCCTACCGGATCGCGATCTGCGGCGGCGAGTCGACGGAACCGTGGCCGGAACCGACGGCTCCGGTCGAGGCCGGCCTGCGCGAGAAGGCGATCGACTTGGTCGGGCGGAGCTACGAGGAAGCAGGGCTGAGGCCGCAGCCGGACCTCGAAGTCGACATCACTCCGGCCGCAGGACTGGGACCTTTCGGACCTGACGATCTCGGATCCCGATCCGGATGGCGGAACGCAATGCCCAACCTGCTTGTTGCACTTGACCTGACTTCCGGAGGGGCTTACGCCATGGCGAGGGCGAGCAACGCCTAAACGCGACCAGAGTGGACCGTAAACCGTCTTCACCGCGAGGAGTCCCGTCATGGCTAGAGAACGGTCTCTGAGAAGATCGACATCGGTGTTGACTAGGGCTCGGCGGCTCGGACGAAATATCCTGCGCTGGCTGGAGGGAGACAGCCGATCCCAACAGCTCAAAGACGAAGTTCTGTTTTGGAGACACTGGTTCTCCACTCAGGGATCATTCTGGCCAGAGGACTACAAGGAACGTCTTGACCCCAATTTACCAATTCAGGATCACGTTGGGCGATATGTCGACAGGTTGACGTCCAACCCAGTTCACATACTCGATGTGGGGGCTGGCCCGTTGACGAAGCTCGGCAAAGTGCATGCTTCGAAAGAGATCAGGATTACTGCAACTGACCTTCTGGCATCAGAATATGATCAAGTTCTGAGAGATTTTGGCATTCAACCTATTGTTCGAACAGTCTTTGGTGACGCCGAAAACCTTACCACCCAATTTGGCGATTACAGTTTCGACATTGTTCATGGACAGAATTGTATAGACCACACCGCTAGTCCACTCAAGGCAATACAACAAATGCTCTCGGTCACAAAACATGATGGTTTCGTCGTGCTTTATCATGCTGAAAACGAAGGTAAGACGGAATCGTACAAGCAGCTGCACAAGTGGGACTTCACATGTGAGAAAGGACACTTCGTTATCAGAGGGCCTGGGCCGGGTGGGGGTTCGGTGGATGCCAATAACGCGCTGGCCGCGGTAGGTTCTGTTGAATGTAGCTTGGACGACAGCGCGGTGCTTGTTGCAATCCGAAAGCATCCGCAAAGACGTCAGTGATATCTGGCCAACCTGCTCGCAGGCGGCCTCCTATTCGGGGGGGATGGGTTCAGATAGCCGTCACCTGAGGTATCGCGGGTAACACTTCGGTTCCGCTTCGCTCCACCTCCAATCCTTGGCACCCACTGCACGCCTAGTTGAGAAGACCACATCAACTTGCTATAATGCTTAGCCTGCTTTTCCTGGACTGCCAACGGCATACTACCCCGCATCCGATATTGGACCTCTCCATGATTGAGGCACTTCGGAAATGTCGAGCATAACGCCACTTGCCAAACAGGAACGGAAGTACTTGGTGGAATCGCATCGTCCCCTGGTCTCGATCATAACCCCGTTTCTAAACGCAGGTTCCTTCTTACAGGAGGCAGTCGAGAGCGTGTTGGATCAAACTTACACAAATTGGGAGTTAGCGCTTATTGACGACGGTTCTACAGATGAGAGCACAGACGTCGCCAAACGTTACGCGGAGCAGTCGCCGGGTAAAATTCGATACTTAGAGCATTTCGGGCATCGAAATCTGGGGGCGAGTTCATCGCGCAATCTAGGGCGCGAACATTCGTCAGGCGAGTACATTGCATACTTGGATGCCGATGACGTTTGGCTTCCAGATCGACTGGAGCAACAATTATCAATTTTTGAAATGATAGCAGAAGCCGGTATGGTGGTTGGGTCGACGGTATATTGGCATCGGTGGACGGGTCGCGCTGAAGACAAAGACAAAGATGAGTTTGTGCTCGTCGGTGCACCTCAGAACAGCTTGGCGCGGCCTCCTGCTCTGCTCTCAGCGTTGTACCCTTTGGGCGAAGGCGCGTCGCCGTCGATGAATTCTGTGCTGGTGAGATCGGATGTTGTCGACCGAATTGGGGGTTGGAACGATGAATTCAAACGGGTATTCACAGACCAAGTGTTCCTGGCGAAGGTATACACCTCGACGCCTGTTTACGTTTCCAGCGCCTGTTGCGACTATTACCGACAGAGGTCTACGTCGAGCAGCCAAATCGTACACCAAGAAGGTGAGTTTCATAAGTACCGGCACCAGTTT
Organism: Mesorhizobium sp. WSM4845; assembly: GCF_055811455.1. NCBI lineage: Bacteria > Pseudomonadati > Pseudomonadota > Alphaproteobacteria > Hyphomicrobiales > Phyllobacteriaceae > Mesorhizobium > Mesorhizobium sp. WSM4845. The sequence goes on from NZ_JBVVQA010000028.1 coordinate 45,936, forward strand.
CTCGTTTGGTTGGAAGGTCATATGATATCTGTTGGGATGGAGCAATCAAACGAGTGGAGAAAACTTCAGCGCGCACTCTGGCGGTATCGGCACCCAGTAATGAGTCGAGTCGCGAGAAGGTTGGCCCGCGCGTACAGTAGTCTGACGAGCTCGAGCGCGCCGTGAATACGAGGTGCGTCTAGAGATAGAGAGGAAGCTTACCGTGGGCGAGCGGGATCCACTCGTTAGTATTGTAATCACATGCTTCAACCACGGCACCTTTTTGCAAGATGCCTTTCACAGTGCTCGATGGCAAACCTATCGAAATGTCGAGATCCTGGTGGTTGACGATGGGTCGACTGACAACTCGCTTGAGGTAGCGAACAAGTTAGAACATGCCATTGTTCTTCACCAGAGGAACGCCGGATTGCCGTCAGCGCGCAACGCCGGGTTGCTTAAGTCGACTGGTGCCTACGTGACGTTTTTAGACGCCGATGATATTCTGTTGCCCAATGCAGTCGAGCTGGGCGTGGCGGCACTCATCACGCGGGCTGGATACGCGTTTGTATGTGGCGGGCACCGTGGGGTGTCGCTGGATAGAGTTGCTCTGTGGGAACGGTCGCCCGCATACGAAGGCGATCCTTATAAAGCATTTCTTAGGGGCAATTTCATCGCGATGCACGGTACAGTACTCTACGATCGCTCTATCCTGGTTCGGGAGGGGGGTTTTGATCCGGGATTGGAAGCCTGCGAAGATTATGACGTTTACCTGCGCCTTGCTCGAAAGTACCCGATCGAAGTGTACAGCGAAATAGTTGCCGAGTACCGCCAGCACGACTATAACATGTCACGTAATTACCAAAAGATGCTGCGGAGCGCATTGTTGGTTTTAAGGCGCCAAAAGATGCACACCGGCAGCGACCGATCCTATAAAGCAGCTTATAGAGACGGCATAGGCTTTTGGAAAAGATTGTACGGTAGGCAAATGATCAAGGCAGCCGTGCGGGATCTAAACAGAAGCGGGAAATTCAGGAGCGCAATTCTGACCCTTGCGTGGGCTGGCCAGCACGCGCCAGCTGCTTACATCGATCTGATAGCATCATCACTAGGTTATCCCCGGGGACCCCATCGACGTGCTGAGCAGGTGGCGTCAGGTGCCGCGCCTCTCGCAGGCGACTGATTTGCTAGGTCGGAGCTTCTAAACCAATACCAGGGCAGGGAAGCCAGTGAATTGTAGTGTGGTTTTGGATTTGAATTTCCTGAACGCTGATGTCACGAAGATGGCAGCAAATACACCACTAGATTCAGGTGCGGTTGATCCATGGCCAATCTGAGTGATGAATCCGCTACGCTAGTCTCCGTGGTGATACCGGTCCATAATGGCTGTGGGTTCGTAGAAAACGCTGTTCGATGCGCAGCGGAGCAGACATGGCCCTCAATTGAGATCATCGTGGTTGATGATGGGTCGACGGACGCCACCGCCAGTGTCGTGCGTGAGTGTGCTGCTCGCGACAAGCGAGTGCGATTGATACATCAGGCGAATGGAGGCGTCGCTGTCGCCCGGAACGCGGGGATCGCGTCTGCGCAAGGCGATTACGTTGCTTTCCTCGACGCGGATGACCTCTGGCACCGTGAAAAGATTTCTAAGCAGATGGAGGTCATGCAGCGCGGGGGCGCCGACACTGGTATAGTCTACTGCAGGTACCGAGAGGTCGATTCCGATGGAGCGATTATAAAAAGCCCACACTTCCCACCCTATGAGGGGTACGTTTACCCATTGCTCGTTTTGTTCAATTTCATGGGCGGGGGCAGCGCGGTATTGGTAAGGCGGAAATGCCTGCTGGAGATAGGAGGATTTGATCCCAGTCTTCGGGCCAGGGGAGCACAAGGGGCAGAGGACACAAGGGCGTTTCTCGCCATCTCGGAACGATATACGGTACGAATAGCCGATTTCTATCTCATGGGGTACCGCCTCTCGGATGGCAGTATGTCTAGCAATATCTTCAAAATGTTTAAATCGCGGCAGATTGTCCTGCGCGAAGTACGCAATCGGCACCCCGAACTCCCGGCCTTTCTCTTCCGCTGGGCGGCGGGCGAGAACGCTAGCTGGCTAGCGGAGCGGTCGCTGCGTGAAGGGAAGTTTCGTCAAGGCCTGGCGCTTCTAGCGAGAACGATATTGATCGATCCTCAATCCGCATTAAATTTGAGAATAGCGCGATCGTTGACGCGAGGGATCTCGCGCCGACTGAAAGATTGGTTCGGCTGGACGTCTTCAGATCACCCCGTCAAAAGCAAGAGACAGCATATCCGCCATTTTCATGAAATATCGCCGGAGGAGGGATTGCAGACTGAACCGCGTATTCCGGATAGGCACGACCGACGCCGGGCGGTAGCCGCACGATTGGCCGTTGCTGGCGTGGTACCGACATCGTGAACCGCGCCTACGCATATTTCCTAAGATCCTTTCTGAGACCACACTTGTGGGCATTTCCAACACTGGTCATGCTCGGCGTAGCTTCTGCTGCAGTTGAGGGCATCGGGGTTGCGATACTCGTTCCCCTTATATCCTACCTGTTTCGATCGCCCGATGTGGCTGTAGTATTCCCTTTACTTGGTCGCGCAACAGATATCTGGCCGGCAGCTAATCAGACAACCGTTTTGCTATCATTGCTATTTGGTGTATTGTTCCTGTTCGCAAGCAAAGCTGCTATTCAATACTTATATTCTTTTGTTGCGCTAATTATCAGCAAAAAGATTGTTTTAGACCTGCGTGCGTCACTATTTGACAGTTTGCTTCGTGCCGATTTTCAGTTTGTCAGCAGTAGCAGTTCTGGCCGAATGTTCAACATCGTCCAGGGAGAGACGTGGCTCGCAGGTGAGTTCGTGGTTGCAGTAGCGAAAGGATTAGTTAGCCTGTTCTCCATTACTGCATTTTGCGTAATTTTATTTCTTCTGTCTCCGCGACTGACTGTAGTCTCCCTAGCCGGTTTAACGCTCATTGGTATTGTTACTATCATTCTTACTAGGAGAGTGAGGCGTCGAGCCGCTGTCGCAAAAGAAACCAGCGCAGAGCTCTCATCGAGGCTCATCGAATCGTTGGAGGCTCTAAAGGTAATTAAACTATTTTCTCGAGAGAAGCGGGAGTTTAGAAGATTCGCTAATATAGCAGCGCGTGATCGTGCAGCGTCAGTTGACGTGGAAAAAGCTGCCGCGATAATAGGCCCGATTACGGAAGTTCTTTTTGCGCCGCTTCTTTTGGTTATCGTAGCTTATTCCTGGAGCATGGGTATCCCCGCGGGTACGCTAGTCGCCTTTCTCGTCCTTCTGTACCGACTGCAGCCTCACGTTCGAATGCTGAATCATGTGCGAGTCGAATTGTCCCGAGCTTTGCCGACGCTGGATCATATCAGGGACGTGCTTCAAAAGCCGGAGGAATCAAGCGGGTCACGGGCATTCAGTGGGCTGGCCAGGAGCATTCGATTTGAGAACGTGAGCTTCACCTACGTGGGTAGCGACACGGCAGCTATTTGTGACGCAAGTTTTGAAATAGTGAAGAACCGTCTGACTGCATTCGTCGGCTCTTCTGGATCTGGAAAAAGTACTGTGGCAGCTCTGTTGTGCCGTTTTTTTGACCCCACCCGGGGTACGATGTCGGTCGATGAGGTAGATGTTCGTTCCATTAGGTTAACAGACTGGAGAGAGCGGATCGCATTTGCCGGGCAGGACGCTGAACTTCTTGGGGACACTATTTTAGATGTGATAAGCTATGGAGCAGAAGATTGGGATCGCGACAGCGTGCAAGATGCCGCGCGGGCAGCGCAGGTTCACGAGTTTGTTGCCCTCCTTCCGGATGGGCTTGATACTCCAGTCCGTAGGCGAGGTCACCGTTTTTCAGTAGGTCAGCGACAGAGAATCGCTATTGCCCGAGCATTGAGAAAAAAATCAGAAATCTTGATCCTGGATGAGGCGACAAGCGCCTTAGACGCTGCTTTGCAAACAGCAATAGAGACTAGCATAAACGAGCTAAGGGGCAAAAGGACGATCGTTATCATCGCACACCGCCTCAGCACGATACAGTCTGCCGATCACGTTATTGTTCTGCATCAGGGCCGAGTTATTGAACAGGGGTCTCCTAGAGAATTGCTCAGCGACAAAGACAGCTCGTTCTACCACATGTGGAAGTTGGAGCATGCCGGCGCTTCGCGCTAACAGGTATTGGAGTTCTTCAACGCAGCAAGAATTTATATCTTACGATCGAGCGCGCCAAACATAAAACGGACCCTCGTCGAAAGGGTCATCAGCCTATCGGAGAAGTAATTATGACATCGAATGTCTGCGTGCTCGGCGCGGGCCGAATGGGCTCGTCCATTGCTCGAACGCTGCTCGACCGCGGCTACCCAACGTGGGTCTGGAATCGAACCGTGGCAAAGTGCGAGCCATTGGCGGCCCTTGGCGCGACGGTCGCCCCGTCAGTGGAGGATTGAATCCGAGCGGCCGACGTCGTGATCATCAATGTTCTCGACTATGCCGCCAGCGACGCTTTGCTGAAGCGGGTTGGCATCGCTTCGGCATTGGCCGGCAAAGCCGTCGTGCAACTCACCTCCGGATCGCCGCGTCTGGCGCGAGAAGAAGCGCGCTGGGTGGAGGGGCATGGTGCCGGCTATCTGGACGGGGCGATCATGGCCACTCCGGATTTTATCGGCCAACCCGAAACCGCACTGCTTTATTCGGGTCCGCGCGACGTCTATGAGAAGCACAAGCCGCTGCTGTTCGCGCTCGGCGGCGCCACGAGCTATGTCGGGGAGCTGCCGGGCCAAGCCTCTGCGCTTGATACTGCTCTGCTCACGCAGATGTGGGGCGGGCTCTTCGGAGCACTCCAGGGCATGGCCGTCGCCGAGGCCGAAGGTCTCGACCTGGCGACGTTCAGGAGCCATCTTTCCGGATTCAAGCCTGTTGTCGATGCCGCTCTGTTCGACCTGGTGGATAGAACGAATGCACGCCGTTTTGCCGGCGACGACGCGACCCTGGCGTCATTGGGCGCCCACTACAGCGCCTTCCAGCATCTGCTTGAGGCATGCGAGGAGCGAGGGCTCGACGCGGCTATGCCGCGCGCCATGGATATGATCTTTCGACCGGCACTTTCGCTGGGGCGCATGGAAGATGATTTTGCATCTCTGGCACCCCTGTTTCGAAATGGTTCGCCGCGCCAGAGCGGGGAGCCATCGAATGCATAGCAGCAACACGAAACGAACCGCGACCTGCTCATGCCGGAGCGTGGAACTTGTCCCCGCCGGCGAGCCGCGACGCGTCTATGCGTGCAGTTGCATGGAGTGCCAGCGCTGCACCGGAACGGCGTTCTCATACCGGGCCATCTACCCCGGTTCCGCCCTCGTCGGCCAGAAAGGCGAGACCAGATCCTGGCGCAGAACCGGCTCGTCGGGACAATGGCTGAAGCAGACATTCTGCACCACATGCGGCTCGGTCGTCTTGATGCGGGCAGAAGGGCTGAAGGATGCGCTATCGGTATCGGTCGGCTGCCTGGAGGACCCGGAATTCCCACCCCCGATAATGCTCCATTGGCCTCACAGAAAGCATAGATGGCTTTGCTTGGAGGGCGTGCCCGAAGCCGCCGCCGCTTGAGCAGCGGATCACCAAGCGCGATTCTTTGGGTTGCAACAGGCTCGGCATCATACGCTTTCCCTCGCAGCCCTCCTTTGCAACACTTTGGGCTCCTCGACGTTCTCCCAAGGTACGCTTCGAAGCCGCGGCGGTTCGGCGACCTGCATCGATGTGACGCTGGAGGACACGCCATGGACATGGGCAACAGGAAGACGCAGTTCAATATCTGGTACTGGATCGTCGCCTTCGTCGGGCTGATGATCTTCCAATACGTCTACACCGCCACCCAGCATGTCGCGCAGATTCCCTACAGCCAGTTTGAAACCCTGCTGCGCGACGGCAAGATCGCCGACGTGCAGGTTTCCGATCGCTTCATCCAGGGCCGCTTCAAGCAGCCGCAGGACGGCAAGCCGCTGTTCATTACCACGCGCGTCGAGCCTAACCTCGCGCGGCAGCTGCAGGAACACGGCGTCACCGTCACTGGCCAGATCGAAAGCACCTTCCTGAGCGACCTGCTCTCCTGGGTCGTCCCGATCCTCGTCTTCTTTGGCTTGTGGATGCTGCTGATGAGACGAATGGCGGGTGGCATGGGCGGTTTGATGCAAATCGGCAGGAGCAAGGCCAGGGTCTATGTCGAGGCCAATACCGGTGTCAGCTTCGACGACGTGGCGGGCGTCGATGAGGCCAAGGCCGAGTTGCAGGAAATCGTGGATTTCCTGAAAAGCCCGCAGGAATACGGCCGTCTTGGAGGGCGCATGCCCAAGGGCGTGCTGCTGGTCGGACCGCCCGGCACCGGCAAGACACTGCTGGCGAAAGCCGTTGCCGGCGAGGCAAAAGTTCCGTTCTTCTCGATCTCGGGCTCGGAATTCGTCGAGATGTTCGTCGGCGTCGGCGCCGCCCGGGTGCGCGACCTGTTCGAGCAGGCACGCGCCAAGGCCCCGGCGATCATCTTCATCGACGAACTCGACGCGCTGGGCCGCGCCCGCGGTGCGGGCCCGACGATGGGCGGCCACGACGAGAAGGAGCAGACGCTCAATCAACTCCTGGTCGAGCTCGACGGTTTCGATCCGAAAATCGGCGTCGTGCTGCTCGCCGCGACGAACCGCCCGGAAATCCTTGACCCGGCACTTCTTCGCGCCGGCCGTTTCGATCGGCAGGTGCTGGTCGATCGCCCGGACAAGCAAGGTCGCGTCCAGATCCTTAAAGTCCACATGAAGAAGGCCAAGCTGGCGGCGGATGTCGATGCCGAAAAAGTCGCCGCGCTGACGCCGGGTTTTACCGGCGCCGATCTCGCCAACCTGGTCAATGAGGCAACCCTGCTCGCCACGCGCCGGAGGGCGGATGTCGTCACGATGGACGATTTCAACAATGCGGTCGAGCGCATCGTGGCCGGGCTCGAGAAGCGCAACCGGCTGTTGAACCCGAGGGAACGCGAGGTCGTCGCCTATCACGAAATGGGCCATGCGTTGGTAGCCATGGCGCTGCCCGGCGTCGACCCCGTGCACAAGGTATCGATCATCCCGCGCGGCGTCGGCGCGTTGGGCTACACGATCCAGCGGCCGACCGAGGACCGCTTCCTCATGACCCGCGAGGAACTGGAGAACAAGATGGCGGTGCTGCTCGGCGGCAGGGCGGCCGAGTGGATCGTGTTCGGGCATCTGTCGACGGGGGCCGCCGACGACCTGGCCAAAGTGACCGATATCGCCCGCGCCATGGTGACGCGTTACGGCATGTCGGAAAAGCTCGGCCATGTGGCGCTGGAAAAGGACCAGCGCTCCTTCCTGAGCCCCAACCCACTTGCCGGCGGTCCGCGCGAGCACGATTACGGCGAGGCCACCGCCGAGGCTATCGACGAGGAGGTTCGCGGCATCGTCGACACAGCTTTTTCGCGAACCGTCGGGCTCCTCACCGAGCGACGGGATCTGCTGGAAAAGACGGCGCGCAGGCTGCTCGAGATCGAGACGCTCAGCGAGGCTGAGCTCGCATCGCTCGTCGGAAACGCCGCGGCGCCGGATCGCGCGGAGGCACCCGAACCGCAATCGGGAAAGCGACCGATCCGACGAGGCAAGGCTGCGGCGACAAATTTTTCGCGCCGGGCCGAGTGACGGCCTTCCTGTCCCGACGTCGTCCGGGGTCGACTGCCGAAAGCCGCAGCCCCACATGAGAGGTACTGCCTGCGGCGGGAAGGTGGCCGCGGCAAGCAGAATCGCAATCCCTCATCAATCCATTGAGTCATGCTGGTAAAGCTCATCCATGCTGAGCGTCGCCAGAGCGGCGAAAGGCGCCTGCTTTTTCACGCGACCGCCGCTGAGGATCACCACGTCGTCGCAGAATGAGATGGTGCTGTGATGATGACTGATCACTATGGTCGTGCGGCGGCCTGCCCTCGACTTCAAGGTCTCGACGATTGCCGCTTCCGACAGTCCGTCCACCGCATTGGTGGCTTCGTCCAGGATGAGGATATCGGGATCGCGCACCAATGCTCTCGCCAGTGCGATCCGCTGCCGCTGTCCCGCTGAAAGATTGACGCCCCTGTAGCCGACGACCGTCTGGTAGCCTTGCGGCAGATGTTCAATGAATTCATGCGCTTCGGCCAGCTTTGCAGCACGCTGGGCGTCGCCGGCCGAGGCTGCGTCCTGCCCGTAGATTATGTTCTCAAAAATGGTGCCATCCACCAGTTCCAAATCCTGGCTGGCAAGTGCGATATGCCTTCGCCAGTGGCTGGGATCGATCTGGTCGAGGGGTGATCCATCGACGAGAATTCTACCGGCATCAGGCTCGACGAAGCGGCACAGGAGATTGACGATCGTCGTCTTGCCTGCGCCTGAGCGGCCGATGAGCGCCGTCGAGCGGCCGCTGCGGATCTCGAATGCCGCCGAATGCAGCACCACGGCACGCTGGTCCTTGCCGGAATAGGTAAAGGTCACGTCATCGAACTTGACCCCTTGCGCCAAGCCCTGGAACGGTCGGTGCCCTCGCGGAGGTTCGGGCTTGTCGGTCGGGTCCAGCATCCAGACCACCTCTTCAAGCGATCCGCTCAAGCCTTGCAGCTGGCTCCAGGCCATTTGCAAGGCCCGCATATACGGCTGCAGCCTGTAGAGCAGGATGACGAACGCGACGATCAGCGGGAAACTCACGCCCACGAACCAGGCGCCGATCACCACCGCCAGAAACAGCATCGCGTGGAGAACCTCGGTCAGCGGCGGCAATGCGCCCTGACGGGTAAGCAGGACGAAAGCTGCCCGGCGAACCGCGTCCGACGCCTGATCGAATGTCGCCTTCTCGCGGCTCTCCTGTCCGAAAATGCGGATCAGACGCCCGGCATGCACGAGGTGGAGCATCTGCGATGCAAGATCGCTGTTGCGCGAGGCGACGCTGCGGCTGGGCGCCTTCAAATTGGCTGACAGCATGGCGTGCGCGATCTGAACGACGACCAACCCCAGCGTGACCAACAGTGTCATCTGCCATGAAAGCAGGAGCAGAAAAGCCAGCAGAATGATAGCGGCCGATGCGCTGACGATGGCCGTCAGCATGATCTGGATCGCATCCGATGCCCGCCAGGATTCGTTGGAGATGATGTTGAGCAGCCGTCCGGGACTTTGCTGCAGGAAGAATGGATAACCGACCCGCAGCAACTGCTCCGACAGTGCGCTGCGGATCGAATGGCTGGCCTTGCCATAGATGAAGGTCGTCAGCAGCGTGTTTGCGAAGGCGAAGACGTTCTTCAGGACGATCGAGGCGAGAATAGCGGCCGAGATGACGATCAGCCGGTCGCGCTCGCTCAGGTCGGATCCGAAATGCTGGAACACGGCAGAAAAGCCGGCCATTCCGGTTTGATCCCCCTGCCCCATGATGATGCCCAGCAAGGGGATGATCAGGCCTATGCCGAAGCCTTCAAGGGCCGCGCCGGCAAGACCCAGCATCACCACGGCAGGAAGCAGCCGCAGTTGCTTACTTCCAAGCGCGCGGCGCAGCATCGGCAGGCTCGGCGGTACCAGTCGCATTACGGCGTATTCACCCTCGCCTCGGCATTTGCCCGCTGATCCTGTGCTTGTTGATCCTGCCGCACTTGCGGCGCCTGAGGCCGTCTCGCCAACGAAAGAACCGCGAACTTGGCCGCGCCGAGCAGATTCATGACGACGATCGGCCAGTGCGACAGCTTGAGTTCGCAATCGAACCGAGGCCCGTTCACCAATTCCCGGAAAGCCGATCGGACGGCCCAGTAGAAATGGCGAAGCAGCCAAGGCGCATGGCGAACATGTTTCAGGCACAGCCCCCCATTGCCCAGGCAGTAGTCGCGGTGGAGCTTTTCGATGGCCTTGCGATCTCGCCGGCCGTGATGGTGGAAAATCGTCATGTCGGGCACATATTCGACTGGGATTCCGAGCAGCACCGCTCGCACAAGATAGTCCGTATCTTCCGCGGAGCGCAGCGGGCCGCCTGCGCCGAACCGCTCGTCGAAAAGGCCGATACGGGCAGCAGCATCGCGGTGCATCGTCATATTGCAGCCGAGCACAAAACCGCCGGGATGAACATCCGATGTAAGCCGCTCGCGGACCAGCGATCGCTTGATCGTGAACGGCAGATCCCTGGCATCGCCGATCTCGACGCGGCCTCCCCGGACGACCCGTTCCCCGGTCCCATAATGTCGCTGCAAATCACTGAGGTAGTCGCCATGGACCTGGCAATCATCATCGACGAAGACCAGCACACGGCCCCGTGCACGCGCCAGACCGGCGTTGCGGGCCGCCGCCAATCCGCGTCGTGGCTCGCAAACAGCCGTCAATGGGATGTCCGACAGTTCGGCGATGCTGGCCAGGCGTTCTGCCGTGCGGTCGGTCGAGCCGTTGTCGACAACCACGAGTTCGGCCGCGAAGGCAGGATGGGCGCGGCACGCGGCCTGGATCGACTTGATGCAAGGCTCGAGCACCGCAACGCGGTTGCGCGTGCAGACGATGAAGCTGACCTCCGGTGCGGGGCCGTGCTGCGGCCGGGGATCGGCCGAAATGGGCGCAAGCATACTCGAGCGACTGTGCTGCAGAGGCTGGTGGGATTTGACTGTCATTCTAGCTCAACCCAAGGGAAGGCAGAACCGCCGCGGCCGGCACGGATTGCAAGTACCGCGACAAGGCGTCTACCTGCCTGGTCGCCGACATCGAGACGAGACTGAACCGCGGCGCGTAGGCGCCGGCACGCAATGCGTACCGCTCGCGACGCCGAATGCGGTCCCATTTGGCAGTCCGCGTCAGGAACTCATGCGTCAACAGCGGTTGCATCTCATCGCCTACGAGTTGGTAGAGGAAATAAAACAGGTTCAGCGTGCCGGCCTCATAGCTCGGCCTCGTTTCCGCCGGCAGTCCGGAAATCCTCTCCTGCAGCGCAAGCATCCAATCGGCGGCACGGCGGACCGTGTCCATTGAGGCAGTATCACCGATGTCGCGGAGGTCCCGCGCGTTTGGCGCGAGGCCTTCCCGCTCAAGGGTTTCGGCCACGATCTTCAAATGCGTCCTTCGCAGCTCCCGCTTGTGCCGGTTCGTCACGCTGTCGCCATGGATACGATAGGCGATCAGGTTTTCGGGGATCATAGCCGCCGGGTAACGGTCGGTGAGCCGTCTGAAGAGATCGAAATCTTCTGCATGGGTATAGCTCTCATTGTAATATAGATCGCCGTCCTTTATGGCGTTCCTATTAAAAACTACCGTAGGATGCATGAATATCGTGAAGAACATTGATAATATGCCCAAGACATTTTCCTGAAGAACTGGATCAGGCAGGCCTTTGACGATGCGTTTGCCAAGCAGGAAATCGACACCTGCGCCGCACAGGGCGAGGTCGGGCCGCTGGTTGAAGAGTGCGACCTGACGCGATAGGCGCCAGGGATAGGCGATATCGTCGGCGTCCATCCTGGCGACCAGATCACCCCGAGCCACCGCCAGCCCTTCATTCAGGGTTGCGATGAGGCCCCGGTTTTCGCGTGAGACGATGGAGATGCGGTTGTCAGATCTGCGGAAATTCTGCAGGATCTGCAGGGAATTATCCGTCGATCCGTCATCGGTCGCGATGATCTCCAGGCGATCGTAATCCTGCCGCAGGATGCTGGCGAGCGCGGCAGCCAGATAAGGTCCGGCATTATAGATCGGCAGCAGAACGGACACCAAGGGAGCAGCCATGGTCAGTTCCGATCCGTTCGCGGGAGGTCGCGTGCCAGGGATGCTTTGCGGCCATCGAGCGGGCCGCTGAAATAAGCTCCTGTTGTCCTTCCAAGCCACCCGGCGTCATTCGTTTTGGCACCTGCCAGGATGACGGCGCCAGTTCCTGGAGCAACATAGGGGAAGTAGCGCTTGAGGCTGTTGAGCGGCTTTTCGAAAAGCAGCCATGAGACCGAAGCCACGATGATGGTCGCCGCTCCCGCAACCAGGAATCGCCCCGGCCCTTGCTCAGAGACGTTGAACGGGATCCAGGGCTGGGACATGACCACGAGCGACAGGACGATGGGATGGTAGAGATAAACCCCGTAGCTGACGCGGCCGAGCGCCAGCAGCGGTGGCAGGTTGAGAAACTTCCCCCGATAACCGTCAATGCCGGAGGAACAGCTCGCAACGACCACGACCAGCGGCACGAGAGGCAGGACTTCCAAGAGCAGCCAGCGGCCCCATTCCTGCACGGAATTTGCCGGCGTCGGAGCAAACCACTGCAGGACGAAAAAGGCGGCCGCGAGCGCCGGCCAGCCAAATCGCAGCCACTGAGGCAAGACAGCGGTTCTGGTTCGGTAGACTGCAAGCAGCGCACCCGACGCCAGCGCGTCCATCGATGCTGGCGGAAGCAGGTCGCGCGCGAGGTCAGGACTTCCGGTGATCGGCCAATAAAAGCGATACGACAACGACAGCAGGATGACGCCGATACAGATCGACTGAAGACGCCGGAGCGGCGCCAGCAAAACGATCAATGGCCAGACGATATAGAACTGCTCCTCAATGCTCAGGCTCCAAAGATGGGCGAGGACCCAAGGCGTCCATTCGTTGCGCAGTGCAAACCAGAAATTCGACAGATAAAGCGCATGCCAGACCAGCGATCCCCTCGACTGCTCCAGGTCGACCAGCCAAACGAAAGCCAACACGGCAAAGTAGGGAGGGAATATACGCAGCGCCCGCCTGATGTAGAAGGATTTGAGTGCGGGTGCGGTTTCGAATTCAGCGGCCGCGCGCGCGTCCAGAAGAAGCCGCGTGATCAGAAAGCCGCTCAGTACGAAGAACAGTCGCACGCCGATGTGGCCCCAGAAGGAAGACCCTCCCGCCGCAAAGAAATGCGAATACATTACCATCGTCACGGCGATGGCCCTCAGCGCGTCCAATTGCGTCGCGCGTCTCATCGGCCGCTTCCGCCAGTTGGATGTCTCCGATGACATCGTTGCTGCGGGTCGCCGCTGCTCACTCTGCGGACATCGGCGCCAGCGCAATGCGGCTGATCGTTTTCGCTCAAAGCGCTGCGTCTCGCGCGGGCTGCGGAGGTTCGGGCGGAGCGACCAAATGGCTCTGCGCCATCCCCCGCCAGTGGGCCCACCAGATTGCAGATTGCCTAAACACCACGGAATCTCTTCACGCCATCGAATGCTCCAGCGCGACGATAGGAAAAAAATGCTGCGTCGCAACACAAAATGTTAACGCGTTTGAAATAGTCGCGTGAGGCACGGCCTGAGAAATGCGCGAAATCCGCCCGAATCTGGCTATTTTGACAGTTTTTGACCGAAGCTCGGACTTATTCACAGTTCATGTTGGCGCGGATGTGCTGCATTGCAGCATGATCGATCGATAATAGGGATGACGTAATACTCGCCTAGGAATATGAATACACCCGGTTTGATGCGCTCGCCTGGCTGGCGCGCCGTATGCACATTCCCCTCTATGCGACCTTCCAGGGCGGCGACCGCACATTGTCCTGGATCGAGGCGATCGCACGGCAGGCATCGCTTCGCGCTTGCAGCGGCCTGATCGTCGCATCGGCTGCTGAGCGCGAACGGCTCAGCAAAGCCTACCCGCGCATTGCACTCGACATGGCCAATATCGCCAACCCGATCGACGATGAGGAATGGAAAGCGATCGCGCGCCAGCAAGCGCGGAAGAGCCTCGGCTTGCGGAGCGAGACATTTGTCGTCGTCAATCACGGGCGCATCGACATTCGCCGGAAAGGACTCGATGTGCTGCTGAAAGCCTGGCCCTTGTTTTCCGCAGACGCATCATCGGAACTGGTGATCATCGGCTCAGGTCAGGATCGGAACGAATTTGCCGGGCCTTTGCGCGAAGCCGGACTGGCCAACGTGAAATGGCTTTCCGCCTATACCACGGATCGGTCGCTGATCCGGCGCTGGCTTTCGGCGGCAGATGCCTACGTCACCACGTCGCGCATCGAAGGCATGCCGGTAGCACCGCTGGAGGCGATGGCTTGCGGTCTGCCCGTCGTCGCTACCGACGCACAGGGGCTCCCCGACATTCTGGCAAACGGCGAAGCGTCGGGTGGGCTGATGGTGCGAAAGGACCAGCCGGAGGAAATCGCGCGCGCCCTGCAAAGACTGAAGGACAATCTGCACTTGCGGGAACGCCTCGGTCAGGCATCGCGAAAACGGATAGAGGAAAATTTCTCGCTTGCCGCAGTGGCCGCCGCTCTCGATTGTTTATTGACCAGGCGCTAGGGCTCTTCCGCAAAAAAAGATCGTCACAACCGGCGGCGATACCAGGCCAGCGCCGTTTCGACGATCCGGTCAATTCCGGATTGCTCAGGCATCCAGCCGAGTTCCCGGCTCGCCTTCCCGGCCGCGGCTACAAGCGCAGGCGGGTCACCCGCCCTGCGCGGACCGTAGGCTACGGGAAGGCGCGTTCCCGAAACCCGGCTCACCGCATCGACCAACTCGTTCACCGTCGTCCCGGTTCCGGTGCCGAGATTGTAGACGTGGACTCCCGGATCGCGCAGAAGCTTCTCCCCCGCCAGAACGTGCGCACGGGCGAGATCGCTGACGTGGACATAGTCCCGCACCGCGGTTCCGTCCCTTGTGTCGAAGTCGGTGCCATTAATGGTAAAAATCCGGCCCGACCTGACCGCCGCCTCGATGGCGAGCGGAATGACATGCGTTTCCGGTTCATGCCGCTCACCGACCTCGCCGTCCGGATCACATCCGGCCGCGTTGAAATACCGAAGCACAACCGCGTTGAGGCCATGGGCATCCGAAAGATTGTCCACCATTCGTTCTACAATGAATTTCGACCATCCATAGGGATTGATGGGCGACTGCGGATGCGTTTCGTCAATCGGGGAACGAATCGGAACGCCGTAAGACGCGCAGGTGCTCGACAAGATCAGCTTGTCGACGCCGATCTTCAGCATTTCCTCGAGCAAGACCAGCGTCCCAAAACTGTTGTTTCGGTAGTAGAGTTCCGGGCGCTCGACGGACTCGCCGACATAGGCGTAAGCGGCTAAATGCGCCACCACATCCGGCCGATACTGGTGCAGCGCTGCTGCCACCGCTACGCGATCGCAAATATCGCCCTCGACAAGCGGTCCCCATTTGACCGCATCGCGCCAGCCGCGCGAGAGGTTGTCATAGGCAATGACCGACCAACCGGATTCGGCGAATGCCTTGCAGCAGTGTGAGCCGATATAGCCCGCCCCGCCAGTGACCAAGACTGTTTTCATTCGGCTGCAGCGGACCGAGCATATCCCGACGAGACCAAGCCTTCGAAATAGGCAATAGTCGTGGCGAGACCGTCGCGCAATGCGATTTTTGGCTTCCAATTGAGCTCGCGCAAGGCGCACCCGATATCAGGCTGTCGCTGCCTTGGGTCATCGACGGGCAAAGGTAAAAACCTAATCTCGGATCGGCTTCCGGTAAGTTCGATCACGAGATTGGCGAGTTCGAGCATCGTGAATTCGACCGGGTTGCCGAGATTGATCGGGCCGGTAACATCGTCGGCCGTGTTCATCAGGCGAACCAGACCGTCGATGAGATCGTCGACGTAGCAAAATGAGCGTGTCTGCTCGCCGGTGCCGTACACGGTTATCGGCTTGTTTTGCAGTGCCTGCACGATGAAGTTGGAAATGACGCGGCCGTCGTCCGGACGCATCCTCGGACCGTAAGTGTTGAAGATGCGCGCTACCTTGATCCGCAGCCTGTCTTGCCGCCAATAGTCGAAAAACAGGGTTTCGGCACACCGCTTGCCTTCGTCGTAACAGGAACGGGGACCTATCGGGTTTACCCTGCCCCAATAGTCCTCGGTTTGCGGGTGAATCTCGGGATTTCCGTAGACTTCAGACGTGGACGCCTGAAGGATCTTTGCGCGAACCCGCTTGGCGAGTCCCAGCATATTGATCGCCCCATGGACGTTGGTCTTTGTCGTCTGGACCGGATCGAACTGATAGTGGACCGGGCTTGCCGGGCAAGCAAGGTTGTATATTTCATCAACTTCTACGTAGAGCGGAAATGTCACGTCGTGGCGAATGATCTCAAAGGATCTGTTGTCGAGCAAATGCGAGACGTTTCTCCGACTTCCTGTGAAGAAATTGTCGACGCATACAAGCTCGTGGCCTTCAGCAAGCAACCGCTCGCATAAGAACGATCCCAGAAAACCTGCGCCCCCCGTCACCAAGACTCGCTTTGCCTGCGGCATTTTTGGGATCCTCACGCCAGTTCTTCACGCAATCGAATGCGCAAAGCCCTGGGCGGAGGATAGGAAAAAAATGCTGCGCCGAAAACACAAAATGTTAACGGACCTGAAATAGTCGCGTGAGTGCGCGGCGCACGATCCATGAAAGCCCCTTTTGCCATTCTTTGACGGTTTTCGTCCGAACCTCAGCCTACCGGCAATCGACATTTGGAGGTGAATGCGCTGCGTTGCATCATGATCGTAATAAAGGGAGATGGATCCTGCACAGTCTTGACCCGGCTCCTATCGCTGCCGATGAACGCCTCGCAGCTTGGGGGTCAAAAGCTGACATAGCCGATGTCCACGTTCGACCCCCTGCGTCCTCTCTTCACCAACCCTACGCCGGTTGCAATTCCCTGCGCGGCAGCCGCGGGAAGGCGACCGCCACCGCCACCGCGCCGAGCCCTACAAGGGCCGAGCCGATGAACAGCCAGGAATAGCTGGCATAGGCATCGAACACCATGCCGCCGGCGAGCGGGCCGAAGGCCATGCCGATGCTGGACAGCATGGTGACGGCACCAAACACCGTGCCGAGGATGCGCTGGCCGAAATATTCGCGCGCCAGCACCGCATAGAGCGGCATCACGCCGCCATAGGTGGCGCCGAAGATGACGGCGAGCGTGTAGAATTGACCAAGCTCGCTGACCGCAAGATAGGCTGCGATGACCACGGACTGTATCGCCAGACCGGTAATCAGCACCGGCTTGACCCCCAGCCGGTCGGCAAGCACGCCGTATAGAAGCCTGCCGCCTAAGCCCGCCAGGCCCTCGATGCTGTAGATGCTGACCGCCGCCATCGGCGCTATGCCGCACAGCATGGCATAGCTGACCATGTGAAAGATCGGTCCGGAATGCGCCGCGCAGCAGGCAAAGAAGGTCAGTGCCAAAACGATGAATTGCGGCGAGCGCAGCGCCTGTGGAACCGACATGCCGGTATCGTTGGCGGCAATATCGGCGGCGGCGTCTTCAGCGGCAGGCTTGGGCGGCTGGCGCACCAGCAATGCGGCCGGCACCAGCAGCGCCCATGCCGCGACGCCGATGACGAACATGGCGGTGCGCCAGTCATAGGCCGTGATCAGCCATTGCGCGAAGGGCGAGATCGTCATCGGCGCCACGCCCATGCCCGCCGAGACCAGGGAAACGGCCAAGCTGCGATTGGTGTCGAACCAAGCGGCGGTCAGCGCGATCATCGGCGCGAAGAAGGCGCTTGCCGCGAGGCCGACGAGCACGCCATAGGTGATCTGGAAGACAAGCAGCGAGCCGGTGCGGCTGGCCAGCACCAGCGCCAGCCCGAGCAGCAACGCACCTGTCATCACCACGATGCGGGCGCCGTAGCGATCGTAAATGGCGCCCCAGGCGAAGCCGCCGAGGCCCATTACCAGGAAGTTCAGCGTCATAGCGCTCGATATGCCGGCGCGCGACCAATCTGTGTCGAGCGCCATCGGTTCGAGGAAGATCGCCAGCGAGAACATCGCCCCGAGGGCGACACAGGTCATCACAGCACCTGCCGCGACGATGACCCAACGATAGGAAAGGCTCATATTTTTCTCCCGAGATCGTTTGGACACGGCGCGACTTCTTTCAAGCTTCGTCACACCGCTTGCGTCCGAAGGACGATGACGACATTTCGAATCCTACAATCCGGTTGCATTTTTTATCCAGTCAGGAAATCGCGCCATTCAATTGCTCCATTGCATTGACCGTGCACCGTCCTGAGCTAGATTTCCAACCTGGCGATCAGGAGCTGTCAGGCATGGAACTTCATCGCGGCCGTCTCATCGACCACGTCCAGCTGGTGGTCAGGGATCTCAAGGCCAGCCGCCGCTTCTACGAGGCGGTTTTCAAGGTGCTCGATATTCCGATCGGCGGCAGCGCCGAGGATTATTTCTGGGCCGACGAGCTGTTCGTCTCCAGCATCGACAGCCGGGCGGCCAGCGGGCAACTGACGGGGCGCCACCACCTTGCCTTCCAGGCAAAGGACCGCGCGATGGTCGACGCCTTCTACAAGGCCGGCCTCGATGGCGGCGGCACGGACAATGGCGCACCCGGCGAGCGGCAGCACTACCATCCCGGCTACTATGCCGCCTTCCTGCTCGATCCCGACGGCAACAACATCGAGGCCGTCTTTCACGGGCCGGCCAACCGCAGCGCCGCTTCGGTGGAGATTACGTTTTAGCTCGATGACAGGTATTCTCGTTACGTCGCGCCGCGCCAACGCTTAATATTCAACTTCAACGCAGCGACGCTCAAAGGCTACCGCATGGCCATCGACGAAGCGCCGCTGTCTTTGCCACGGAGCTCCCGCCCTATCGCGTCAGCACCGCCATCCGGCCCGCCAGGAACTCAACGAACCGCCGGGCGCGGACCGGTAGCTGTCGCCCATACGCATGGACGATGTGCACCGGCATAGTCGGCATCGCGACCTCGGGTAGAATGCGGACCAGACGGCCGGTGTCGAGATCGTCCTGCACGGCAAACTGCATCAGATGCGCGATGCCGGCTCCGGCCAGCGCCGCTTGCCGGATGGCGCCGCCGTCGTCCGTATCGAGCCGCCCGTTCGGCACGATCACCGCGCCGTCGGCGAAGGTGACCGGATAAGGCCGCCCGGCCATCTGATAGCGGACGGAGTCGTGGCTCTGCAACGCCTCGACCGATGCCGGCCGGCCGCGCCGTTCGACATAGGCCGGCGAGGCCACCAGCACGATCGGCAGATTGGCGATTTTGCGCGCGATGAGCCCGGTGTCCGACAGCGTCCCCATGCGCACCGCTACATCATAACCTTCGCGGATCAGGTCGGCGTGACGGTCGGTGACGCTGAGCTCGAGTTTCAGTTCGCCGTGCTGCGCCAGGAATGCTTGTGCCCATGAGGCAATCAGGCCGCGCCCGAGTTCGACGGATGCCGTGACGCGCAGCAGGCCGCGCGCGGTATCCGCCATCTGGACGATGTCCTCGGCATCGTCCAGCGCTCTGAGCAAAGGCGCGACCCGCTCGTAATAGGCGAGGCCTTCGCTGGTCAGTGCCAGCCGGCGCGTCGAGCGCTGGATCAGCCGCACGCCCAGCCGCCGCTCGAGCCGCGCCACGCTCTTCGACACCGCCGACGGGCTGGAGCCGACCAGCCGGCTGGCGGCATGGAACGAGCCGGCATCGACCGTGCGCACGAAGGCGACGAGACCGGCGGTCCTTTCGAGGATGGTGGTCATTCAAGAATTCCAGGCACGAAAGAACCGATCGAGGTGACCCTAAATACGCTATCCGATCACCATTAAATACCGCTCATCATCGACAAAGGAGAGATTGATGAGCAAGCTGAACGGCAAGGTCGCCATCGTCACCGGCGCCTCCAAGGGTATCGGCGCCGGCATCGCCAAGGGTCTTGCGGCGGCCGGTGCCGCCGTGGTCGTCAACTATGCCTCGTCGAGGGAAGGTGCGGACCGCGTCGTTGCCGAGATCAAGGACGCAGGCGGCCGAGCCGTTGCCGTCCATGGCGACGTGTCGCAAGTGGCCGACGTGCGCCGCCTGTTCGAGGCCGCCAAATCGTCGTTCGGCGCGGTGGACATCCTGGTCAACAATGCCGGCGTCTTCGCATTCGAGCCGCTGGAAGCGGTGACCGAGGCCGAATTCCACCGTGAGTTCGACACCAATGTGCTGGGCACCATCCTGACCATCCGGGAAGCGGTGAACCATTTCGGCGCCGGAGGCGGCAGCGTCATCAACATCAGCTCGGTCGCCAGCCTCAACCCGCAGCCGAACTCGCTGGTCTACGCCGCCACCAAGGGCGCAGTGGATTCGATCACGCTCTCCATGTCGAGAGAGCTCGGCGCCCGCAACATCCGCGTCAACGCCATCGCGCCTGGCGGCGTCGACACCGAGGGCCTGCAGCGGATCGGCATCGTCGGCAGCGAGTTCGAGAAGCAGGTCATCGCCATGACCCCGCTCGGCCGCTTCGGCCAGCCCGACGACATCGCCCGCATCGCGGTGTTCCTCGCCTCCGACGACGCATCCTGGCTGAGCGGCGAGCGCATCACCGCCTCGGGCGGTTGGAGATAGGCGTAGAGCGCGCGGACCTGCCGTTTCACGGACCATCCCACCCAGCGTGACGTCGATAAAACCCTGCAATCGATGACGAGAGCGATCTGAGCCCTATGTTGCGGCGATGGAGGAGCGCCGTGCGGTATCGATGACGGCGAGAAGCCAGGGAGACAACGGATGACGGACGACGAAAGAGCAATCCGAAAGCTGGTCGAGACGTGGATGGATGCGAGCAAGCGTGGAGACACCGCGACCGTCCTCGGCTTGATGACGGACGACGCGATCTTCATGGTTCCCGGCCGGGAGCCCTTCGACAAGGAGATCTTCGCGGCAGCCGCGCAGGAGATGGCCGGCGTTCATGTCGACGGCACGAACGAGATCGTTGAACTACAGCTTCTTGGCAACTGGGCCTTCATGCGCGGTCGTATCGATATGACCGCAACGCCGCCGAACGGGAAGCCGGTGCGTCAATCGGGATATACGCTGACGCTCCTGCGCAAGGAGGCTGATGGTGCGTGGCGGCTGGCCCGCGATGCGAACCTGCTGACCGCGCAAGGCTAGAGCCGGTCTCCGGCATCTCTGCACCGGAAGGCGCGCCAGGGAGCGACAGGATGGCGAAGATGCGTGCAGGTCGTCCTGAACAGCGTTCCCCTCCTCCACTGATCACACCGGCAAGAGGGCGTTCGGCTCGACATCGGCGATGGAGGCGAGGGTGTGCGTTTCGCGCACGCCGGGCAGTGGCAGGATGACCCGCTGCAGGAAATCCTTGAACACCGCCATATCGGCGATCCGCGCCTTCACCAGATAATCGAAACCGCCAACCACCATATGGCACTCCAGAACCTCCGGAGCCTTCGCCACGGCTTCGGCGAAACGGTCAAAGACATGCCGCGCCGTGTGGTCAAGCCGGACCTCGATGAACACCAGCGTTCCCCGGCCGCCCTTGCGCGGATCGAGCACCGCCCTGACCGCGGTGATGAACCCGTCGCGGAACAGGCGCTTCACCCGCTGGCTGGCTCCGGTCGGCGACAGCCGACACGCCCGGCAAGATCAAGCGTCGTCCGGCGCCCATCCTCCTGCAGCAGCCGGAGCAGGCTGCGGTCTATCTGGTCGAGGTCGTCCATCTTCACAATCCACTCTATCTCAGGGATTTGTGTGCTGATTTCACGCAGAGATATCAAAATCAACGTATTTCATCACATAAAACCTCGCAATAGCCTGCGCTTCCCTCACCCACTCAAAGCAAACGTGGTGAGCCGATTTCGACAAACAAAAGGAGTGCAAGATGACCAAGGAAGCGTTCAGCCCAGCCGGCAGGAGTGCGGCGGAAATCAGCAAGGGAGCGACCGAGATCCTGGTGCTGAGCGAAGTCGACGTGATGGCGTGCATCGATCTCAGCCAGCTTCTCGATGTTCTGGAAGACGGCTTCAAGGCGCTGTCACAAGGCAAGGTCGTCAATCCACCCCGACCACAGCTCAACATCCCAGGGGCCGGCTACAGCCTCGCCATGCCGGCCTGGATGGAGGGCATGAACCTGACCGTCAAGGTCGTCAACGTCTTCGAAGGCAATTTGGCCAAGAACCTGCCCAGCCACCTCGCCACCATCAGCCTGTTCGATCCGCTGTCCGGCCTGCCGGTCTGCATCATGGACGGCACCTTCATAACCGCGGTGCGAACCTCCGGCTCCGCCGTGCTGTCGGTGCGCGCGCTCGCGCGCCGGGACGCGAGGATAGCGACAGTGGTCGGCGCCGGCGTGCAGGCCAACCAGCACCTGCATCTGTTGCCGCTGGTGCGCGACTTTGCCGAAATCCGGGTCGCTTCGAAGAGCTTCGACGATGCGGCAGCGCTTGCCCGGCTGCATCCGTCGGTGGTGGCGGTCGCCGACCTCGAGGCGGCAGTGCGCAGTTCCGACGTGGTGTGCCTGGCGACGCATTCCTACGAGCCGGTGATCGAGGCAGACTGGGTTCGGCCGGGCACGCACGTCTCGTCGGTCGGGGTGGCACCACCCGGCGGTGAACTGCCGATCGAGCTCATCGGCAAATCCAGTCTTTTTGTCGAGACCAGGGATGCGTTCGAACCGACCCCGGTCGGTTCTTGCGAGCTTGCCGGCTTCGACCCGGATTTCGGCACTGAGCTTGGCGCCATGCTGCTCGACCGCGCGCCGGGCCGTGTTTCGGATCAACAGATCACCACCTACAAGGCGATGGGCATTGCCATGGAAGACATGGTCGCCGCCGATCTCGCCTATCGTTGCGCCAAGCGTCTGCGCAAGGGAAAGCTCATCGTGCTGTAGGCGTGCCGCGAGCCAGGCGGGATCGACGTTGCTGACAATGGCGCTTTCGCGGAAGCGGCCGGGCTAAAGGGCGGTCCCTCAGGCCGGCACACGCTTCAGCGCCTGCGCCATGCAGTGGATGCCGCCGCCGGTCTTCGAGACCTCGCTCATGTCGACCGCCGCCACTTCGAAGCCGCGCGCCTTGAGCTGGCCGATCAGCGTCTGGCTGGATGTCGGCGCGATCACCCGGTCCTTGCCCAGCGACATGAAGTTGCAGCCGAGCGCCATCGTGTCCTGGAAGGGCACGTCGATGATCTCGTGGCCCTTGCCCTTCAGCCAGTCGACGATGCCCGGCTCGGTGCAGGCGAGGCAGACGGCGGTCAGTTTCTCGGCGATCGGCACCACCATCAGATCGATATGGACATAATATTCGTCTATGAAGGCGATGCGGGTTTCCCAGCCCTCCTTGTCGAACCAGGCCTGGACCTGGCGAGCGCCCTCCTCCTGGGTGCGTGCGCCGCCGCAGCCGATCAGCACCACGCCGTCCTCGATGACGTTGAAGTCGCCGCCCTCGAAAGTGCCCGCCGTGACCATGTCGTAGATCGGAATGCCGAGCTTCTCATAGGTGCGGATCGCCGCATAGTTCTCGCCGCGCCGCCACCATTGGGACATCGCGGTGATGATGGCGCCATACGGCGTCATGACGCTGGAATCGCGCGAATAGACCTGCATCGGCAGCTCCGGCGTCGGCTCGTGCCAGTGGATGTTGACGCCGAAATGCTCGTAAGCGGCGACCAGGTCCTTGTGCTGCGCCTGCGCAATCTGGACGTTGCACGGCGCCTCGCGCAAATGCTTGCGCGATAGCGAGCTGGTCGAGAGATGCCGCAGGAAATTCGGCGAACCGAGCAGCACGTCGGTCAGGACGTCGGTCTCGTTGGCAAAGCCCCAGGCGGTCAATGGCTTGGTGCCGCCGGCCGGGTTGCGGCGCTGCAATGAAAACGGTTCTGCTACGATGCGGTCATGGACGGTCATGGGATTTCTCCTGGCTTCGAGTGATCACGCGGCTTGATTGCTTGGTATCCACCATTCCCGTCCGCGCGGGGTGGTGACATATTCCGGCCAGCGGAAATGGATCGGCGGTTCGTAGTCGCAGAGCGGCGCCAGCCAATTGCTGCCACCAATGCCGCCGCCGGTGCGGGCGACGAATTCGTCCATCGCCGCGTCGCGGGCCGCCTTGTCTTCCAGCAGGCGAAGGGCTGCCAACGCAATCGTCTTCGACGCGCAGGCAACCATCGGATCGATGGTGGCGGAAATGCCGCCCAGCGCATTCATCGCCCAGGACGGGTAGGCGTGGCCACTCTCGCAACGCAGCGCCGGTCGGGCGACATAGAACCGCGCCGTCGGCGTCTGCCACGACATGTCGGTGTAATCGTCGGAGGTCGAATTCAGCTGCGACGGCGGCAGGTCGCGGCGCAGCAACGCCTCCGCCTCCTCAGGCGCAATCAGCTGCTCCAACTCGGCGATGAACGGCTCGTCGGTCGCCGCGCCGCCGGCATTGACCTGGATTTCGCGGGCGATCGCCTTGGCCGCCTCGTCCCAGCGCGGTGGCCCGACGGTCGACAGCGCGTCATAGACGATGCCTGACATTGCGTGATTGGCTAGCCCCGGCCGCGACTTCGATACCCAGTGCCGCTCATGGCGGCAGCCGCTCATCTTAGCGGCGGCTTCCGCATTGCGGTCGAGCACGGCGGTCACCTGCTCAGCCATCGCCAAGGTCGGCACGCGGATCATGTACTGGATCTCGGCCAGACCCGCCGGCAGATTGTCGGCGGTCGCCTGTCCTGCCGTCAGGATCGCCTCGCTGATCGACCAGCCGCCCTGATGCGGCAGCATGGAATCGCGCAGCGCCTTGGACGCCATGTACATCATCATGAGCGCGTCATTGGCGCCGGGAGCCCTGATCGCCGAATGCGCCTGCGGGATTGGCGCGCCATCGCTTGCGCGAACCCAATTTTCGGGTTCGTCGCACACAAAGCGGTAGATCATCGCATAGGCCGCACCGCAATGCGTATCCCAGCGCGCGGTGTTGCAGAGCGGCAGCATGTAAAAGGGATGGAAGGAAATCATGCCGGCGAGGCCATCGTAGTAGCCCTTTGCCGCGTGGATCGGCTTCGATCCTCGCACTTTCTCTGCCGGCTCGCCGGTGAAGCGCAGCATGCCCGATATGCCGTGCCGCTGCATCGCCGCCTTGGTCGCCAAAAGCCCGCCCAGGCTGGCAATGCCGAGCCCGGAATGCGGATCGGTGTGGCCTCCGGCCTGTTCGCCAAGGCCCGGACGCGGTCGCTTCACGGTCGCCGCATCCTGGCAATTGCCCGGCACCGCGTCATACTCGGCATACATGCCGATGGTCGGCCCGGCGCCGTTGGTCCAGTGGGCGCAAAAGGCGGTCGGCATCCCGCCGGAGCCTTCCTCGACCGAAAAGCCCTCGTGCTTCAGACGCTCGACATACCAGGCGGCCGACTGGTATTCGCGCCAGGCGGTCTCGCCGAAATCGAAGATCGTCCGCGTCCATGCCGACAGCGACGGCTGGATGTCGTCCAGACAGGCAAGCGCGGTCGCTTGAGCCGAGTTCGTCACCGGATCCTCCATCGGTCAAAGAAAGCAGTGAAGCGCCTCGCCAAAAAGTGATATGTTTTCCCGGCTCATGCAAATTCGGTTCACCTCTTGAGGATTCCCTCGACGCAGGCGCTGCGCGCCCTCGACAGTTTCGCCCGCCACGGCAGCGTCTGGCGCGCCGCCGACGAACTGCATCTGACCCGCAGCGCGGTCAGCCACCAATTGCGGCTGCTCGAACGCGAACTCGGCTTCGACCTGCTCGAGCGCATCGGCAAGGGCGTGGCGCTGACGCCGCGCGGCCAGCGTTACGCCAGTGACGTGCGCAAGGCGCTGACGGTGCTCGGCGATGCGGTAACGCGCCATGCCGGCACCGGCGTCGGCGGCTCGTTCAGCGTCAGTTGCACGCCGGGCTTCGCCTCGCTGTTCCTGTGCACGCACATCGGCGAATTCCGGCAGATGTACCCCGATGTCGCGCTGCGCATCCTGACGCCGCGGCGGCTGGACGACGTCAGCAATGCCGAGGCCGACGCCTTCATCGCCTTCGGCGTCGGCAACTGGCCGAACCGGGCGGTCGAGCTGTTGTGCGAGATCTCGTTCACGCCGCTGTGCAGCCCGACGCTGCTCAACAAGATCGGCGGGTTTTCCAGGCCGGCCGACGTGCTGCGCGCCAATCTCCTGCATCTCGGCGACACCGAGGACTGGGCGCGCTGGCTGGCGCTGTCGAAGGTCGAGAATCCCGACACCGAGGGCGGCATCTTCTTTTCCGACATGAACCTGGTCTTTTCGGCCGCCATCGCCGGCCAGGGCATCGCCATGGGCGACGAACTGACCAGCCGCCGGGCGCTGAGCGAAGGCCGGCTGGTGCGCCCCTTCGACATCGCAATCAGTTCGCCACGCTCGTATTTTCTCGTTTCCGAGCATGCCAAGGCGGCGCATCCGGTGCTGGAGGCGTTCGGGAGGTGGCTGAGGTCGAAACTGTCGGAGATTAGCTAATCTCCCTCTCGAGGGGGATGTCGCCGAAGGCGACAGAGGGGGTCGCCGCGCGTGAAGCCCCGCCTCCATCTGCAGCAGCAGGCCGAGCCCAGTCGGACCGACCCCCTCTGGCCGCTTTGCGGCCATCTCCCCCTTCGAGGGGGGAGATTGGCGCCATAGATGAATCAAATTTGCCGGTCAGGCGAAAACTATTCGGTTGCGGTGAGCCGCCGCCCTGCCTACGATTTCGATCAGCATTGAGGACAAGGCAGGATGCAGCAACCCGGCCGTGCCGCAGAGATCAAGGCAATCGGGATCGGCAAGAGCTTCGGCTCGTTCCGTGCGCTGGACGATCTGACGCTCGATATCGGCCGCGGTGAGTTCCTGACCCTGCTCGGGCCGTCGGGTTCGGGTAAGACCACCTTCCTGATGATCCTTGCCGGTTTCGTGCAGCCGACCGACGGCCGCCTTTACAGCGACGGCGTCGATATCACCGAGCGGCCGGCCGAGCAGCGTGCCGCCGGCATGGTGTTCCAAGGCTATGCCCTGTTCCCGCATATGAGCGTCGAGGCCAACATCGCCTTCCCGCTCAAGGTGCGCAAGAAGTCGGCGGCCGAGATCAAGCGTCGCGTCAGTGAGATGGTCGAGCGCGTCGGGCTGAAGGGCCACGAGAAGAAACTGCCGTCGCAATTGTCCGGCGGCCAGCAGCAGCGCGTGGCGCTGGCCCGCGCCCTGGTTTTCGAGCCGGGTGTGCTTTTGCTCGACGAGCCGTTCTCCGCGCTCGATAAGGGCCTGCGCGGCCAGATGCAGGCCGAGATGAAGCGGCTGCACCAGGAAACCGGCACCACCTTCGTCTTCGTCACCCATGACCAGAGCGAGGCGCTGGCGCTGTCGTCGCGCGTCGCCATCTTCAACCACGGCAAGTTGCTGCAGGTCGGGGCGCCTGACGAGGTCTACGACCGGCCGGCCAACCGCTTCGTCGCCGAGTTCCTCGGCGAGATCAACATGCTGCCGCTGAAGAGCGTTCGCAACGCCGACAACGGCGCCACCGGCCTGTGCGAAGACCGCACCATCACCCTGCGCGGCAATCCAAGCGCCGTAGGCAGCAACGCCATCCTGGCGATCCGGCCCGAATACATGTCGATCGCCCCCGAAGCGACAGCCGGCGAGAACGGCATCGCCGCGACTGCGGTCGCCTCGACCTATCTCGGCGCTGCGACGCGGCTCGATCTCACGACGCGCCAAGGTGCCAAGGTGACGGTCTCGGTGCCGAACGAGGTCGCCGCTTCGGCACTCAGCAAGGGCAATTCCGTATGGCTGACATGGCCTGCGGAGAAAGGTTTCCTCCTTCCGGACGGAGGACAATGACGATCGGCGTGGCGAAGCTGAAATTCGCCAGGCTGGCTTTCGGGAAATATCAACGACAAAAAGGGGAACTGACATGACAAACAATTCAGAGATGAGCGAAACCAGGAAACACGCCATCGAGACACTGTCCGCCAGGGCGGTGCGCGGCGAGATCTCGCGCCGGCAGTTCACGCAGCTGGCTGCGCTCGTGCTGGCCGGCACGCCGATGCTGCTGCGCTCGACCGGCGCCTTCGCGCAAGCCAAGGAACTGGTGCTGGTCAACTGGGGCGGCGACGCCATCACCGCCTATGACGCGGCCTATGGCCAGGCGTTCACCAAGGAGACCGGCATCACCGTCAAGATGGACGGCTCCGGCCCGACCGAGGGCGCGATTGCTGCGCAGTTCAAGAGCGGCGCCCCGACCTGGGACCTGGTCGACGTCGATCCGTTCTCGGCGATCACGCTTGGTGCGCAAGGCATGCTCGAGCCGATCGACTATTCGATCGTCGACAAGAAGAAGATGCGCGAGGGCTTCGGCTGGGAACACGCGGCCTCGACCTATTTCTTCTCCTATGTCATCGCCTACGATTCCGAGAAATTCGGCAGCCAGGCACCGACCGGCATGGCGGATTTCTTCGACGTGACCAAATTCCCCGGCAAGCGCTCGCTCTACAAATGGGGCGTGTCGAGTTGGGAAGCGGCACTGCTCGCCGACGGCATCGCGCCGGCATCGCTCTACCCGCTCGACCTCAAGCGCGCGCACGACAAGATCGCCGCCTTCAAGGAAAACGTCGTGGCCTATTGGGGCGGCGGCGCCGAAAGCCAGAGCGTGCTGCTCGACGGCGAGGCTTCGATGGCTATCGTCTGGTCGACGCGAGCCTCGCTGATCGAGCAGGATTCCGGCGGCAAGATCAAGTTCATCTGGGACCAGGGCCTGATCTCGCCCGGCGCGCTCGCCGTGCTCAAGGGCAATCCCGGCGGCAAGGACGCGGCGATGAAGTTCATCGCCAGCGCCCAGGATCCGGAAAAACAGCTGATCATGTTCGACAAGCTCGGCCAGGGTCCGGCCAATCCGGCCACCGACGCGCTGATCCCCGCCGACAAGAAGCGCATCAACCCGGTCGACCCCGAAAACATGAAGAAGCAGATCCCGCTCGACATGGAGTGGTACGCCAAGAATTACGGGGCCGCACTCGACGAATACACGAAGATCATCTCCGCCTGATAGACCGGGATAACCGGAGCCGAGATGAAAGCATATCTCTCCGACAGGATGGGCGCGGCGCTGTTGATGGCGCCGCTGCTGCTGTTCCTTGGCGCCGCCTACGCCTGGCCATTCTTCGGCGTCGTCAATTGGAGCTTCACCCTGCCCGAGCCGGGGCTCGGGCAATATGGCACGCTGCTTAGCGACCCGCTGGTGCAGTCGGTGTTTGTCCGCACGCTGCGCATCGCTGCGATCGTCACGATTGTTTCGGTTGCCGCCGCCTACGCCATCACCGTGGTGTGGGTGCGCGGCACGCCGGCGCAGCGGGTGATCGCCGAATTCTGCATCCTGGTGCCGTTCTGGATCTCGGTGCTGACGCGCGCCTTCGGCTGGGTGGCGCTGCTTTCCAATCGCGGCCTGTTCAACACCTGGCTGCAAGCGATCGGCTTCATCTCGGAACCGCTGACGCTGGTGCGCAACGAATTCGGCGTCATCGTCGGCATGACGCATTTCCTCATTCCCTTCGCCGTGTTTCCGCTGGCGTCTTCGATGCGCAGCCTCGACGACCGCGTGCTGCTGGCGGCGCGCGGGCTCGGCTCCAGCCGCATGCGCACCTTCTGGTCGGTGTTCGTGCCGATGACCCGCTCCGGCATCATCGGCTCGGCGCTCATCGTCTTCGTGTTTTCGCTCGGCTTCTTCGTGACGCCGGCGATCCTCGGCGGCGGCCGCAGCGTGATGATCGCCGAGCTGATCTATCTGCGCATCTTCCAGAGCCCGGACTGGGGCCTGGGGGCGGCGATCAGCGTCGTACTGGTGCTGTTCGTCGGCGCACTGATGGCGCTGGTGTTCCGTTATGTCAGGCCTAGGCAGCTGATCTGATGCCGACCTACCGCCCCGGCCCCGTCTCGCTGATCCTCGCCGCCCTGGTGGCGCTGTTCCTGTTGTTGCCGCTGCTTGCCGTCATTCCGGTGTCGCTGACGCCCACCCGCATGCTGGCGATGCCGTCCGGCGCATTGTCGCTGCGCCACTACCGGGCGCTGATCGAGGATCCGCGCTGGATCAATTCGATCCTGCTCTCGATCAGGATCGGCGTCGTCAGCAGCGCCTTTTCCACCGTGCTGGCGCTGTGCTTCAGCCTCGGTGTGTGGATGTTCCAGCCGCGCTTCACCGCCGCGCTGGTCGGCTTCGTGCTGCTACCGATGGTGGTGCCGCCGGTGGTCTCGGCGATCACGCTCTACTTCCTGCTGACCTCGATCTCCGGCGTCTCTTCGTTCTTCGGCTACGACACCTGGCTCGGTGTCGCCATGGCGCATGCGGTGATGACGGTGCCCTTCGCAACGGTGCTGATCCTGGTGTCGCTCAGCCAGCTCGACCGGCGCATCGACCTTGCCGCGCGCGGTCTCGGCGCCACCGTGTGGGAGCGGGCCACCCGCATCATCATGCCCAACATCAAATTCGGCATCGTCACTGCCGCCCTGCTGTCCTTCGTGCTGTCCTGGGAAGAGATCGGCGTCACCCTGTTCATCACCTCGGTCAACGCCATCACGCTGCCCAGGCTGATGTGGATGGGCCTGCGCGACAACATCGACCCGGCGATCGCCGCCCTCTCGGTGATCCTGATCATCATCACGGTGCTGGTGCTGGCGGCGCGCAGTGCCGTGGTCAGGCTGCGCGGGGGGCAGTGAGGCGACCGAAGCTTGGAAAAACCGATCAAGTCAAAGGTTGGCAATCCTTCGCGCCCCCCTCTGTCCTGCCCTCTTTGCCACCATTTGGCATCTCCCCCACTTGGGGGGAGATTGGCCGTACATCTCCGCTTTCGCCAATCACTACCGCCGAAGAAAGGAGCCGTCGCCGAAGCTGCCGATCTCCCCCCAAGTGGGCGAGATTGCCGGCAGGCCAGAGGGGGCGCTGTCCCGCCAACTGTCGAGCGGATATGCGCTCCGCTTCGGGCGACGGTCTTCTACCCCATGGCGTGGCGGATCGACTTGGACAGACGGCTCAGGAATGCCGGTCTAGACGATGCGTCGAGCTTCCACGACAGCACCGCCGTCGCCATTTTCCGCGGCAACACCCCGACCGACAGGAACCAGGCGGCAAGGACGGCGCGCCGGCGCAGGGACGCGGTCATTTCGAGGCTGGCGACGGCGCCCGCCGCCCCAAGCGCCAGCCGGGAATCATTGGCCACGGGGTGCCGGCGCCTGTCCGCGCACAGCGACGCCAGCCGCTCTTCCAGATGGACCGGATCGTGGCGGACAGCCTCCGACGGCACAATCGTCAAGCCGATCCCGGAAGCCTGGTCCGACAGCGCCTGCATGCGGCGGAAATCGTGGGTTACCCGCCAGCGTGCCCGTTCGGCGAGCTTTTCACCGAACACCGAATGGTTGGCGCCGTGGATCCGGTAGGCGCCGACGCATTCGTCGATGGACTGGACGTGTCCGTACATGGGCGCCAGCGTTACAAGGTAGCCATCGGCGCCCTGGCGGAACTCCGCCTCCGGTATAGGCATGATCGATTCGAGGGTTGTGCGATCAAAGGCCAGCCCGCTGGTCACAGTCGTCTGATAGCGGCCCTTGTGCAGGAGTTTCGGCATGACGTCACCGCTGTCGAAGGGCAGTTCGGGCGGCGGAAAGACGTCCTTGATGCTTTGTCGTTCATCGACGATATGCAGCCTGGACTGCACCTGGGCCGTTGCCGCATCCCAGGTGTCGACGATCGTCGAGACGGCGGTTGGATAAAGATAGTCGTCGGCGTCGAGGAACAGGACGATCTTGCCCGAGCTTGCCGCGAACCCGGTGTTGAACGCCGCCGCATGCCCGCCATTTTGCGCGCGCGGGCACGCGAGGATCCTTTCCCCATATGATCCCATGATTGTCGTGGAATTGTCCTGCGAGGCATCATCGACGACGATGACTTCGACATCCGCGTAGTCCTGCTCGAGGGCGCTATCGATGCTGCGTTTGAGGAAACGCGCGTAATTGTAGTTCGGAATGATGATGGATACCGGAATCCTCGGGACAGACTGCATCGCATTTGACCTCGCATCTTGCTTTGGTTTCAGCAAACCCGCGCGCGGGCCTGGTTCCTCTTCAAGCGCGTCCCACGAAATTCCTGGGAGAAGGCTCGCGCCTTTCGTCAGGACGGGTCACGTCTGTTGCTTTGCGACTTCATTTTGAGGCCGCTATTGCCTTCAAGAGCTGCCGCCGAGATCATGGTCGACGGCAGCAAGGGCTCCGACGGTTCGGCTCGGATGACACGACAACCGAGCCTGGCGGAAAGGCTTTGGGTCGCGATCAGGTCGGGACCGAAGCGGACAGGCACTTTGAAGGCATGGCGGATACTGACCCGCAAATGCGGCTGGAGCAAGCCCCAGGCCAAGACCAAAGGCTCACAAGCCTGTTACGTCTCAGGCGGCATGCAGCGTTGGAATGGCGCTGACATCCACTTCGCGCTCCGCGTGCCAGGCATCATAAGCGGCCTGCACCGGAGCCAGATCGCGGCGCCGTCGCCGAACATCTTTCCAAGGCGGGCGGCGACGGCCGGCGACACCGGCTTCTTCTCGCGGATGATGTCGTAAAGCTGCTGGCGCGAGATTCCGAGCAGATTGGCGATTTCCACCCTGGTCTTTCCGGTTGCCGGGATAATGTCGTCGAGCAGCGCTCCAGGGTGGGAGGGGCAGCGGTCCATCGGACGCGTCGGCTCATACACGCTCATACCCGATTTCTCCAATCTATTGCGCGGCAACCGGCAGGATACGACCTGCGACGATCGCCTTACAAGGCCGATCGTCTTTCCCGGAGCCGGCGAACCGGCTCCGGGCCGTATGGTGGCAGGCCTGAACAGTCACGCAGCCTGCAGCCCCGGCAGCGACAGATCGGCTTCTTCAGGCAAGTCGCCGGCCATCGCGGCAGCGAACCTGGTCTGGTCGAGTTCCCCTTCCCAGCGCGCCACGACCACGGTCGCTACCGCATTGCCGATGAAGTTGGTCAGCGCCCGGCATTCCGACATGAAGCGGTCGACGCCGAGGATCAGCGCCATGCCGGCGACCGGCACTGCAGGCACGACCGAGAGCGTCGCGGCCAGCGTGATGAAGCCGGCGCCGGTGATGCCGGCGGCGCCCTTGGAACTTAGCATGGCGACGGCGAGCAGCAGGATCTGGTCGCCGAGGGTGAGCGGCGTGTCGGTCGCCTGGGCAATGAACAGCGCGGCCAGCGTCATGTAGATATTGGTGCCGTCGAGGTTGAAGGAATAGCCGGTTGGAACGACTAGCCCGACCACCGAGCGGTTGCAGCCGGCGCGCTCCATCTTGGCCATCAGGCCCGGCAGTGCCGCTTCCGAGGACGAGGTGCCGAGCACCAGCAGCAACTCTTCCTTGACGTAGCGGATCAGCGCCAGGATCGAGAAGCCGTTGTAGCGGGCGACCGCGCCCAGCACCACCAGCACGAACAACAGCGATGTCAGGTAGAATGTGCCGATCAGCATGGCGAGGTTGGCGATCGAGCCGATGCCGTATTTGCCGATGGTGAAGGCCATGGCGCCGAAAGCGCCGATCGGCGCGGCCTTCATCAGGATGGCGACGAGGCGGAAGATCGGCGTGGTCAATGCCTGCAGGAAATCGACGACCGGGCGGCCGCGATCGCCGACCGCGGCAAGAGCGAGCCCGAACAGCACCGAAAAGAACAGCACCTGCAGGATGTCGCCCTTTGCGAAAGCGCCGGTGATCGTGTCGGGGATGATGTTCATCAGGAAACCGACGATGCTGGTGTCGTGCGCTTTTTCGGTGTAGGTCGCCACCTTTGTGGCATCGAGCGTGGCCGGATCGATATGCATGCCGGCGCCCGGCTGGACGACGTTCGAGACGACGAGGCCGACGACAAGCGCCAGCGTCGAGAATGCCAGGAAGTAGATCATCGCCTTGCCGGCGACGCGGCCCACCTTCTGCAGGTCGGAAACGCCGGCGATGCCGGTCGCCACCGTCAGGAAGATCACCGGTGCGATCACCATCTTCACCAGCTTGATGAAGGCGTCGCCGAACGGCTTCATCGCTTCGCCGGTTTCGGGATAGAAGTGGCCGAGCAGCACGCCGGCGGCGATCGCCGCCAGCACCTGCACATAGAGATGCCGGTAGAACGGAAGTTTGCCGCGCGGCGCGGCGGCAGCGAATGCTGTCTGCATGACGTCCTCCATTGTGCTCCGATCGAAAGCTCGACCTCCCGGAGCGTTTGCATTTGACCCCCAGCAGCCTCGTGACCGCTGAAGTCGTGTTTGCAACTGCCGTGCCAAGTGCGCGGAAAAGAGCCTATCGGCTTTGATTTTATTGAGTATTCCGGAACTGGCAGTTCGTTTCGCACACACACAAAGTGCGGATGTTCGCATGGCCGAATTGTGCTTTGTGCGAATTCATGCACAAATGGGCGATGCTGCAACGCCCCGCCGCTGCCTTGCCTTCGACGTCCGAGCAACTCGGCAGGCGAGCGCGCCGTGCCTGGCTGCTGTTTGCGGCCATCGCCCTTGCGACGGCCACGGCCGCACTTTACGGCGCCGGTCTCTATGGCCGTACCACGGAGCTCAGGGGACTGGCGGCGCAGGGCCGCACCGACGCCAATCTGAAGGTCGCGCTATTGCGCGCCGTTCTGGAAAGCCCGCGCGCCCTGCCCCTGCTTTTGTCGGAAGACCAGCAGGTGCGCGACGCGCTGGCGCAGAAAAGTGCTGCTGCAATCGATGTGCTGAATCGCAAGCTTGAAGGGCTGGTCTCCGGCACCAAGGCCTCAGTACTCTATGTCATCGGCACCGACGGGCTGGCGATCGCCTCCAGCAACTGGCGCGACCCGATCAGCTTTGTCGGCAACGACTACCGGTTCCGCGACTATTTCTCCGCGGCGATGCAATCCGGAACCGCCGAATATTTCGCGCTCGGCAATGTCAGCAAACGCCCAGGCCTCTACATCTCGCGCCGCGTCGGCGATGCTGCCGCAGCGCTGGGCGTCGTCGTCGTCAAGGCGGAGTTCGATCAGCTCGAGGCCGACTGGCACGAGGTGAACCGCCCGGCCTATGTCAGCGACGAGCGTGGTATCGTTCTGATCACCAGCGTGCGGTCCTGGCGCTTCATGACGACGGCGCCGCTTGCCGGGTCTGATCTTGCCGCCATCCAGAACAGCCAGCAGTTCGGTGATGCACCGCTGATGCCGTTGCCGATCACGCGCCCGCAGGCGCTCAGCCCGGACACATCCATCGTCCACGCGGTGACGCCCGGCGGCAGCGACGCGGAATATCTTCGGCTTTCAGCCCCGGTTGCTTCGACCCCCTGGCGGCTCGACTATCTCGTTCCGGCCGAGGCGCCGATCGCCGCCGCGGCCCGTGAAATGCGGCTCCTTACGCTTGGCGTCTTGGTCCCGTTGCTCGGCCTTGCTGCGTATCTGTTGTGGCGCCGGCAGTCGGGACAAATGCGGATCGCCGCCGAACAGGCGGCGCGCACCGAACTCGAGCGCCGCGTCGTCGAACGAACCGAGGATCTGAGCCGTGCCCGCGATCGGCTGCAGGCCGAGATATCAGACCATCGCAGCACGGAAGCCAAGCTGCAGGTGGTGCAGCAGGATCTGGTCCAGGCCAACCGCCTCGCCATCCTCGGCCAGGTCGCCGCCGGCGTCGCCCATGAGATCAACCAGCCGGTTGCCACCATACGCGCCTATGCCGACAACGCCCGCGTCTTCCTCGACAGGAAGCAGACCGCGCCCGCCGAGGAAAACCTCGGCGCCATCGCAGCATTGACCGAGCGCATCGGCACCATCACCGAAGAATTGAAGGCCTTTGCCCGCAAGGGCCGCACCGCCGCTGAGCCTGTCGCATTGCGCGGTGTCATCGAGGGCGCCGTCGTGCTGTTGAGAAGCCGCTTTGCCGGCCGGCTCGACGCACTGGCGATCGACCTGCCACCGCCGAGCCTCAAGGTCATGGGCAACCGGGTCCGGCTCGAACAGGTGCTGATCAACCTCTTCCAGAACGCGCTTGAAGCGCTGGACGGCCGCAACGACGCTCATGTGCGGGTTTCGGTCGAGGAGACCGCGGACGGCGTGACGGTCGGCGTGTCCGATAACGGACCTGGCATTCCGCCAGGGATTCTCAAATCGCTGTTCACGCCGTTCAATACATCCAAGGAAAAAGGCCTCGGTCTTGGCCTTGTCATCTCGAAGGATATCGTCGCCGACTACGGCGGACGCATCGAGGTTTCGAGCGACGGCAGCGGCACCCGCTTCGCCATCCATCTCTTGAAAGCAGCATAGTGGCCAAGGCAGCATGACGAACGACGACGCAGCGCCGGTCATCTTGGTCGATGACGACAGCGATCTCCTCAAGGCCACCGCGCAGACGCTGGAGCTTGCCGGCTTTTCGGTCTCGGCTTTTTCGGTGGCGGCCGAGGCGCTGGCCAGGCTCGACACCGGTTTTGCCGGCGTGGTGGTGTCGGATATCCGCATGCCTGAGATTGACGGCTTGCAGCTTTTCAACCGGATCCTGCGGCTGGACCCGGACATTCCGGTCATCCTCGTGACCGGGCATGGCGACATCGCGGTTGCCGTCAAGGCGATCAAGGACGGCGCCTACGACTTCATCACCAAACCCTTCGCCGCCGACCGGCTGGTGCAGAGCGTGCGCCGCGCCGCGGAAAAGCGCCGTCTGGTGATGGAGAACCGCGCCTTGCGCGAGGCGGCCGGAGAGGCGCAGGACGGCCTGCCGCTGATCGGCCAGACGCCGGCGATGGAAAGGCTGCGCCGCACGCTGCGCCAGATCGCCGACACCGATGTCGACGTGCTGGTGACCGGCGAAACCGGCTCCGGCAAGGAAGTGGTGGCCAGCCTTTTGCATCGCTGGAGTCGCCGCGCCAAGGGCAATTTCGTTGCGCTGAACTGCGGCACGCTGCCCGAAACGGTCATCGAGAGCGAATTGTTCGGCCACGAGGCCGGCGCCTTCACCGGGGCGCAGAAGAAGCGGATCGGCCGTATCGAGCACGCCAGCGGCGGCACGCTGTTCCTCGACGAGATCGAAAGCATGCCGGTCTCGACACAGGTGCAGATGCTGCGCGTGCTGGAAATGCGCGAGGTCACCCCGCTCGGCACCAACGAAATGCGGCCGGTCGACCTGCGCGTCGTTGCGGCCGCCAAGGTCGATCTCGGCGATCCGCGCCAGCGCGGCGCTTTCCGCGAGGATCTTTATTACCGGCTCAACGTGGTGACGATCTCCATTCCGCCGCTGCGCGAGCGCCGCGACGACGTCGCACTGCTGTTCTTCTACTTCGCCGAGCGCGCCGCCGCCCGCTTCCGGCGTCCGCTGCCGGCGGTGCTGGCCGCGGTGCACCGCCATCTCAGGGAGCATGACTGGCCTGGCAATGTACGCGAGCTCGCGCATTTCGCCGAACGCTTCGTGCTTGGACTGGAGGAAGACGCAGGAGTGGCATCCCCTGCCCCAGCCCAGCCGGATGCCGCCATGAAACTGCCGGAACGGCTGGAGCGCTACGAGGCCGACATCATCCGCGAGACGCTTAACCGCAACGAGGGCGACGTCAGGCGCACCATCGAAGCGCTGGGGATTCCGCGCAAGACCTTTTATGACAAGCTGCAGCGCCACGGCATCGTGCGTAGCGAGTTTTCGAGGTAGAGGGCCAATGTCGGCGCTGCCCCTCAGCCCTGCCGGGCATTTCTCCCCGTAGAACCGGGAGAAAGAAGCCTTCGCCGAAGATTTCGCCAAAAACCAACGTTGCAGAAAGAGCGCCCGAGGTTGCAGCCAGCCCCTTCTCCCCGTTGTACGGGGAGAAGGTCCCGGCAGGGGGATGAGGGGCAGCGCCAACGTCTGCAAACGTCCCTCCCGCAGCAACTCTCCTGACGCGAACCCGATTCCGGTTTTCGCCATCCTGCGCTACACTTGGTCCACTTCAACCGGACCACTCTCATGATTGTCCAGACCTGCATCAATGGCGCGCGCAGCGCCGATTTCCATCCGCAGCTGCCGCTTGACGCGGACGCCATGGCGCGTGACGGCGCCGCCTGCGTGGCCGCCGGTGCGGCCGAGCTGCATGTCCATGCACGCGGGTTCGACGGCCGCGAAAGCCTTGCCCCGGCGACGATGGACCGGACCGTGTTGGCGCTGCGCCGCGCCTGCCCGGGAACGCTGATCGGCGTCTCCACCGGCGCCTGGATCGAGAATGATGACGAGCGCACACTTGCGGCGATCGCCGGCTGGAGCGAGCTGCCTGACTACGCCTCGGTCAATCTGAGCGAAAAAGCAGCGCCCGAGGTCATGCAAAGTCTGCGGCAGCGCGGCATCGGCATCGAGGCCGGGCTCGCCTCGGTCGCTGATGCCGAGCGCCTGGTCCGCCTCGACCATGGCAACCAGGTGCTGCGCATCCTGATCGAGATTTCCGAGCAGGCGCTGGACGCGGCGCTGGAAGCCTGCGACGGCATCGCCGCCGTGCTCGACCGCGCCGGACTGCGCCGCGCCATCCTGCTGCACGGCGCCGACGCCACGGTCTGGCCGTTCGTGCACCGGGCGGCGGAGCGCACCTGGTCGACGCGTGTCGGGCTGGAAGACGGCAAGGCGCTTCCGGACGGCACTACGGCATCAGGCAATGCCGCACTGACGGCTGCAGCCGTCGCGATCTTCCGGGCCGGTCGCTGATTCATCCCGTAGGCTTCCGGCGCCTTGCCCGATCTTCTCGGGATGCTGCGTCAGGCCACGTCCCGCAAAGTCGAACG
Organism: Mesorhizobium sp. WSM4845; assembly: GCF_055811455.1. Classification (NCBI taxonomy): domain Bacteria; kingdom Pseudomonadati; phylum Pseudomonadota; class Alphaproteobacteria; order Hyphomicrobiales; family Phyllobacteriaceae; genus Mesorhizobium; species Mesorhizobium sp. WSM4845. Next base: position 84,401 of record NZ_JBVVQA010000028.1, read on the forward strand.
CGGCGTAGCCGATTTCGCGGTTGCGCGATCCTCGTGAAGCGCGAACCCTGCTGCGCCCGGGTCGCCCAGTTCAGAGCGGAGCTGCATGCTCGGGATGTGGTAGTCGCCGCCATTCTGCTGCCGGTAGGGAATCGGTCGGGTTGTCTCGAGCGTCCGCATCCTTTCGCGCAGCCGCTCCGCGACAGGCTCGAAATCGGCCTCGCCGAAACGATCCACTCTGTAGACGACGAAAGGCGGAAGCACGTCATAGCCCGGATAGTAAAGGATCCCGTGATTGATCGGGAACAGCAGGTCGTCGATCGGGCCGTTGACGCCGCGGGCGGAATAATGCTCCTCCCAGCCGCCGGCGGTCACGATCAGCATCGCGCGCTTGCCGGCGAGCGTTCCCTCGCCAAAGCGGTCACCCCACCGCTTGTCGCTATGCTCGCCGACCCCATAGGCGAAGCCGTAGGCGTACACCCGATCGACCCAGCCCTTGAGGATCGCCGGCATGGCGTACCACCACAGCGGGAACTGGAGGCTCAGCGTGTCGGCCCACAGCAGCTTGTCGATCTCTGCTTTAACATCTTCAGTTAACCTGTTGGTTGCAAAAGCTTTTTTGGATGCCAAAGCCGGCAGGAAGCGTTGCTCGGGCGGCCACGACGGAAAGTCGGCACGGTCCACCTCAGCTTTCCAGTCATCGGCATAGAGGTCAGTCACCCGCACCTCATGGCCCTGGGCCTCGAGTTCCCTGATGGCGACGTCACGCAGTGCGCCGTTGAGCGAATGCAGTTCAGGATGAGCAAAAACAAGCAGGACTTTCATGGATCAACTCCGAAGAAGGACAGTGAACGCTGAAGGTAGCCAGCCCCTGGGTGATCCGCTATATCCAGGCAATGCATATGAATATGCCGAATAATGGATAGATCTGATGTGACCCTCGAGCGCATGCGCACCTTCGTTCGCGTCGCCGAGCGCGGCAGCCTGTCGGCGGTGGCGCGCGAGCTCGGGGTTGGACAGTCGACGGTCACACGGCATTTGCGCGAGCTCGAAGACGCCGTCGGCGTGCCCTTGCTCAGCAGGACCACCCGGCGTGTCACGATGACCGATGAAGGCAGCCGTTACTATGCCGACAGCGTCCAGATCCTGCGCCTCGTCGAGCAGGCCGGCGACGAGGCACGGGGCACGCGCGGCGCGTCGGCCGGCACGATCCGGATATCCTGCACGGCGGCGCTCGGGGTCTTGCACGTCAGCCGGCTGATCTTCGCCTTTCAGGACCGCTACCCCGACATCGGGGTCGATCTCAGCCTCACCGACGAGCGCATCGACCTTGTGCGGGAGGGCGTCGACATCGCGCTTCGCCTCGGTCCGCTCACCGACAGCTCGATGAAACTGCGGGCGCTCGGCCACTCCCGGCGTCTGCTGGTGGCGGCGCCTGCCTATCTGGCGGCGCGGGGCAGACCGGCCGTCCCACAGGATCTGCCTGGCCATGAAGGGATCCGGATGTCGAACATCGCGGGAAGCGACACGCTCGCCCTGCAGGGGCCGGGCGGCGACCGCCATGCGGTGCCCTTTGGCGGCCGATTTCGGGTCGACCATGGGCTTGCCGCACGCGAAGCCCTCGTCGCCGGGCGCGGTATCGCACCTGCCCATCGCTGGCTTGTCGATGATCTCCTCGCCGCCGGCCGGCTGGAAGTGATCCTGCCGGACTACGCCCCGCCTCCCATTCCGCTGAGCATGCTGATCGTCCCGGAACGCGCGGGCATTGCCAGGGTCCGGCTGCTGGTCGATTTTCTTGCCGAGCGGATTCGCGGCATTCCGGGGATCGAGAAGCCGCGTTAGTCGGCATGCCTTCGGTCGGCCGCGGCGCCGGCAAAGCCCTCCCGTCTTCCGGGATGCGGCCTTGTTGACAGTGGCCGAACGCTCTTGCGATTCAAAAAGATACACCCTAAGCTGTTTTCACATCAGAAAGAAAACTCGATAAATTATTTCCATTTATGAAAGCCTGAGTGTTTGCGGGAACATCTCGATCAGACCGACCGGCGACTGGTCAAGCTGCTGTCGCAGGATGCGCAGCTTGGCGTCAATCGCCTCGCCGAGAAGATGGCCGTCTCGGTGCCTACGGTGCGCATGCGGCTGCGCAACCTGCTTGACCGCAACCTGCTCAAGATCGTCGGGCTGCTCAACCTGACCGAGCGCCCAGAATTGATCTCGGCGATCGTCGGCATCAATGCGCAGGGGCGCGGCCGCGCCCGGGAACTGGCGCAGCGCATCGCCGAACTGCCTTTCGTGAACTCGGCCTCGGTGGTCACCGGACGCTTCGACATCATCGTCGACGTGACGGTGGCCGGCGATGTCGCCGATCTCTATCGCGTCACCAGCGAGCTGATCCCCGGCGCCGGCGAGCCGGGCGAAGTCGTGCGCAGCGAGACATTCGTCGTCATGGCCTCCTGCAACAAATGGGTCAGCCTGCCGGAAGGCTGCTGGTCGGACGAGACCAAGCGCGACGAAACCGGGCGCGACGAAACCGGGCGCGACGAAACTGGGCGAAAGGAAATACCATGAAGATCGCGGTTCTCGGCGGCCTCGGCCTGCAAGGCCGGGCGGCGATCGCCGATCTCGTCGCCAGCGCCGATGTCGAAGAGGTCGTCTGCGTCGATACTGCGCCGAATGGGGCAGCCCGGCTTGGCAGCCTGACCGACATTGCCCGCGTGCGTTTCGTCGTGCCCGAAGGCGCGATCGCCCCTGTGTTGGCGAGCGTGCTGGCGGGTGTCGACGCCGCCATCGACCTGTTGCCGCAGCCGCTGATGCGCGAGGCGGTGCTGGCCGCGATCGCGACGCGAACGCCGCTGGTCACCACCAATTACGGCAAGACGATCGCCGACCTTGCCCCCGCAGCGGAAGCGGCCGGCGTTTCGATCATGACCGAATGCGGGCTCGACCCCGGCATCGACCTTGTGCTCTACGCGCGCGCCGCCCGTCAGTTCGATGCCATCACGGCGATTGATTCCTATTGCGGCGGTATCCCCGAGCCGAGGGCGATGGCCAAGCCGCTGTGCTACAAGGTGAGTTGGAATTTTGACATGGTTCTGATGAGCCAGAACCGCGACAGCGTGCTGGTCGAGAACGGCAAGCGGGTCGATGTGCCGGCCGGCCAGCAACATGAAAATCGCTTTATCCACGAGATCGAGGTCGCGGGGCTCGGCAGGCTGGAAGCCTTCCCTAATGGCGATGCGCCGCATTATGCCGGCATGCTTGCCGCCGCCAAGGGGTTGCAGCGCTCCGGCCGCTATTCGTTGCGCTGGCCGGGTTGGTCGGCGTTCTGGGCGCCGCTGAAGGAGCTTGGCTTCCTTTCCGAAGACAAGGTGCCCGGCGTTGGCGCCAGCCCACGCGAATTTCTCGGCCGGCTGCTCGGCCCGCAACTGCAATACGGCGCCGACGAAAAGGACCTGTGCGTGATGCGCAATGTCTTTACCGGCACCCAGGATGGCCGCCGCAAGACGGTGATGTCGGACCTGGTCATCGAACGCGACCTCACCTCCGGCCTGTTCGGCATGAGCCTTGGCGTCGGCTATCCCGCCAGCATCGTGGCGCAGATGCTGGCGCGGGGCGAAATTACCGAGCCCGGCCTGCTCAACCCGCTGCTGCATGTGCCCGACGGCCGCTTTCTCGATGAACTGGCCAGACGCGGTATACGCGTACCCGAAACGATCGACTGGGACTGAAAGATTTTCGAACGGTGGCCGCCGCCGGCAACGGCGCTGCCGCTCAAAAAGCACCCCCAAAGGGGTGGAACAACAAAGTGAAAATAACAAACGACAACAAGGAGGAATGCCCAATGACGATTGCCAAGCTTTTCATCGCAGGCCTTGCGCTCGCCGGCCTCACTGCCGCGGCCAGTGCCGGGACGCTCGACGAGATCACCAAGCGCGGCGAGTTGCGCGTTGCCGTGCAGACGCAGGGACCGCCCTTCTCGCTGGTCGGCGCTGCCGGCGAGCGCACCGGCAGTTCGGTCGAACTTGCCGAACTGATGGCCAAGGAAATGGGCGTCAAGATCACCTTTTTGGATTTCGATTGGGACGGCCTGATCCCGGCCCTGCTGTCGGGCAAGGCCGATCTTCTGGTCGCCGACATGACGCCGACGCTGGCGCGGGCGATGAAGGTCGCCTTCACCAAGCCTTACATGTACACCGGCAGCACCGTCTTCACCAAGGCCGACGGCAAGTTCAAATCCACCGAGGATTGCAAGGCCAAGGGCACCAAGATCGCCGTGCTGCTCGGCGCCACCGGCGAGAAGGAGGCCAAGAAGGCTTTCCCGGACGCCAACATCAAGAGCTACAAGGGCGGCGGCCCGCTGCTGCTTGACGCCGTCAACAACGGCCAGGCCGATTGCGGCGTCAACGACGTCTCGGCGGTCAAGGGCCAGTCGACCGCCTACCCGGCCGGCAGCTTCACCATCATGCCGGACATGCTGTCGAAGGAGCCGCTGGCCTTCGCCACGCGCTATGACGAGCAGGACCTGCTGACCTGGATGAACCTGTTCCTCGACCAGGTCAGCCTCGACGGCCGCCTGCAGAAGAACCTCGACTATTGGGTCAATTCCGACGACTGGAAGAAGGATCACTGAGTAGAGTGAATAGACAGTAGTGAATAGTAAATAGTGAATAGTGAATAGTGAATCGCTACTCACCACTCGCTATTCGCTAATCTCTATTCACTATTCACTATTCACTATTTACCGCCCCACCCATGCTCGAAAATTTCAGCTTCCGCACCATTGTCGAATATCTGCCCCTGTTCGGGCAGGGCCTCGTCACGACCGTGTGGCTGTCTGTCCTCGCCTTTGCCGGCGCGCTCGCCGTCGGCATCGTGCTCGCCGCCATGAACCTGCAGCGCGGCCGGCTGTTCCGCATGCCGGCCAAGGCCTATATCGACGCGGTGCGCGCCACGCCCTTGCTGGCGCAGCTGTATTTCCTCTATTTCGGCCTGCCGCGGCTCGGCATCATCCTGCCTGAGCTCGTCGTCGGCATCCTTGCTTTGTCGCTGAACAGCGGCGCCTATGTCGCAGAGATCATCCGCGCCGGCATCCTGTCGATCCCGCGCGGCCAGGTCGAGGCCGGCGTCGCCTCGGGGATGACCTATGTCCAGCGCATGCGCTTCGTCATCCTGCCGCAGGCGTTCAAGGTGACGATCCCGCCGCTGCTCGGCCAGGCGATCGTGCTGGTCAAGGATTCCGCTCTGCTGTCGCTGATCGCGGTCGCCGAATTGACGCGCGCCGGACAATTGCTCGCCTCCGACCGCTTCATGCCGGCGGAAGGTTTCATCACCATCGCCGCCTTCTACCTGCTGCTCTATTACGGGCTGAAGGGACTGGCGGCGCTGTCCGGGCGCTGGCTCGGCCTGGCGGGGGTACGGACATGATCTGGCAGCAGCTGCAAAGCCTCGCCGGCAGCTATCCCCTCGCCTTGCGCGGCCTCGGCATGACCGTGATGCTGTCGCTGGTCAGCCTGGTGCTGGGCACGCTGATCGGCTTTGGCCTCGGCATCCTGCGGACCGGCGGCAACCGGCTGATCAGCGGTGCGATCGGCGCCTGGGTCGACCTGATCCGCGGCACGCCGTTCCTGGTGCAGATCTTCCTGATCTTCTTCATCCTGCCGGAACTCGGCGTCGAGCTGGACGCCTTCACCGCCGGCATCATCGCCCTGACCAATCTGGCCGCCTGCTTCATCTGCGAGATCGTCGTCGCCGGCATCCGCTCGGTGCCGACCGGCCAAGTCGAGGCGGCGCTGGCGTCCGGCCTGTCGCGTTGGCAGCGCATGCGCCAGGTGGTGCTGCCGCAGGCGATGCGCATCGTGCTGCCGCCGCTGGTCGGGCAATATGTGCTGTTGATCAAGGATTCCTCCGTCGTTTCGGCCATCGGGCTCACCGACCTCACCCGAGTCGGCTGGCTGGTGGTGCAGCGTGTGCCGAACGGCCTGCTGGTCTTCTTCCTCGTCGGCCTCGGCTATTTCATCGTCTGCTATCCCCTGATCCTGCTGGCGCGCCGGCTCGAGCAGCGCATGGGTGCGGCCCATGGCGAGGTGCAGTTGTGACGTTGAACCTCAGCAAAAATGGTACCGGTATGATCGAGTTTCGCGGCGTCAACAAATGGTTCGGCGCGCTCAATGTGCTCAAGGACGTCACGCTCAGCGTCGAGCCGCGCGAAGTGGTCGTCGTCTGCGGGCCGAGCGGTTCGGGCAAGAGTACGCTGATCCGCTGCATCAACGGGCTGGAGACGATCCGCGACGGCGACCTGGTGGTCGACGGCCAGCGCCTCGGCGACCCCGCCACCAACATGACGCGGCTGCGCACCGAGATCGGCTTCGTCTTCCAGTCCTTCAACCTCTACCCGCACAAGACAGCGCTCGAGAACGTGACGCTGGCGCCGATCCATGTCCGCAAGATCCCGCGCGCCGAGGCCGAGAAGGCCGGGCGCGAGCTGCTTGCCAAGGTCGGCCTTGCCGACAAGGTCAATGCCTATCCCGCACAACTCTCCGGCGGCCAGCAGCAGCGCGTGGCGATCGCCCGCTGCCTCGGTATGCGCCCCAAGATCATGCTATTCGACGAGCCGACCTCGGCGCTCGACCCTGAGATGATCTCGGAAGTGCTCGATGTCATGGTCGCGGTCGCCGAGGAGGGCATGACCATGATGGTGGTGACCCACGAAATGGGCTTTGCCCGCAAGGTCGCCCAGCGCGTGGTGTTCATGGATGCCGGCGCCATCGTCGAGAGCGGCACGCCGGATGAATTCTTCTCGCACCCCAAGACCGACCGCAGCCGCGCCTTCCTGAGCAAGATTCTGCGGCATTAGAGTCAAAACTCAACCAGCTGGCTGTCGCCAATGGCCGAGACGGGTGGAATGCTGCCATTCGTCTCGTCGATGGGAACGAGCAATTAGCGCCATTTCGCGACATTCGTGGCCCGTCTCAAAAGCTGCCGTTCGCGAAACGGCTCGAGTCGACCCTTTAAGACCTTCCCGCGTAAGAGTTGACTGGAAGTTCCGACCCCCCATTGCGGCTGTTCGGCCGGTCGCATTACGATGCCGGACTGATGGTGCAACGGGTGCCGTTCATCGTTGCCGAACTCGGCGCCGACGCTGATCCATTCATGCTGCACCTCTACGCCGCGTTGGCAGAAGAAGAACGGCGGCTGATCTCGGAACGGACCAAGGCCGCCCTCGCCTCTCGCAAGACCACTGGCATAAAACTCGGTAGTCCGACCAACACCGCCGAAGCTGCGGCGAACGGTCGGAAGATGTCGATCGAAGAAGCCAACCGGTTTGCCCAGACCGTGCTCCCGATCATCGCCTCCATCCAGCGGTCCGGCATCACCAGCCTGCGTGGCCTGCAATCGCCCTGAACAATCGAGGCGTTCGAACCGCGCGCAACGGCCAATGGCAAGTCTCGAATTTGCGCAACATTTTGGCGCGGCAATCTGCTGCCCAGCTTTAATAGGCGGGAGTAACTAGCAGTTGCCGTACTTTCGACAATCTCTATTGGGGATTAGCCAAGCTCACTGCCGCGTGCCGACGGAAATCGGCATCACAAATGTGAACACCGTCTGGTCAACATCAGAGGTCACGGACAGTGTGCCGCGATGTGCCTGAGCGATCTGCGAAGCAATGTAGAGTCCCAGCCCGAGACCTTGAGGGCTAGATCGGGGCCCCCTCGCTAGAACGGCTGGAACAGGCGCTGCTTTGTCTCGTGCGGAATGGGCTCTCCGGCATTAGACACCGATATCCGGAGTTCGCCGTCTCGGGTGGTGGCTTCGACCTTAATGGGCATGCCCGCGGCACGAAGTTACAGGTTCGAATCCTGTCGCGTGCAGCATTGCCGCAGTTCGCTTGCCGACAACTATTCCTGCTGGAATTGACAGGGCCAATCTTCAGGCCTCGTCAA
>NZ_JBVVQA010000029.1:0-91387 GCF_055811455.1 Mesorhizobium sp. WSM4845
TTAATGATCCGCCCCCCACCGTTATATACATTTTTCGCTTGGGGGGCCGCGACTTTTTTTTATAACACCCTGGGCGGGGGCGGGGGCAGGGGCCGGGGCAGCGCCACCGGCGCCTTCGAGCGTATCGGCAATATCGCTGAATTTCTCGTCCAGCGCGGTGCCGAGCTGGCCGGCGCCGACCATGATGGCGAGCGCGATGAGAGCGGCGATCAGACCGTATTCGATGGCGGTCGCGCCGGATTCGTCCTTCACAAAACGTGCAATGAGATTAGACATTCGAGAGCTCCTACTCCAGGTGTTACAGCAATTCCGTCAACTTCTCTGTTGGCTGATCGGATACTGCCAATCTATCGAGAAGCTCTTTCGATCGACTTAATAAACAGCCTTACCGATTCCTTTCCGGCTTCGATGACATTGCGTGGTTAACCGTAGACTAAGCGGCGCCTATGGACCCGACAGGCGCAGCAGGCTGCGAAAGGGGCAATTTAGCGACCTGAGAAAGGGGCGGGCCGCTCCTGGCGATCCCAGCTCCAGGCGATCAAAGGGCCGAGCCCGACATCATCACGGCTCCCCTCCCTTAACCCTTGCTTCACCAATCTCGTTCATGTTCCGTTGAGCAAATTGCCGCCGTGGAGCGCTTCAATGAACGGGCCGAGATCGTCCTTTCCGATTGCCGCGCTGCTTGCCGCCACGGCTCTTATCGTGCCGGCCAAGGCCGGCGCCGGCATCGAGGTCACCATGAACCAGGCGAAGATCGTCAAATTGTCGCGCGCTGCCGATACGATCGTCGTCGGCAATCCGGCGATCGCCGACGCCTCGGTGCAGGATGCTTCGACGATCGTGCTGACGGGCAAGGGCTTCGGCGTCACCAATCTCGTCGTCCTCGATCAGGAGGGCCGTCCGATCGTTGACGAGCAGATCACCGTCGTGCGACAGGACGCGTCCTCGGTGCGCATCTATCGACGCGCCGAAATACAGACCATGTCGTGCACGCCGTATTGCGAAAGCTCATATAAAAGCGAGGCGGAGAAGACCTCGGAAGCCGAGATGAGCGCCGGCCAGTAAGCGACCCGACCGTTTCGTCTCGCTGAAAAAGCCGCTTCGGTTATCGGCCTGTTAAAACCTCCCCTTCGAATTTAACGATCATCAAAACCGCACTTCAATGGGTTTGCGCTAATGTTGCCCGACACCCCCTAAGGGATCGGCAGGCACGGGACATGAGCAAAGCAGGACGATCAAGCCTTTCAGCGCGCTTCCTTGGCGACCGGCGCGGCAGCACCGCTTTGGAGTTCGCGATGCTTGCGGTGCCATTTGCGCTCCTCGTCTTTGCCATACTGGAGAGCTGCATTTCATTTGCCGGGCAAGAGGTGATGGCCAATATCACCGACGATGTCGCGCGCCAGCTGCGAACGGGCCAGGTAAGGCAGGCAAACGTAACCGAGGCGACGCTGAAGTCCATGATCTGCAGCCGGCTGGAGATCATGGTCGCCAAGGACTGCCCGGGATTGGAAGTGGATCTGCGCGCGTATCCGAGCTTCGCCGCTGCGGCCCAGGCGGGCTTCAATATCCAAGACGGCGAAATCGCGTTGACCGGTATAACCCCCTCGACTTTTACGGTATCCCCGGGCTTGGCTGAATCGATAAACATGCTGCGGGTTTTTTACAAATGGCCCGTCATGACCGATTTCATGGCCAAGTCGATGGCCAATCTGAAAGACGGCAACACGCTGCATTTCGCATCGATGACCTGGAAGAACGAGCCGTTCGACGACTGAAAATGCAAACCGCTGCGTGGGAAAAGGACGATAGCATGGGGCGTGCGGGGCACATATGAGGACCGCTGGGATATGCGCGAAAGCCATACGGTTCTGCCGTGATCGCCGCGGTGTCGCGGCGGTTGAGTTTGCCTTCATCGTGCCCGTCCTGCTGATGATGTACTTCTTGACCATGGAAGCCTCGCAAGCCATCGAGACCAACAAGAAGGTCAGTCGCATCGGCAGCATGGTGGCGGATCTCGTCACCCAGCAGCAGACCGTCACGCCGGCCGAACTCGATGCGATCATGCAGATCGGCAACTCCACCCTTCAGCCGTACAACCGATCGACCCCGGAAATCACCATCACCGCAATAGAGGTCACGAACGAGCCGACGCCGCGGGTGCTGGTCGCTTGGTCACGCAAGATGGTCGGCGATGCCTTCAGCGCCGGCGCCGCCAAAAACTCCGTCACCACGGTTGCACCGCAGCTCGAGGTCAAGGGCACGTTTCTCGTTCGCGTCGAAAGCAATCTGGCATACGAGCCGATCATCACCTGGTCGGCGGATAGTGAAAAGCGGCTTGGCTTCAGTTCGGCTTTCAACTCGATATCGATGGGCGAAACTTATTATCTCAGGCCCCGCAGGAGCCCGACGATTACCTGCGACACCTGCTGAACGACGGCGCCCGATCGCCATTGCTATCGGCCTGACACCAGGCGCACGATAGCCGCGGATGCCTTGCATGTCGCATGTGAGTTCCCTCTCGTTTTCGTCGATCCACGCCGATGCCGGCGACAATTCTACCATCGCGCCCGGATGTGCACACAGCCGTCTGGTTCCGAATTGCCAATGGCGGCGCGGCCGCCTATGTCTGGGCTGACAGACAAACGATAATAATGAATCCCTGCAATGGCGCGCGCCTTCCTTTTTGTTCTCGATTCCTTCGGCATCGGCGGCGCGGCCGACGCCGAGCGCTATGGCGACACCGGTTCCAACACGTTCGGACACATCGCTCGAGCCTGCGCGGAAGGCCGGGCGGATCGCGAGGGGCTGCGCAAAGGCCCGCTTTTCGTGCCCAACATGCTCTCGCTCGGCCTGGCGCACGCGGCGAAAACCGCGACAGGATTCTGCTTCGACAGCGGCGGCAAGGCCCTGCTTGCATCCGCCTTCCACGGCGCGGCGCAGGAGATTTCCAGCGGCAAGGACACGCCGTCAGGCCATTGGGAAATCGCCGCCTTGCCGGTCCGCTTCGACTGGGGCTATTTCCCGGACACGGTTCCCGCCTTTCCAGCCGAGCTGACCGAAGCGATCATTCGCGAAGGAGAGGTGCCGGGCATTCTCGGCAATTGCCATGCTCCGGGCACCGAGATCATCGAGCGGTACGGCGAGGAACATGTCCGCACCGGCAAGCCGATCTGCTACACTTCGGTCGACTCCGTCCTGCAGATCGCCGCGCATGAAGTTCACTTCGGCCTGGAGCGGCTCTACGAATTCTGCAAGGTGGTGCGCAGGCTGGTCGATCCGCTGAACATCGGACGGGTGATCGCGCGGCCTTTCATTGGCGAAACCGCCGCCAGCTTCGAACGGACGCACAACCGCCGGGACTATTCGGTGCCGCCTCCCGAACCGACCCTGCTCGACCGGCTGACGGCGCGCGGCAGCCGGGTCATCGCGGTCGGCAAGATCGGCGACATCTTCGCCCATCGCGGCATTTCGGAAGTGCGCAAGGCCGCCGGCAACATGGCGATGTTCGACAAAGCACTCGGCGCGATGGACGACGCGGGCGACGGCGATCTCGTCTTCGCCAATTTCGTCGATTTCGACACCGAGTTCGGCCATCGGCGCGACGTTGCCGGCTATGCCGCCGCGCTCGAGGCCTTCGACCGGCGGCTGCCGGAGGCGCTTGCACGGCTGAGGGCAGGCGACCTTCTCATCCTCACGGCCGACCATGGCAACGACCCGACCTGGCACGGCACCGATCATACGCGCGAACGCATTCCGGTGATCGGCATCGGACCAGGGTTTGGCGGCGACATCGGAATGAGAACGACATTCGCCGACATCGGTGAAACCGTCGCCGAGCATCTTGGATCGGCACGCGGCCGTCACGGCACCTCCTTCTATGCAGCGATAGGCGGCCATGCCTGAGTTGCCTGAGGTCGAAACGGTGCGGCGGGGCCTGCAGCCGGTTCTGGAAGGCGCCCGCATCGCCCGCGTCGAGGCGCGCCGGCCCGACCTGCGCTTTCCATTTCCCGAGAATTTTTTGGAGAGGCTGACCGGCAAGACGATTACGGCGCTCGGCCGCCGGGCCAAATACCTGACGATGCACCTGGAAGGCGGTCCGGTGCTGATCTGCCATCTCGGCATGTCGGGCTCGTTCCGCATCGAGACCTCCGATGGCAGCGAACTACCCGACAGCAGCGACATGCTGGGCGCGTTTTATCATGAGCGCCCGAAGAGAGCAGTGCACGACCATGTCGTCTTCCATATCGTCTCCCCCCAAGGCGCCCGGTCCCGGGTGACCTTCAACGATCCGCGCCGTTTCGGCTTCATGCTGTTTTCCGAAGGAGCGCCTGACACGCATCCGATGCTGGCGGGGCTTGGCGTCGAGCCGACAGGCAATGCGTTGGACGGCGAACTGCTCGCCTCGCTGCTGAAAGGCCGGAAGTCGCCGCTAAAGGCAGCACTTCTCGATCAGCGGCTGATCGCCGGGCTCGGCAATATCTATGTGTCGGAGGCGCTGTGGCGCGCCGGCCTGTCGCCGTTGCGCGAGGCAGGCACCATCGCAAAGCCTGGAAAGAAGGCCAAACAGCAGCGCGACGCCCTGGCCGAAGCAATCCGCGCGGTGATCGCCGATGCGATCGCCGCCGGCGGATCGTCGCTGCGCGACTATGTGCAGACCGACGGGTCTCTGGGCTATTTCCAGCATTCGTTCGCCGTCTATGATCGCGAGGGCGAGGCCTGCCCCAAGCACGGCTGCGGCGGCCATATAGAGCGCATCGTGCAAAGAGGGCGTTCCACCTTCTATTGCCGGAGCTGTCAGTTGTGACTTAGGTGGGGGTGTAAGCCAGGTGCCGGGTGTGAGTTGGACGCCTGATGCAAGGAGATGACCGAGTGAGGAGATACAGTCATGGCCTATGAAACGATTATCGTCGAAACCCGCGGCAAGGTTGGGCTGATCACGCTGAACCGGCCGAAGGCGCTCAATGCGCTGAACTCGCAGGTCCTGGCGGACGTGGTCGCGGCCGTGAACGGCTTCTGCGCGAATGCCGACATCGGCGCGATGGTCATCACCGGCTCCGAAAAAGCCTTCGCGGCAGGTGCCGACATCAAGGAAATGCGGGCGATCTCCTTTGTCGACGCCTATGTGCAGGATTTCTTTATCGGCTGGGAAGAGCTCACCCGGGTGCGCAAGCCTGTCATCGCGGCGGTGGCCGGCTATGCGCTCGGCGGCGGCTGCGAACTGGCGATGATGTGCGATTTCATCATCGCCGCCGACAACGCCAGGTTCGGCCAGCCCGAGATCACGCTCGGCGTCATGCCGGGCATGGGCGGATCGCAGCGCCTGACCCGTTTCGTCGGCAAGTCGAAGGCGATGGACATGTGCCTGACCGGACGGATGATGGATGCGGCGGAAGCCGAGCGTTGCGGCCTGGTGTCGCGTGTCGTGCCCGCCGGCGAGCTGCTCGAGGAGGCGTTGAACGCGGCGGCCAAGATAGCCGATTTTTCGCTGCCGTCGGTGATGATGGCGAAAGAGGCCGTCAACCGCGCCTATGAAACGACACTGGCCGAGGGGCTGCGGTTCGAGCGCCGGCTGTTTCACTCACTGTTTGCGCTCGATGACCAGAAGGAAGGCATGGCGGCCTTTGTCGAGAAGCGGAAGCCAAATTTCTCGAACCGGTAGCCAAATTTCTCGAACTGGTAGATGGCGACGACATCAGCCGGGAGCGAGCGACAGCAGCGGCCCAAAAAGAAGGCGAAGCAGCGTTGACGCGCCGGAAAAGCTGAACTATAAGCCGCACCAACCGAGGCGGCCCTGTGGCTGCCCGTTTGTTTTTTGCGCCTTGCGGCATCCCGCATGCGCCCACCAGATCAGAAGAGAGGCATCATGGCCAATACCTCCTCGGCCAAAAAGGCAACGCGCAAGATCGCCCGCCGCACGGCGATCAACAAGAACCGCCGCTCGCGCGTGCGGACCTACATCCGCCAGGTCGAAGAGGCGCTCGCCTCGGGCGACAAGGCGGCCGCGCAGGCTGCTTTCAAGGTGGCTGAGCCGGAATTGATGCGCGCCGCGAGCAAGGGCGTGGTGCACAAGAATACGGCATCCCGCAAGGTGTCGCGCCTGGCCCAGCGCCTCAAGGTGTTGTCGGCCTAACCCGGATATCCGGGCTGATATATCTTTACTAAACTTGTCCTTTTCAGACCCGGCCGCTCGTGCCGGGTTTTTTCGTTTGCCGGCAAGTACTTAAAAAGAAAGCCCGCAAGCAACACCCCGCACGATTTCGAAGTTCGAATTGCTTTGCCGGCATATACATGCCGGCTGACAGGCGCAGGCGCTGAAAGCGTTCACGGCGAAAATATCAACTGTCGAAAATCACTTTTATTTTTCAAACGGTTGCGGACGGTCATCCACAGCTTGTTCACATCGGGTGCGAGGGATGGGGGACAATTGCCTGTCAAGAAAATTATTTGATAAAATTTCGCGCGACGCGGCCTTTTTCACATTCGCCGGAAAAGGGTTTGAATCACAATGGGTTTGTCAAAATAAGCCAGTGCAACGCAGGCTCCGAACCCGTTTGCGCTAACCACATTCCTTAAAAATCCGTTAGTCGTGGCCTTGCCCTATCCACAGCGATTTCGCTAAGGTCTGTCTATCGAGAGGGACGGGCCGTTGGCCCTTAACCCAGCCTGAATCGGCCAGCAAAAAAGTGGCAGAATTCATGACGCGGATCATCTCCGCGTACGGGTTTGGTTTGCCTTTTCGATACGGTAGGGGAATGGCGTAATTGTACATGGCAGATCAATGACGCGCCGGCGTTTCGCCGGGCGGAATTGTATTGCCCTGACATGACCAAAGCGGGCTGGCTCCGAGGAGCCGGCGCCGGTTCCCTGACAATGAGGCGACATCAGCTGCCGGCGGCGGCGGTGGTGTCGCTGCGAGGACACGGTCGCCGGAAACATGGATGCAGGAGGCGCATTCCCGGCGGAAAAAGGTACAAAAGGACAAGGAACTCGATCATGCAGAGCGGCATCGAAAGGGAGCTTACGGGCGACCTCCCATTCCCTGGGACCTTAACCGGAGGGGACGCCATGTCGGCTTCCATCGACGCGGAACAAAAGTTCGACCGGGTCAAGGCCCATTTGAAGGCGCGTCTGGGAACCGAAGTCTATTCGAGCTGGTTCGGGCGCATGAAGGTCGCCGAGGCGTCCCGGGGCATTGTCCGCATCTCGGTGCCCACCGCCTTCCTGCGCTCGTGGATCAACGGCCACTACCTCGACCTCATCGCCGAGCTGTGGAAACACGAGGATCCTGAAATCCTCAAGATCGAGATCGTCGTGCGCACCGCTACCCGCCCGGGGCGCAACGGCGTCGAGCCCGAAGTGGCCCCGGCGCGCAAGATGACCAGGCAAGCGCAAACGGCGCTGGCCGCGGGAACAGCGGCCCCCGGCAGGGTGGAGCGGGTACCGGCACCTCGCCCGGGAATGCCTGCCGAGACCGAGTTCCGGCACAATGTGCTCGGTTCGCCGCTTGACCCGCGCTACACGTTCGGCTCCTTCATCGAAGGACCGTCGAACCGGGTGGCCTTCGCCGCCGCCAAGGCGGTGGCGGAATCGCAGTCGAGCGCGGTGCGCTTCAATCCGCTGTTTCTGCACGCGACGGTGGGGCTGGGCAAGACGCACCTGCTGCAGGCGATCGCGGCGGAATCGCTGAAGCAGAATCCGAAGTCGCGCGTCGTCTATCTCACGGCCGAATATTTCATGTGGCGGTTTGCCACCGCGATCCGCGACAACAACGCGCTGACGCTGAAGGAACAGTTGCGCGACATCGACCTCCTCATCATCGACGACATGCAGTTCCTGCAGGGCAAGTCGATCCAGCATGAATTCTGCCATCTGATCAACATGCTGCTCGACAGCGCCAAGCAGGTGGTGGTCGCCGCCGACCGGCCGCCGTCGGAACTGGAATCACTGGAGCCCCGCGTCCGCTCGCGCCTCAACGGCGGCGTCGCGCTCGAAATGTCGGCGCCGGATTTCGCCATGCGGATCGGCATGCTCAAGCTGCGCCTTGCCACCGCCAAGGCCGACGATCAATCGCTCGACATCTCGGAGGAGATCCTCAACCATGTCGCCCGCACGGTGACCGGCAGCGGGCGTGAACTCGAAGGTGCGTTCAACCAGCTTCTGTTCCGCCAGTCGTTCGAACCGCAGATCACCATCGACCGCATCGATGAGATCCTCGGCCACATCTATCGTTCGGGCGAGCCGAAGCGGGTGCGCATCGAGGACATCCAGCGCATCGTCGCGCGCCACTACAATGTGTCGAAGACGGAACTTCTGTCCAACCGGCGCACCCGCACCATCGTCAAGCCGCGGCAGGTCGCCATGTACCTGTCGAAGGTGATGACACCGCGCTCCTTGCCGGAGATCGGGCGGCGTTTCGGTGGCCGCGACCACACGACGGTGCTGCACGCCGTGCGCAAGATCGAAGATCTTTCAGGCGTCGACAACACGCTGGCGCAGGAGCTCGAATTGCTGAGAAGACTGATCAACGACCAGGCCTGACCGGCCCGAAAAAACAAAAGCGTGTCGCGTCTGGATGACTGCAACGCGCTTGAAATCTCTGTCTTTATGCACGTCGTTGCCGCAAAGCCCATGCACACTCTCGGGCCTGATCCGAGGGCATGCTTTTGGGCGACAGGCATGGCTTGCGGGCTTCGCCGGTTTTATCCCAAGAAAGCCCGCGTAACCGGCCCGAACCGTCAGCACGGGCTTGCGTTCACGGGTTTTTTCCTGTCAGTTTGTGCAGATTCTGAGCCTGTTCAGACCTTTCGCGGGTTGCCGCTTGCCGGAGACCCGCTCATTCATTCAAGCGAGCCTGTTTCGTCATGCGTGTTATCCTGGAACGGTCAAATCTCCTGAAGTCGCTCAACCACGTTCATCGCGTGGTCGAACGGCGCAACACCATACCGATCCTGTCGAACGTGCTGCTGAGCGCCGAAGGCGCCACCCTTGAAATGAAGGCGACCGACCTCGACCTGGAGGTGACCGAAGCCACGCCCGCCAAGGTCGAGCGCGGCGGCGCGACGACGGTCCCGGCGCACCTGCTCTACGACATCGTGCGCAAGCTCGCCGACGGCGCGGAGGTCATGCTGAAGACCGACGAGGACGGCAACGCCATGACGGTGACCTCGGGCCGCTCGAGCTTCCGCCTGCAGTGCCTGCCGCAATCCGATTTCCCGGAGCTTTCGGCCGGATCGTTCTCGCATATCTTCCGGCTCGATTCGGTCGCGCTCAAGGGCCTGATCGAGAAGACCCAATTCGCCATCTCCACCGAAGAGACGCGCTACTACCTGAACGGCATCTACCTGCACACGCATGACGCCGACGGCAAGCTGAAGCTGCGCTCGGTAGCGACCGACGGCCATCGGCTGGCGCGCGCCGAGATCGACGCGCCGGCAGGATCGGAAGGCATGCCGGGCATCATCATTCCGCGCAAGACGGTGAGCGAATTGCAAAAGCTCGTCGACGACCCTGATATCGCGGTGACCACCGAATTGTCCGACACCAAGATCCGTTTCACCATCGGCAGCGTCGTTTTGACCTCGAAGCTGATCGACGGCACCTTCCCGGACTATCAGCGGGTGATCCCGACCGGCAACGACAAGAAGCTGATCATCGACCGCCAGAGTTTCGCCGCCGCCGTCGACCGCGTCTCGACCATTTCGTCCGAACGCGGCCGGGCGGTGAAGCTTTCGATTGGAGAAGGCCAGGTCACGCTTGCAGTCAACAATCCGGATTCGGGCAGCGCCACCGAAGAACTGGCCGCGGATTATTCGTCCGACGCGATCGAAATCGGCTTCAACGCCAAATATCTGCTCGACGTCGCCGCCCAGTTGACCGGCACCGAGGCAAAATTCATGCTGGCGGATGCCGGCTCGCCAACGCTGATCCACGACATGGCCGACGAAACCACCCTCTACGTGCTGATGCCGATGCGGGTCTGATGCATGTCGCGCAAAAGTGTGCCGCGGTTTTGCGATAACGACATGGATAAAAACAACAAACCTAAAGCGCGTCGCATGAGGCCGGTCAAACGCGGCGCGCTTTAGGCCCGAACGAGGCCATCTTGCTGTCATGACCGGAGTTGCGAAGCAGCCTGAGCGCGATCAGCAGACTCGTATAAGTAAGCTTTCGCTTACCAATTTCCGCAATTACACAACACTTTCGATCGATCTCGATCCCGGCCCGGTGGTTTTTTCCGGTGACAATGGTGCCGGCAAAACCAATCTGCTGGAGGCGATTTCCCTGTTGACGCCGGGGCGCGGCCTGCGCCGTGCGCCTTATGCCGACGTGGCGCGCGACGGCGGCGAGGGCGGCTTTGCCATTCATGCCCGGCTCGATGGGCCGGTCGGCCCGGTCGAGATCGGCACCGGCATCGCGGGCGGCGACGCCGCCGAAGGCGGCCGGCGGGTGCGGATCAACGGCGCGGCGGCGCGCTCGGCGGAGGACATGCTGGAATGGTTGCGCGTCGTCTGGCTGACACCGGCGATGGATGCATTGTTCACCGGGCCGGCCGCAGATCGGCGGCGCTTTCTCGACCGGCAGGTGCTGGCGATCGATCCGGGCCACGGCCAGCGCGCGCTCGACTACGAAAAAGCGATGCGCGGCCGCAATCGACTGCTCGCCGAAGGCTCGCGCGATGGCGCCTGGTTCGATGCGATCGAGACGCAAATGGCCGAAACCGGTGTGGCGATTGCCGCGGCGCGTGGCGAACTGGTGCGCCTGCTCACCGCCATGATCGACAGGCTGCCAAGCTCCGGTCCATTTCCGCAAGCCGACATCGGCCTGTCCGGCGCGCTGGAAAGCGAGGTCACAACCAGCGCGGCTGTCGATGTCGAGGAGCGGTTCCGCCGCGCGCTTGCCGAAGCTCGCGATCGCGACCGCGCCGCCGGGCGCACGCTCGACGGCCCGCACCGGTCGGACCTCGTGGTGCGGCACCGGCCCAAGGCGATGCCGGCCGAACTCTGTTCGACGGGCGAGCAGAAGGCGCTGCTGGTCGGCATGGTCCTGTCGCACGCCCGGCTGACCGGCGAGATGTCTGGCATGACGCCGATCCTGCTGCTCGACGAAATCGCCGCCCATCTCGACGCGGGCCGACGCGCCGCGCTGTTCTCGATCCTCGAAGAGCTGAATTGCCAAGCTTTCATGACCGGGACCGATGCGGCGCTGTTTTCCAGTCTCGACGGACGCGCGCAGTTTTTGACCGTCGATCATGGCACGGTTCGGTGAAGGGTGAAGGGTGAAGGGTGAAGGGTGAAGGGTGAAGGGTGAATGGTAAATGGTAAATGGTAAATGGTGGTGAGAGCGCCATTATTTCACTATTCACTAATCACTAATCACTACTGAGTGGTCGCTATTCACTATTCACTATTCACTATTCACTATTCACTATTCACTATTCACTATTCACTATTCACTATTCACTATTCAACCGCTGCGCACCCCGATGGGCAAGCCGATGGCAGGCTTTGGCAACGTGCATTACCGCCTGACAAGGTTTTTCTCCCGCTATATGGTCCGGCGATGATCACCACCGCGCTCACCGACGAAGAACTCGAACGCTACGCCCGCCACATCGTGCTGCCCGAGATCGGTGGCGCCGGCCAGCAGCGACTGAAGCGGGCTCGGGTCCTGGTCGTCGGCGCCGGCGGGCTGGGAGCGCCGGTGCTTGAATATCTTGCCGCAGCCGGCGTCGGCACGCTCGGCATCGTCGACGACGACAGCGTCTCGCTGTCGAACCTGCAAAGGCAGGTGATCCACGGCACCGGCGCTGTCGGCATGGCGAAGACCGACAGTGCCAAGGCGGCGATCGCCCGCATCAACCCCAACGTCGCCGTGGAACTACACAATCTCAGGCTGACGGCGGACAACGCCCCTGCCCTAGTCGCCCGATATGACATCGTCGTCGACGGCTCCGACAATTTCGAAACCCGTTATGCGGTGGCCGACGCCTGCGCCGCGGAAAAGCGGCCGCTGGTCCATGCCGCCGTCGGCCGCTTCGACGGCTCGGTGACCGTGCTGAAACCGTTCGAGACCGGCACCGACGGCAGCCCGAATCCGAGTTATCGCGATCTTTTCCCGGAACCACCGCCGGCCGGCTTGGTGCCATCCTGCGCCGTGGCCGGCGTGCTCGGCGTGCTGACCGGCGTCGTCGGCACGCTGCAGGCCATGGAGGCGATCAAGCTGATCGCCGGCATCGGCGAGCCGCTGGTCGGCCGGCTGCTGCTTTACGATGCGTTGGCCGCGCGCTTCGACACGATCCGCTACAAGAGCAGCTAGATTTTGGGCAGCCTGGTTTCCGTCGCGCAGCTTCCGGCCGATTTCGAGCGTTGGGACGAGGTGCTGGCGCTGATCATGCGCGCCTTCGCTGCCATGGACGGCGTCATCGATCCGCCATCGTCGGCGCATCGGCTTACGGTCGAGGATCTCCGCGACAAGGCCCGGCAGGAGACGGGCTTTGCGGCGCTGAACGACGGCAGGATTGTCGGCTGCGTTTTTGTCCTCGAGCGGGCCAACGATTTCTATGTCGGAAAGCTCGCGGTCGAACCGGACTTTCAGGGACAAGGCATTGCCAGGCGGCTGATGCAAGCTGTCGAGGACCTTGCCCGCGACCGCGGCAAGCCTGCGATCGAGCTTCAGACGCGGATCGAATTGACCGGGAATCACGTGGCCTTTGCCCGCCTTGGCTTTCGCGAAACGAAACGGACGGCGCACAGTGGCTATGACCGACCGACCTCGATCACCATGCGCAAGGTGCTTTTGTAAGTATACGCTAATTTAAGATGGCAGCCGGTCACGTCCGCAGCGGCAGTACGCGATCCGGCGGCCGATGGCCATCGAAAAAGGCGCGGATGTTGATGATCACCTTCTCGCCCATGTCGATCCGGCCTTCGAGCGTCGCCGACCCCATATGCGGCAACAGCACGACCTTGCCCTTGGCGGCGAGCTTCAGCAATTTGCTGTTCAGCGCCGGCTCATGCTCGTAGACGTCGAGCCCGGCGCCGGCGATCTTGCCGTCCTGGATCAGCTTGACCAGAGAGTCCTCGTCGATGATGTCGCCGCGCGCCGTGTTGACGATGTAAGCGGACGGTTGCAGAAGCGCCAGCCGCCGCGCCGAAAGCAGATGGAAGGTCGCCGGCGTCGACGGACAATTGACCGAAATGATGTCCATGCGGGCAAGCATCTGGTCGAGGCTTTCCCAATAGGTCGCCTCCAGCTCATCCTCGACCGCGGCAAGCACGCGATGGCGGTTGTGATAGTGGATCGACAGGCCAAACGCCTTGGCCCGCCGGGCGACGGCGGTGCCGATGCGGCCCATGCCGACAATGCCGAGGCGTTTGCCCCAGATACGCCGGCCGAGCATCCAGGTCGGCGACCAGCCGGCCCATTTCTTGTCGCCGGTCAGCACATTGGCGCCTTCCGCCAGCCGCCGCGGCACCGCCAGCATCAGCGCCATGGTCATGTCGGCGGTATCTTCGGTCAGCACGTTCGGCGTGTTGGTGACGGTAATGCCCTTCTTCGCTGCTGCTGACACGTCGATCTTGTCGACGCCGTTGCCGAAATTGGCGATCAGCTTGAGATTGTCGCCGGCCTGAGCGATCAGCGCCGCGTCGATTTGATCGGTTATGGTCGGCACCAGCACGTCGGCTTCCTTGACCGCCGCGACCAGTTCCGGCTGCGTCATCGGCCGGTCTTCGACATTCAGCCGGGCGTCGAACAGCTCACGCATGCGGGTCTCGACCGGGTCGGGCAGCTTGCGCGTGATGACGACGAGGGGCCTTTTTCTGCCTACCATTGTTTCCTCGAACCCGACCTCGTTGAGACCTCTTTAACCAAGACAGGCGAAACTGCAGGCCGGTCGCGGTGCCAGTTCTCCATGTAACAAGAGGTTCCGCCGAAGACAAAGAAAAAGGGGCGCCAGGGCCGATGAGCCGGCGCCGAAAGGGAACGAAAGTGTCTGGTTTCGCGTCGCTCCGCCTGGCCCTCAGCGCAGCATTTCTCGGCGCTCTGCTTTATTCCCCGGATGTGGCGGCACAGAATGCGGCAGCACCGACCCAGAGCGTCACGCTCGGGCCGAGCGGCCTGCCGCTGCCGCGCTTCGTCAGCCTGAAGGCCGGCCGCGTCAACTCCCGCGTCGGACCAGGCGTCAACTATTCCGTCGACTGGATGTATATGAAGCCCGGCCTGCCGATGGAGATCATCCAGGAATTCGACACCTGGCGTCGGGTGCGCGATGCCGACGGCTCGGAAGGCTGGATCAACCAGTCGCTGCTTTCAGGTCGCCGCACGGCGATCGTAGCACCCTGGCAGCGCGGCAAAGATGCCCGAATCAACCTACTCGACGACCCGCAAAAGGATGCCGGCATCGTCGCAATCGTCGAGCCTGGCGCCATGGGCACGATCAAGTCCTGTGACGGCCAGTGGTGCGAAATGACCTTCAGTGGCCACACCGGCTGGCTCGCCCAGTCGCTGGTCTGGGGCGCCTATCCGGGCGAACGGGTCAAGGACTGACCTCTTCTTGCCGGTTCGGGATGATGGTCCAACGCATGTCGCGCAAAAGTGCGCAGCGGTTTTGCGACAACGACATGCGTAAAAACAACAACCTGAAGCGCGTCGCATGAGGCCGGCCAAACGCGACGCGCTTTAGAGGCCGATACAGGCGAAACGGTATCTCGCCGCCTTATAAAGAGCGGATCAATCGGAGCGTTTGGGGCGCAGCCTCACCACGATATCGACATTGGCGATCTCCATGCCCTCCGGCGGCTCCGGCAGGTTGGAAACCGTGACAGGACCGCTGGCGATGTCAAAAATCCTGTTTTCGCCCTCAATGTAGAAATGATGGTGATCGGAGGTGTTGGTGTCGAAGTAGGTCTTCGACCCCTCGACGGCCAGGATGCGCAGGAGGCCCGCCTGGGTGAATTGATGAAGGGCGTTGTAGACGGTGGCGAGCGATACCGGCACGCCGGCGGCGATTGCCTCCTCGTGCAGTTCCTCGGCCGACAGATGGCGGTCGCCTTTGGCAAAAAGCAGATCGGCCAGCGCAATGCGCTGACGCGTCGGCCTCAGGCCAGCTTCGCGAACCCGCTTGTCCACAGCGACATTTTCCTTCCGGCAGCCCAGATCCATCTATCCATCCAAGCTCAAGTTTCGCCTCAAAACCTGTCCAGAACGGCAAAAAACCAACATTGACTGAACCTGGACATCCCCCGACATATATTCTGTCGGCCGAATACGATCAATAGCGCGCATTGACCCCGGCAGGCGGGCGGGTTAAGCGCAAACGCCGGTTTCCGCCCTGAAATAGATTGTGTTAGGAAACCAACGACAAGGGCGCGCTACCGCCCGGACGATTATTGGGGACGGAGACTGATGGCGGTTTCGAAATCCAGCTACGATTACGAGGAACTGCTTGCCTGCGCCCGCGGCGAGCTGTTCGGACCTGGAAACGCCCAGCTCCCCTATCCGCCGATGCTGATGTTCGACCGCATCACCGAAATCAGCGAGACCGGCGGCGCCTTCGACAAGGGCTTCATCCGCGCCGAATTCGACATCAAGCCGGACCTGTGGTTTTTCGCCTGCCACTTCATCGGCAA
Source organism: Mesorhizobium sp. WSM4845 (assembly GCF_055811455.1). Lineage (NCBI taxonomy): Bacteria > Pseudomonadati > Pseudomonadota > Alphaproteobacteria > Hyphomicrobiales > Phyllobacteriaceae > Mesorhizobium > Mesorhizobium sp. WSM4845. Next base: position 15,630 of record NZ_JBVVQA010000029.1, read on the forward strand.
CCCGATCATGCCGGGGTGCCTGGGCCTCGACGCCATGTGGCAATTGACGGGATTCTACCTTGGCTGGCTCGGCGAGCCGGGCAAGGGCATGGCGCTGTCGACCGGCGAAGTGAAATTCAAAGGCATGGTGACGCCGTCGGTCAAGAAGGTAGAATATGGCGTGGATTTCAAGCGCGTGATGCGCGGCCGGCTGGTGCTGGGTATCGCCGATGGCTGGCTGAAGGCGGATGGCGAACCCATATACGCAGCAACGGATCTCAAGGTGGGTCTGTCGAAGCAATCGGCTGCCGCCTGACCGGCGCCTGCGCAGCGCGGCGAGTCCGCGGGAGGCGCAAAGGAAGCTGTAGAACTTAATTTGCGCATCCTTGTCCGGCAGGTTTCGGTCCGGCAGGTTTCGGGTTCACGCGCTGGAAGGAGTTGCGAATGAGACGGGTCGTAGTTTCGGGCCTCGGCATCGTGTCGTCGATCGGCAACAATGCCAACGAGGTGCAGGCCTCGCTGCATGATGCCAGATCCGGCATCAGCTTCTCGGATTCCTTCGCCGAACACGGCTTCCGCTGCCAGGTCTGGGGAGCGCCGACGCTCGACCCCACCGCGCTGATCGATCGCCGCGCCATGCGCTTCCTGTCGCAAGGTGCGGCCTGGAACCATGTCGCCATGGAACAGGCGATCGTGGACGCTGGACTTGGCGAGAACGACATCACCAATGAGCGCACCGGCATCGTCATGGGATCGGGCGGACCATCGACCAGAACCATCGTCGAGGCCGCTGAAACCACGCTCAAGAACGGCAGCCCCAAGCGCATCGGCCCGTTCGCGGTGCCGAAGGCGATGTCGTCGACCGCTTCGGCGACGCTCGCCACCTGGTTCAAGATCCACGGCGTCAATTATTCGATCTCTTCGGCCTGCTCGACCTCGGCGCATTGCATCGGCAATGGCTACGAACTGATCCAGTGGGGCAAGCAGGACATGGTCTTCGCCGGCGGCCATGAGGATCTCGACTGGACGATGTCGGACCTGTTCGACGCGATGGGCGCCATGTCCTCCAAGTTCAACGACCGGGCATCGGCTGCCTCGCGCGCCTATGACGTCGATCGCGACGGCTTCGTCATTGCCGGCGGCGCCGGCGTGCTGGTGCTGGAAGAACTCGAGCACGCCAAGGCGCGCGGCGCCAAGATCTACGCCGAGGTCGTCGGCTATGGCGCGACCTCGGACGGCTTCGACATGGTGGCGCCCTCGGGCGAAGGCGCGGTGCGCTGCATGCGGCAGGCGTTGGCGACCGTCTCTTCGCCGGTCGACTACATCAACACGCACGGCACCTCGACGCCGGTCGGCGACTCCAGGGAGATGGGCGCGATCCGCGAGGTGTTCGGCGAAAACATGCCGTTCATCACCTCGACGAAATCGCTGACCGGCCACTCGCTCGGTGCGGCCGGCGTGCAGGAATCGATCTACTCGATCCTGATGATGCAAGGCGGATTCATCGGCGAGAGCGCCCACATCGAGCAGCTCGATCCGGAATTCGAGGGTATGCCGATCGTGCGAGAGCGCATCGACGATGCCAGGATCGACACCGTCCTGTCCAACTCGTTCGGTTTCGGCGGCACCAACGCAACGCTGATTTTCCAGCGCTATTCCGCATAAGGACTGCCAACCATGGACGGATTGATGAAGGGCAAGCGCGGGCTTGTCATGGGTGTCGCCAACGACCATTCGATCGCCTGGGGCATCGCCCGGAAACTGTCCGAACATGGGGCGGAACTCGCCTTCACCTATCAGGGCGAAGCCTTCGGGCGCCGGGTCAAGCCGCTCGCCGACAAGCTCGGCTCCTCGCTGGTCGTGCCTTGCGACGTCGAGGACAGCGCGTCAGTTGCCGCCACCTTCGAGACCTTGGGCGAGGCCTGGGGCGGGCTGGACTTCGTCGTGCATGCCATCGGCTTTTCCGACAAGAACGAGCTGAAAGGCCTTTACGCCGACACCAGCCGCGACAATTTCGTCCGTACCATGGTCATCTCCTGCTATTCCTTCACCGAGGTCGCCCGTCATGCAGCCGCGCTGATGAAGGACGGCGGCTCGATGATCACGCTGACCTATGCCGGTTCGGTCCGCGTCATGCCGAACTACAACGTCATGGGCGTCGCCAAGGCCGGGCTTGAAGCCAGCGTCCGCTACCTCGCCAACGACTACGGCCCGCGCGGCATCAGGGTGAACGGCATATCCGCCGGACCGGTGCGGACACTGGCCGGCGCCGGGATTTCCGACGCACGCCACATGTTTTCTTACCAGCAGCGCAACTCGCCGCTGCGCCGCACAGTGACCATCGACGAAGTCGGTGGTTCCGCGCTCTATCTGCTGTCCGACCTGTCGTCGGGCGTCACCGGCGAAATCCACTATGTCGATTCCGGCTACCACATCGTGTCAATGCCGGCGCTCGACGAGCTGAAGCGGACCGACAGCGGACGAGAGTAATTTCGGCCGCAGAAGATGCCGTTGTCCGCGTGAACCAGCCTTCAGCGGCGCGCCGCGAAAACCTTGAACATGCCGTCGCGGGCGATCTCGGCATGGCTGGAGAAGGCGGCCGCCAGCACCGGCTCGTAGGGAAGCTGGCGGTTCGCCACCATGAACAGCCGCCCGCCCGGCTTCAGCGCCTTTGCCGCGGCGCGGATCATGCCGGCGCCGATCTCGGGCTCGGCCGCCCGGCTGCGATGGAAGGGCGGGTTCATGGCGATGGCGTCATAGCGCCGCTCGACCGGCTCGCTCAAAAGATCGATCCAGAAGAAATTGGGTTCCGCCGCTGTGTTGCCGATATTGCCTTTCGCCGCCTCCAGCGCATCGAACTCGGCCTCGTAGAGATCGAGCGCCGATATGCCAGGTGAGCGGGCGGCGATTTCGGCCGCCACATAGCCCCAGCCGGCGCAGAAATCGGCAACGCTGCCACGCAGATCGCCGGGCAGATTGTCGACCAGCAATCTCGAACCTGCATCGATCTTGTCGAAAGAGAACATGCCTGGCGCGGTGCGGAACCGGGCCTCGAGCAGAAGGGCTGGATTGGCGGCGCGAAGCGCTGCCGCGACCGCAGCATCGGCCGGTCGATGGAACCAGAAGGCGATGCCGTGATGTTTCGGCAAATGGCCATCGAGCGGCACAAGCTCGTCGATGCGCTTGCGCAGGCTGGCAATGCCATCGTCCTTGGCGCCGGCAACGACAATCGATCCGCCCGGCCTCACACACTCGATCGCCTCGGCAATGCGCAATTCGTTTTGCCCGCGATGACGGCCGGCAAGCACCAGTGCCGCATCGAAACCTTCGCCCTGCAGGCGCGGCGTGACGGTGAAACCGGCCGCCTGCAGCGCGCGAAAGTGCGGCCGGAAGCCTCGCACCAGATGCAGTGCTGCATCAAAACCTTCGGGCAGGCGGAAGCCCGGCTCAGCGCCGAGAAAGAGGACACGCTCGCCCTTGCGCGGCAAGGTAACAGCCTCGGCCTCGAACGGATGGAACAGTGTCTTCAGCGGCTCGGCGGACATTTTTCGATCTCGAAGTGCAGCTGGCTTGTCCAGAAAATGAAAACGGGCGCGACCTGTCGGCGCGCCCGTTTTGATTGTACGGTCAGATCGCTCAGGCGGCGTCTTCTTCGCCGTCGGCCTTCTTGTCGCGGGCGATTTCCTTGCCGGTGGCCTGGTCGACGACCTTCATCGACAGACGGACCTTGCCGCGCTCATCGAAACCCATCAGCTTGACCCAGACCTTGTCGCCTTCCTTGACGACGTCCGAAGTCTTGGCGACGCGATCATTGGCGAGCTGCGAGATGTGGACGAGGCCGTCACGCGGACCGAAGAAGTTGACGAAAGCGCCGAAGTCGGCGGTCTTGACGACCGTGCCCTCGTAGATTTCGCCGACTTCCGGCTCGGCGACGATGGTGTGGATCCACTTCTTCGCCGCCTCAATCTCCTTGGCGTTGGACGAAGCGATCTTGACCGTGCCGTCGTCCTCGATGTTGATCTTGGCGCCGGTCTTTTCGACGATCTCGCGGATGACCTTGCCGCCCGAGCCGATCACGTCGCGGATCTTGTCGGTCGGGATGTGCATGACCTCGATGCGCGGCGCGAATTCGCCGAGTTCGGAGCGCGCGCCGGACAGCGCATGGCCCATTTCGCCGAGGATATGCTGGCGGCCGTCCTTGGCCTGATCCAGTGCGATCTTCATGATCTCCTCGGTGATGCCCTCGATCTTGATGTCCATCTGCAGCGAGGTGATGCCGTTGGCGGTGCCGGCAACCTTGAAGTCCATGTCGCCGAGATGGTCCTCGTCGCCGAGGATGTCGGAGAGCACCGCGAAGCGCTCGCCTTCCTTGATCAGACCCATGGCGATGCCGGCGACCGGCTTGGCCAGCGGCACACCGGCATCCATCAGCGCCAGCGAGGTGCCGCAGACGGTAGCCATCGACGACGAGCCGTTGGACTCGGTGATCTCCGAGACGACGCGCAGCGTGTAGGGGAACTGGTCCGATGTCGGCAGCATCGGGCGGATCGCGCGCCAGGCGAGCTTGCCGTGGCCGATTTCGCGGCGGCCGGGCGAACCCATGCGACCGGTTTCACCGACCGAATAGGGAGGGAAGTTGTAGTGAAGGAGGAACTTCTCCTTGTACATGCCGGTCAGCGAATCGACATACTGCTCGTCCTCGCCGGTGCCGAGCGTGGCGACGACCAGCGCCTGGGTCTCGCCGCGGGTGAACAGCGCCGAGCCGTGGGTGCGCGGCAGGACGCCGACTTCGGAGACGATCTTGCGAACCGTCTTCAGATCGCGGCCGTCGATGCGCGAACCGGTGTCGAGGATGTTCCAGCGCACGACCTTGGCCTGGAGCTCCTTGAACACGGTGCCGATCTGCTCGGACGTATACTTGGCTTCTTCGCCTTCGGCGGGTGCGAACGCAGCCTTGACCTTCGCCTTGACGGCGTCGACGGCGGCATAGCGCTTCTGCTTGTCGGTGATCTTGTAGGCATCGCGAAGCTCGCCTTCGACGATCTTCAGCATCTCGGCTTCAAGCGCCGAATAATCCGGCGCGGTGAAGTCACGCGGATCCTTGGCGGCGACTTCTGCCAGCTTGATGATGGCGTCGATCACCGGCTGGAAGCCGCGATGGCCGAACATGACGGCGCCGAGCATCAGATCCTCGCCGAGTTCCTTGGCTTCGGACTCGACCATCAGCACGGCGTCGGAGGTGCCGGCGACGATCAGGTCAAGCTTGGATTCCTGCATCTCGTCGACATGCGGATTGAGCACATATTCGCCGTTGATGTAGCCGACGCGGGCGCCGCCGATCGGACCCATGAAAGGGACGCCGGACAGCGTCAAAGCCGCCGAGGTGGCGACGATCGACAGGATGTCCGGGTCGTTTTCGAGATCATGCTGGACGACGGTGACAACGATCTGCGTGTCGTTCTTGTAACCGTCAGCGAAGAGTGGGCGGATCGGACGGTCGATGAGACGGGAAACCAGCGTTTCCTTTTCGCTCGGACGGCCTTCGCGCTTGAAATAGCCGCCCGGGATCTTGCCGGCGGCATAGGTCTTTTCCTGGTAGTTGACGGTCAGCGGGAAGAAATCGAGGCCCGGTTTTGGTTCCTTCATCGAAACGACGGTGGCGAGAACCTTGGTTTCGCCGTAGGTGGCGAGCACCGCGCCGTCAGCCTGGCGCGCAATCTTGCCGGTTTCGAGGATGAGCGGACGGCCGCCCCATTCGATTTCCACTTTGTGGTGATTGAACATGTCTTGTCCTTCATATGCGGAAAGGGCCGCGCCATTTCACCGTGCGCGAGTGCCCCTTTCCCTTGGCTTCGTTTCTCGGGCAGCCACGGGCAAGACAACGGGAAGCTCGGGTAAATCCGGCGCGGGTGCCGCGCGAGCGTCCTGCAATCCTGCCCCATGACCGTCCATGGGCGGTTTCGAATGGCCCTGTGCTATATCGAAACCGGGTCTGGCCAATCGATCCGACTGGCCTTGCGCATGACCCGAAAACCGCGGCTCTCGGAAATGCCTTGCGCAAATTCAAAGTTTCAGAGCGTCCCATGTGCGCGTCCAAATCGAAGCGCGGCGCTCTACTTCCTTCATTGGAGCAACGGACTGCTCCAATGCGCGACCGGCGGGCTCTCGAAAGAACCCGCCGGTCAATTCGTCAACGGCGCAGACCGAGCTTCTCGATCAGCGTCTGATAGCGCGCGTCGTCCTTGCGCTTGAGATAATCAAGCAGGCTGCGGCGCTGGGAGACGAGAGCGAGCAGACCACGGCGGGAATGGTTATCCTTCTTGTGGTCCTTGAAATGGTCGGTCAGGTTCTTGATGCGCTCGGAAAGGATGGCCACCTGGACTTCCGGAGACCCGGTATCGCCCTTAGCGGTTGCGAATTCACCCATCAATTCCTTCTTGCGCTCGGCAGTAATCGACATCGTGTTTTTCCTTATCTGTTTGAGGAAACGGGACGCCCTCGGCCGGGATGTCGTCCAGCAGGGGCCGGTACAAGCAACGTGGCATTGCACGATGCTGCGGCGCATATAGGGCAATTCAGGCAAAAACACCAGCCCAATTCACAAGCCGGCTTTTTGCTGCACAAACGAAGATTTCGCCTCGGCTAAAGCCACTTCTTCCATCTGAAGAAGGCGACAAGCACGAGCGCGACAACGGCCATGAACACCAGCGCTGCCGGATAGCCGTATTGGGCCTTCAGCTCCGGCATGTTCCATGGCGAGGCTTCGGGGTCGAAGTTCATGCCCCACACGCCAGCGAGAAAGGTGAGCGGGATGAAGATCACCGAGACGATCGTCAGATAGCTGATGACGTCGCTGGTGCGTGCCTGACTCAGCGACAGATGCATCTCGATCAGACCGGTCAGCATGTCGCGCTGGGTTTCGACCAGTTCGATGAGCCGAAGCGAGTGATCGAGCGTGTCGTTCAGGAAGATCTTGGTCTCTGGCTTGACGTAGGGCACGTCGTTGCGGATCAGCGTCGCCAGCGCGTCGCGCATCGGCCAAAGCACCCCCTTCAGCACGTTGGCGTCGCGCCGCAACTCGTGAAGCCGCCGCATCTGGTGCTTGTCCGCCGCGCGCAGCATCTGGTCCTCGATGCTGTCGACCAAGTCGCCGGCGGTCTCGATCGGCGGGAAATAACTGTCGACGATGGCGTCGATCAGCGCATAGGCGAGATAGTCGGCGCCGCGTGAGCGCAGCCGGTTGGGCATCGAGCTTTCGATGCGCTTGCGCACGGGATCGAACGGATCGCCTTCGCGCTCCTGGAAGGTGACGACGAAGTTCCTGCCGAAGAAGACCGCGATCTGCTCGTAACGATGCGCGGTGACGTCGTCGATCATCCTGACGACGACGAAGGCATGGTCCTCGAAGAAGTCCACCTTCGGCCGCTGGCCGGTGTTGACGACGTCTTCCAGCGCCAGCGGATGCAGGCTGAAAATCCGGCCGATCTCCTCGATCAGCGGGATGTTGGCGAGACCGGTGCAATCGAGCCAGATGACCGGCCATGCGTTGCAATGAGCATTCAGGTCGTTGATGCTGGCATCTTCGATTGTCTCGAATTTGTCGGGCGACATCAGTGTCAGTCGCAGTTCGCTGCGCCGCGCCGCAGGGTCGGCGATCAGTGTGCCTGGTGATGCGCCGATCGGTGGCCGCCGTGCTGTCACCGGCGCCCGCTTCCTGATCGTCTCGGCCTTTGCCATGTGCCCCTCGAATGTACCTCTGATCGAGATTAGACGAGGGGGCTCAGCCGGCAAAGACCCGCTTCGGCTTGAACATGCCTTGCTCGATGGCGCCGATGGCGACCAGCTTGCCGCGCGCCGTGGCGCAGGCTTCCTCGGCTTCCACCGGCGCGTCGCGGCCACGGATGATGACCGGGTTGCCGAGGCGGATTTTTGTTGCCGCGTCGTCGCTGATCGCGATCTGCGGCAGGCAGTCGAGCGCGGCTGACGTGTCGACCAGAAACGCGTCGATGGCGTCGAAGTCGACCGGCACCGTGTCCGCTGAATCCGAACCCTCATCGGGCTGTTCGCCGAAGCGGGCGGCTTCCAGCTCGGCGATGGTGACGAAGTCTTCCTGCGTGAACGGCTCGACCTCGATCCGGCGCAGTTCGGCGATGTGACCGAAACAGCCGAGATCGCGGCCCATGTCGCGGGCCAGCGAGCGGACATAGGTGCCCTTGCCGCATTCGACCTCGAAAATGGTGCTCTCAGCACTGTGCTCGATCAGGTCGAGGCGGCCGATCTCGACTTCCCGCGCCGGAATGTCGACCGTCGCGCCGTCGCGGGCAAGATCATAGGCGCGCTCGCCTGCGATCTTGATGGCCGAAAATTGCGGCGGTGTCTGCAGGATGACGCCGGTGTATTTCGGCATCAGCAAAAGCACATCGGCTTCAGCCGGACGCTGCTCGGAGCTTTTCGTCACCGGCCCTTCGAGGTCATCGGTCGAACGCTCCTCACCCCAGGCAACCGTGAAGCGGTAGACCTTGGCGCCATCCTGGACATAGGGGACGGTCTTGGTCGCTTCGCCGAGCGCGATCGGCAGCATGCCGGAAGCGAGCGGGTCGAGCGTGCCGGCATGGCCGGCCTTTTCCGCCTGGAACAGCCATTTGATCTTGGAGACGGCTTCGGTCGAACCCATGCCGACGGGTTTGTCCAGCACCAGCCAGCCGGAGATCGGCCGACCCTTCTTCTTGCCGCGACGCGCCACTATTTTTCGTCCTTGTCGTTGTCTTTGTTCTGGTCGCCGATCTGGGCGTCTGGGCCGAGATCGCGCGCCACCTCGGGCGAGTGCAACAATTCGTTGATCTTCTGGAAATTGTCGTAGCTGGTGTCGAGCCGGAAGCGGAATTCCGGCATGTACTTCATCTGCCGGAGCGCGCCGGAAACGCGGCCGCGCACGAATTTCGCATGCTTGTTGAGCGCCTCGACCACCGCATCGGCATCACTGGCGCCAAGCGGCGAGACGAAAGCCGTGGCGATCTTCAGATCGGGCGACATGCGCACCTCCGAGACCGAAACCACCGAATTCTCGATCAGCGGATCGAGGATCTCGCCACGTTGCAAGGTTTCCGACAGCGCATGCCGCACCTGCTCGCCGACGCGAAGCATGCGCTGGGATGGACCTGACGTGGTTGAACGGGGCATTTTTCTCTATCCTGAAATCATGAGGCACGGGATGGGACCGCGCCGCATGTCTCATATGCTTTAAAGCCTGATCCATCCCGATAGAAATCGGAATGGATCAGGCTCTATTTTTTGTTGACCATGATCTTCTCCGAATACCGGATACCACTTTTCGGATCATGGTTTAGGCGGCAGCCTTTCGACCACCGCCCGGTCTGTAAATGCTCGAACTCAAGTTGCTCGAACTCAGAGCGTCCTGGTCACCATTTCGACGCGGAAGCACTCGATGACGTCGCCGACGCGCATGTCTTCGTAGTTCTGGAAGGCCATGCCGCATTCCTGGCCACCCGGAACCTCCGCAACTTCGTCCTTGAAGCGCTTCAGCGTCTTCAGCGTGCCTTCGTGGATGACGACGTTGTCGCGGATCAGGCGAACGCCCGCACCGCGCTCGACCTTGCCTTCGGTGACACGGCAGCCGGCGATCTTGCCGACCTTGGTGATGTCGAAGATCTCAAGGATCTCGGCATTGCCAATGAAGGTCTCGCGACGCTCCGGCGACAGCAGGCCGGACAGCGCCGCCTTCACGTCATCCACAAGGTTGTAGATGATCGAGTAGTAGCGGATCTCGATGCCTGCAGCCGCGGCCGCCGCACGCGCCTGCACATTGGCGCGAACGTTGAAGCCGATGATTGCGGCGCCGGAGGTTTCCGCCAGCGAGACATCGCTTTCGGTGATGCCGCCGGCGCCTGCATGAACAATGCGCGCACGCACCTCGTCGGTGCCGAGCTTGTCCAGCGCCGCGCTGATCGCCTCGATCGAGCCCTGCACGTCGCCCTTGATGACCAGCGGGAATTCCTTCAGCCCGCTCGTCTGCAGTTGCGACATCATCTGTTCGAGCGAACCACGCTGGCCGGCATGCTTGGCCACCGCCTTCTCACGCGCCAGACGCTGGCGATATTCGGTGATCTCGCGGGCGCGGGCCTCGTTGTTGACGACGGCGAAGCGGTCGCCGGCCTGCGGGGTTCCCTGCAGTCCGAGCACTTCCACGGGCATCGCCGGCGGCGCTTCCTTGATCTGCCCGCCGCGGTCGTTGACCAGCGCGCGCACCCGGCCCCATTCGTTACCGGCAACAAGGATGTCGCCAGGCATCAGCGTGCCGGTCTGGACCAGCACCGTGGCTACGGGGCCGCGGCCCTTGTCGAGTTGGGCTTCGATGACGACGCCCTCGGCGGTGCGGTCCGGATTGGCCTTCAGGTCGAGGATTTCGGCCTGCAGCAGGATTGCTTCGAGTAGCTTGTCGAGATTGGTGCCCTTGGTCGCCGACACTTCGACGTCCAGCACCTCGCCGCCCATCGATTCGACGAAGACTTCGTGGCGCAGCAGTTCCGAGCGCACCTTCTGCGGGTCGGCGTCATGCTTGTCGATCTTGTTGATCGCCACAATGATCGGAACGCCGGCCGCCTTGGCATGGCTGATCGATTCGATCGTCTGCGGCATCACGCTGTCGTCGGCCGCCACTACCAGGATGGCGATGTCGGTCGCCTGAGCGCCACGGGCGCGCATCGCCGTGAAGGCGGCGTGGCCAGGCGTGTCGATGAAGGTGATCTTGTTACCGTTCTTCTCGACCTGATAGGCGCCGATATGCTGGGTGATGCCGCCGGCCTCGCCGGACACAACATTGGCATTGCGGATGGCATCGAGCAGCGACGTCTTGCCGTGATCGACATGGCCCATGATGGTCACCACCGGCGGACGCGGCTCGAGATCCTCGGGACGATCGGCGATGTTGAAGAGGCCTTCCTCGATGTCGGACTCGGCGACGCGGCGAACCGTGTGGCCGAATTCGGTAGCGACCAGTTCGGCCGTGTCGGCGTCGATGACGTCGCCCGGCTTCAGGATCTGGCCCTGTTTCATGAAGAACTTGACCACATCGACGGCGCGCTCGGACATGCGCTGCGCCAGTTCCTGGATGGTGATGGTTTCGGGAAGTATCACTTCGCGCATGACTTTCTCGCGCGGTTCGTTATGCAGCGCGCGCTTGAATTTCTCCTGGCGCCGACGCATCGACGACAGCGAACGCGCCCGCGCATCCTCATCGGAAAGTGCGGCATTCAGCGTCAGCTTGCCGCGGCGGCGATCTTCCTCGCCCTTGGTCGGCTTGGCCGGACGCGCCACTTCCGGCGTGACCGGACGGCGCACCGGGGCGCCGGCGCCGGTCCGCTTCGGCTTGATGTCCTCGTCGTCGACTGTCGCCAGTTCGGCGGTCAGCGGCGCGCGGCGGCGCGCCTCTTCCTCGGCACGCCGGCGGGACTCGGCCTCGGCCTGCAGCCGGGCTTCTTCCTCGGCCTGGCGGCGCGCGGACTCCTCGCGCTCGCGACGGCGGCGCTCTTCATCCTCGGCGCGGCGCTTGGCCTCGTCGATGGCGCGCTGGCGATCCTCGACGTCGCGCACCTTCGAACCCTCAAGGGCCCGGCGGCGCGCCTCCATTTCATCGCGCGACAATTGGTTCAGCACCATGCCGCCGCGTTCGACCGGCGGCGGAGGCGGCGGCGCCTTGGGCGCTTCCTGCACAACCGGCGCTGCCGCGACCGGTGGCTTCGGCGTGAAGACGGACACAGGGGCAGCAGCCGGCTCCGGCTTGTCACCGGGCAGCGAGAACTTGCGCTTCTTGGTCTCGACCACGACCGCCTTGGTGCGGCCATGCGAGAAGCTCTGGCGCACGGTGCCCTGTTCCGTACCGGGGCGCTTCAGCGTCAAAGTCTTCTTCGGCGTAACACTCAACGTCTTGTCGTCGCCCGATTTCGTATCGCTCATTCCATATCCTCTGCGGCATCATCTTCGTCAGCAACGGCCGCAAGCATTGCCAGATCGTCCGGGGAACCGCCCCGATACCGGTCGAGCGCAACCATGCGCTTCTGGACCGCCCTGCCCGCGTCTCCCGCGAGAACGGCAGCATGTATCACATTTGTACCCCCCAATGCCAAGCTCAACTCGGCCTCGGAGAAAAGTTTGTAGGCAAGGATGGCGGGGCCACCGAGGTGGACGGTTGCCCGTCGCGCCTGGCTGATCTTGCGGACGCCGTCATCTGACGCCTCGGTCGCATGCAACACGAAAAGCGCCAGCCCGCCACGCACCGCGCTCTCGACCTTGGTGGCGCCGAGCGCGATCGCGCCTGCCTTGCGGGCAAGACCGAGCATGCCCAGAGCGTATCTGGAAAGCAGCCCGTCGACCATGTCGCCGAGATCGGTCGGCACGGTCACCTGCGCCTTGAAGGCGCGAGCGAACAGGTTTTTCGCTGCCGCCTTGTCGATATGTAGGCGGTCGGCAGTCACCCAGCAACCGCGTCCGGGCAGGTTTTTCTTGATATCCGGAACGACGGCCGAATCCGGGCCGACGACGAAACGGATCAGTTCATCCGGTTCGGCCTGTTTGCGCGTGACGATGCAAGTGCGATCGTTCATCTCGTCCAAGGGCGGCTTGTGTGCGATGCGGTTTCACCTCACGCACCAACGGCTTCGTCAGCCGGCACGTCTTCGGCTGCAAGCTCGTCTTCGGTGATCCAGCCGGCCTTGAGGCGAGCAGCCAGAACCATCTGTTCAGCATCGGCCCGCGACACGCCGTGATTGGCGAGCACGCCCGGGAATACCTTCGTCTCGCCGTCCTTGCGTTCCTTCCAGCCGGTCAGATCATCGGCTGCATAGCCGGCGAAATCCTCGATCGTCTTCACGCCATCCTCGCCGAGCGTCACCATCATGGCGGTGGTCACGCCTGGAATCTCACGCAACTCGTCCTTGACGCCGAGCGCCTTACGCTTCTCGTCATGCTCGGCTTCGATCTTCTCCAGATATTCGCGGGCGCGAGCCTGGATTTCCGAGGCGGTGTCCTCGTCGAAGCCATCGATCGACGCGATCTCGTCGGCATCGACATAGGCGACTTCCTCGACGCTGGTGAAGCCTTCGGAGGCGAGCACCTGGCCGACCATCTCGTCGACGTTGAGCGCATCCATGAACAGAGCCGAGCGTTCGACGAACTCCTTCTGGCGTCGCTCGCTCTCTTCCTGCTCGGTCAGGATGTCGATATCCCAGCCGGTGAGCTGCGAGGCGAGCCGGACGTTCTGGCCGCGGCGGCCGATGGCCAGCGACAGCTGGTCGTCCGGCACCACGACCTCGATGCGTTCGGCGTCCTCGTCGAGCACGACCTTGGCGACTTCCGCCGGCTGCAGCGCGTTGACGATGAAGGAAGCGGCCGAAGGCGACCACGGAATGATGTCGATCTTCTCGCCCTGCAATTCGCCGACCACCGCCTGAACGCGGCTGCCGCGCATGCCGACACAGGCGCCGACCGGATCGATGGAACTGTCACGCGAGATGACGGCGATCTTGGCGCGCGAACCCGGATCGCGGGCGACCGACTTGATCTCGATAATGCCGTCGTAGATTTCCGGCACTTCCATGGTGAACAGCTTCGCCATGAACTGCGGATGGGTGCGCGACAGGAATATCTGCGGACCGCGCTGCTCGCGGCGCACGTCATAGACATAGGCGCGGACGCGATCGCCATATTTGTAATTTTCGCGCGGGATCAGCTCGTCGCGACGGATTATCGCCTCACCGCGGCCGAGATCGACGATGACGTTGCCGTATTCGACGCGTTTGACAGTACCGTTGACGATCTCGCCGATACGGTCCTTGTACTCGTCGTACTGGCGGTCACGCTCGGCCTCGCGCACCTTCTGCACGATGACCTGCTTGGCCGACTGGGCGGCGATGCGGCCGAAATCCATCGGCGGCAGCTGTTCGGCAATGAAGTCGCCGAGCTGGGCGTCGGGATTGCGCTCACGCGCCGAGGATATGGCGATCTGCGTCGCATAGTCGTCGACCTTCTCCACCACTTCCATCAGCCGCTGCAGCTTCATCTCGCCGGTATTGGGATTGATGTCGGCACGGATGTTGGTTTCCTGGCCATAGCGCGAGCGCGCCGCCTTCTGGATCGCATCGGCCATGGCGGCGATGACGATCGACTTGTCGATCGACTTCTCACGCGCGACCGCATCGGCGATCTGCAGCAGTTCAAGCCTGTTGGCGCTTACAACCATCTTTTTCTCCCGAGCTTGTTGCCGAGCCGTTGCGCCCGGCAGCCCAATCACATTTCCTGTTCGGTTTCATCTTCCACGCCCGCTTCAACGCCCTCTGGCGCGTGTTCGGGCTCGCCGCGGCGCTTCTTGGCTTCCTTGCGCGCCCTGTTGTCCTTCGACAGTGCGTCGCGGATAAGGTCGTCGGTCAGGATCAGCCGTGCTTCGGCAATCGCATCGTAGGGCACACGCACCGTCGGCTGTTCGCCATAAGCCGCCTTGTCGCGCTCGATCAGCACGCCGTCCGCGTCGCTCTCGGCAATCTTGCCCTTGAAGCGCTTGCGGTCGGCGACGAGGACCGAGGTTTCCATCTTCACCAGATGACCCGTCCAGGTCGCGAAATCCGACTTGCGGACCAACGGCCGGTCGATTCCCGGCGACGACACTTCGAGATGATACGCCTTTTCGATCGGATCATCGACATCAAGCGCCGGCGACACCGCCCGGCTGACCTCTTCGCAATCCTCGACGGTCATGGTGCCGTCCTCGCGTTCGGCCATGATCTGCAGCGTCAGCCCGTTCTGGCCCGTCAGATGCACCCTGACAAGGCGGAAGCCAATGGCACGCAGAACCGGCTGCACGATCAGCGCGATGCGCGCATCGATGCCGCTTTCGCGGATGATGCGGTCGTCGCTGTCGGGTACCGTTGCCGTCATTCTATTCCTGTCGCTTCGTCGGCGGCCGGAAGGTAACAAAAAAGAGCGGGACCGGGTGGACCCACTCTTCGCCATACCGACCAAGAATTTGAGCCTGATATAGACGATCGCAGCCGTCGTTTCAAGCCCGCATGCAGTCCGTGTCGGTAAGCAGATGAATCGTCCGCATGCAGGGTGGGCGAAACTGTCGGGGGCGGCAGCGTTGCACAGGGCGCATGGCGGCCATGCGCCAACGTCCCTGTGATATCAGGCAGTACGCGCCTATCTATGTTGCGTTGCACAAAATCAATCACGCATTGCAGCAGGCGAAAGGGCATAATCATGACCAACCGCAAGGTTTTCTCGGCCATCGGCGATTTCTTCACCGTCTTCGGCAGCGCCGTCGCCGCTTCGCACGCCGTCGAAGCCGGCCGCAAGCCGCGCGCACGCGATCTGCGCAATCTCGGCATGGATCCGGCCGCCTTCAACAAGATCGGCCGCTTCTAAGTCTAAGTCCGGCGACGCAGGGACGAGGACATCTCTGGTCCTCGTCGACGGCAAAGTGCGCTAGGCGCGCTTTGAATAGGACTATCTTCGGACGAAGGTGAGGTAGGCTGGCCGCCGGCCTTCGCGAACGGCCTTCGCCTCGTAGCGTGTACCCGGCCAACCCTTATAGGGCCGCTGCCAGTCGGCTGCCTCTTCAGCCTGCCACGCAAACGCTTCATGTGCCCGGCAGTGCAGCAGCGTCCAGTTCACATAGCTATCGATATCGGACGCAAAGCGGAATGTTCCGCCTGACTTCAGCACGCGCGCGAAACGGTCGAGATTGACCGGACTGACGAAGCGGCGCTTCCAGTGTTTCTTCTTCGGCCAGGGATCGGGATAGAGAAGGTCGATGCCGTCGAGCGAGGCTTGCGGGAGCCAGTCGAGCAGGCGCGTGGCGTCGTCGTCATAGACCCGAAGATTGGCAAGCGGCCGTTCCCTGACCGCCATCATCATCTTGGCCATGCCGTTGACGAAAGGCTCGACGCCGACAAAACCGGTCTCAGGAGCCGCCGTCGCCCGATGCAGCAGGTGCTCGCCGCCACCAAAACCAATTTCGAGATGAATGGCGCGGACATCGGCTTCGAACAGGCTGCGCAAGTCGGCCGGCGGTCCGGCCGTCAGATCAAGCCGGTAAGTGCTAAAACCGCTTTCCAGTGCCGCTGCCTGCTGCGGACGGATGGCCTTGCCGCGCCGGCGACCGAAAAATGCTTCGGTCGCACGGCTTGGCCGGTCTTTCGGATCCATGTCTTCCGGATCTATGGACGCCGCGGCTAGGCCGCGACTGCTTCGGCAGGCGCTTCGGCGAGTGCGTCCTTCAGAGCCTTGGCGAGGTCGGTCTTTTCCCAGGAGAAGGACCCGTCGCGGCCGGCCTTGCGGCCGAAATGACCATAAGACGACGTCTTGGCATAAATCGGCTTATTGAGATCGAGATGGCGGCGGATGCCGGACGGCGACAGATCCATCACGGTGCGCAGCGCCTGCTCGAGCTTTGCCTCATCGACCCTGCCGGTGCCGTGCAGGTCGACATAGACCGACAGCGGCTGGGCCACGCCTATGGCGTAGGAAAGCTGGATGGTGCAGCGATCGGCGAGCTTCGCCGCCACCACGTTCTTGGCGAGGTAGCGGGCCGCATAGGCCGCGGAACGGTCGACCTTGGTGGTGTCCTTGCCGGAAAAAGCCCCGCCGCCATGAGGCGCAGCACCGCCGTAAGTGTCGACGATGATCTTGCGCCCGGTCAGGCCGGCGTCGCCGTCGGGCCCGCCGATGACGAACTTGCCTGTCGGGTTGATGTACCAGTTGCAGCTGTCGGCGATCTTCAGGTCGCCCAGCGCCTCGCGAATATAGGGTTCGACGACGTTGCGAACCTTCTTCGAATCCCAGTTGGCGTCGAGATGCTGGGTGGACAGCACGATCTGCGTCACTTCCGCCGCCTTGCCGTCGATATAGCGGACGGTGACCTGGCTCTTGGCGTCCGGCCCGAGCCGGCCGGCATCGCCGTTGCCTTCATGGCGCGCGGCGGCCAGCAGTTCGAGGATCTTGTGGCTGTAGTAGATCGGCGCCGGCATCAGATCCGGGGTCTCGCGGCAGGCATAGCCGAACATGATACCCTGGTCGCCGGCCCCTTCCTCGCCTTGCCGGTCGGAGGCATTGTCGACGCCCTGGCCGATATCCGGCGACTGGCCATGCAGCAGAACCTCGATCTTTGCCGTCTTCCAGTGGAAACCAGCCTGTTCATAGCCGATTTCGCGGATCGCCTTGCGGGCGGCCGACTTGAACTTGGCCGGATTGACGAGCGGATGACCGGCGGCATCCATCAGGATGTTGCCGCCCTTGTCCTTCTTGAGCAGGGTCTCGGGGACGCGCACCTCGCCGGCGATGACGACGCGATTCGTGGTCGCCAGCGTTTCGCAGGCGACGCGGACCTTCCAGGGGTCCATGCCGGTCTTTCTGGCCTCGCGATAGACCAGATCGACGATCTCGTCGGAGATACGGTCGCAGACCTTGTCGGGATGACCCTCGGCAACGGATTCCGAGGTGAATAGATAGTTTTGCCGCGTCACGGGTGTCCCCTCTTGAAAAATCATCGGCACGCTGCCGATTGGCGCGCCACGTGTTAGCTGTGTCGAGCAGCGCTCGTCAAGCGGTGGGCACCATTATGTTGTACCACTTTGACCGCCGGCAGGAGGCCGCCAGCCTGCTTGGCTCCAGCACGTGCTTTAGCTTCAACACGTTGATGGAGAAAGACTTTGAGCATGGCTGTCGAGCAAAATCGATCCGCCCTCCTGCACGCCTGCGGGATGTAAATTCCACGATGCGCGAGATCGCAAGAAATTGCCTGCCCGCAATGACGGCTTCGCTATCTTCGACTTTTCAACCGCTACCCAATCAATCGACCCAGACCAATCTGCGTAATCAATCGACTGCGTCGGAGGAAAGGGCCTTCACAAGCTCGATAACCTTGCGGCGTATCTTCACGTCGGTGATCTTGACGAAGGCCCGGTTGAGTTGAAGACCTTCAGGACTGCCGCAGAATTCGACGGCAGAAGCCATTGATGCATCCTCGGCAAATCCGCGGTTGCCCACGGCCTCCTGGCCCGGCGCGTCCTCGAAAAAGAAAGCGACGGGCACACCCAGTATCGAGGCGATTGCCTGCAAACGGCTGGCGCCAACGCGATTGGTACCCTTTTCGTATTTCTGTATCTGCTGAAACGTTATACCGAGGTTCTCGCCCAGCTTTTCCTGGCTCATTCCCAACATATTGCGACGAAGCCTGATGCGACTTCCCACATGGATGTCGATAGGATTCGGCTTCTTCTTGTTTTCTTCTGCCATTTTTTCCTCGCCGAATTTTTCCGGCTTTTTGTGTTTTTTCTGCCCAAAACGAAGCCGGCGGCCAGTGCCCCAACAGAACCGACGTGCTGACTTCGAGAAATTTCAGGCGGTTACAGTATGAGTTTCTAATGTGTCGACTGTCAATTCGCCCGTAGCCGTTGCCTTACATTCATTGTGAAAGCGGCGAGAGCGAACAGCAACATGATCATCAGTCCATTAATGCGTCTTTGGCTGGAAGAAACGATGGCTCGATTGGAAATCGGCACGTGGACATCGATGGCTCCGCGGGCGTCGATTGCCAGCGCGTCAAGGATGTGTCCGCGCGGATCGACGACAGCGGAAATGCCGTTATTGGCTGCACGCAACAATGGCACCCCGTTCTCCACCGCACGAATCTGCGCCTGCCTGAAATGCTGGTACGGACCCGGCGTGTCACCGAACCACGCGTCGTTCGTGACATTCACAATAAGCTCAGCTGACGTTGCGTCAACCGCCACCAGATCGGGAAAGATGACTTCGTAGCAAATGAACGGAAGCACACGGATGCCGCCGGGCAACGCGATCGGGTGCCGCTCATTGCCCGCCGCGTAGGTTGTCGGCCCGGCGACGAGTTGTTTGAGCCCCAAGCGGCCAAGCAGGTCGGCAAAAGGCAGATATTCGCCAAAGGGCACCAGATGAACCTTGTCGACTGCATCGGCGATTTGACCCTTGTCGTCGATTGCCACCACCGAATTGTAGTACCGCCTGTCGGCATCTTCCGCCGACCCGCCTTCCTCCCGGACGACGCCGGCGATCAGCGTCTGGCCGTCGCCAAGCATCTCTCCCAGCGCGGTCAGCGCATCGGGACGTTCGGCGAAAAAAAACGGCACGGAGGTTTCCGGCCACAGGATCAATTGCGGCTTGGCATGACCATTCTCTGGCGCCTTGGCCGAAAGCCCCATCAGTGTAGCGAAGATCCGGTCGGGCACTGAAGGGTCCCACTTTTCGCTGAGGTCGACGGCCGGCTGCACGATGCGGACGTCGATTGCGCGGGTTGCGGGTTCGACCTTGGCAGCAAGCCTGACAGAGCCGAAGCCGACATGGGCCGCGACGAGAACGGCAGCCAGTGCACCCCCCAGGCGGACATGCCGGCGCGCCGCAAGCAGGGCCGGCAAGGCAAAGACGAAGACCGCCAGCGCGTTGATGCCGACCATGCCGGTCACCGACACGCTCTGCATAAGCAGGGGCACCGGCATCGCCGCGTAGCCGACGGCATTCCAGGGAAAGCCGGTGAACAGAAAGTCGCGCAGCCATTCCGCCAAGCCGAAGCCGAAGGCAAGGGCGGCGATGCGGCCGATGTCGTTGCTCCACAGCAGCCGGGCAACCGCTGTCGCGAAGCCATAGAAAAAGGCGAGCGCCATCGGAATTCCGACCACTGCGAAGGGAAGCGCCCAGGCGAAACTGTCGGCCTCGACTAGGAGTGCTGAGCCGATCCACCACAATCCGGCGAGAAAATAGCCGAAGCCGAACCACCAGCCGACGGCGAAGGCCGGCCGCAAATGCCGGAACCAGCCATCGGAGGCTTCGCCGGTTGCGCCGTCGAGGAGCCAGACCAGCAGCGGAAACGAAACGAAACAGACGGCGAAGAAATCATAAGGCGCCTGGGCAAGAACCGCCAGCGCACCGGCAAGAAACGCCACAAGCGCGCGGCGCCAGCCCCACAGCAGAATTATCCGGCCGGCCAGGCGCTTCATCGATGCTTCCGAGTCGTGCGAATCACGGCAGAAGATTTATCAGGCCGCAGTCCACGCTCCAAACGGCCATGCTTCAGCCAGACTGCCGGATTAGGTCTGCTGGATAGGTGGGGCGACTGACGCCGGCAAGATAAGTGTCGCATGTGAATTGTCGCGCAGACCGCACGTGCCGGTGTATCACTATAATGCGCGTGATAGAAATGCGTTCAGCCGCTCCAGCACGAGATCCGGGGCTTCGAGCTGAGGCAAGTGACCGACGCCAGGTAATGTTTCGAACGATGCCTGCGGGATCAGCGCATGAAGCGCTTGGCCTCGCTCCAGCGGGATCCATGGATCGTCCTTGCCCCAAATTATCTTTACCGGACACCTGATATCACCGAACGCCGGCTCGACTTCGGCGGTATATTTTTCGTCGGCTTGCGCGAATTGCCGATAGAAGCTTCCTCGTCCCTCCTCGGCAAGCCACGGCTCGACAAGTTTCTCGAAATCTCCGGGCGCGATGTCATTTACGATCGCCCCCTTGATATATGCTTCCACGAGCGCTCTGTGGATATGCGGCGGCAGCCCCAGAAAGGCATCCACATGGCGACCGACATGATCGAAGAACTCCGATCCCCAAGGGCGCATGGCGACGACATTCATCAGGACATACCGCTCGAAGTCGCAGCCATGCAGCAAATGCGCCCGTAGCGTCGTCGCTCCGCCGAAATCATGGGCAACAACGGTGGGCTGCTCAAGGTCCCAATGCGCGAGCATCTCGGCGAATACTTCTCCTTGCACATCGAGTGAGGTGCGCTGCTCCGCGCCTTTGTCGGATCGCCCGTATCCGGGCATATCGTACCAGTGGACACGATACCGCCTTGCAAGATCTGGAATAATCCGATGCCATGAGAACGAAGACCACGGCCAGCCGTGAGCCAGCACAAGCGCGGGTCCACTACCAAATTGACCCGCTGCCACAGCGCCCGCGGATGTTTCCACGGTCTCATCGAGTTTCCACGACATCAGACATTCTCCTAGTACTCAGGACAGCGTCCGAATTGGTTCGCAAACCATGTAGTTCGAGACCGCTTCCCACCCATTGCTGAAATTCAGCCCGAGGATTCTAGTCGGTGCCAGCCTTCAATCTGCAGATCGCCCAGCCGTTCAGCCTCCTCGCGTGGAACAACGCGTACGGTCTGGGAAAATGTCCAGACGTGACCTTCAGGATCGCGCGCCCTGTACTGCCGTTCACCGTAAAACTGGTCAGCCGGCTCCTGGACGAGTTCGGCTCCCGCCGCCCTTGCACGATCGCAGTGGGAATCTAGGCCGTCCTTGAGGCGCACATAAACCGACTCCGTGTTCTTGCCGGCGACCGACGCGGGACTGGCTACATGGTCGGCCCATTCGGAATCGACGATCATATAGCCGTCACCGAACCGCATCTCGGAATTGAGCCTGTCATCAGCGTCGCTGACCACCATGCTCGGCTCGAAGCCGAAAGCCTTTTCAAGCCAGATCAAGGCGGCGCGCGTTCCTGTAGAATATGCCGGACCCCAAGGTTGAGCGCTTGAACGGATCGTCGACCATCATCGGGCGAGCGGCGTCTTTCAAGCCTGCTCGGCGCGGACGGCGCGCCGCCGGCGCTCGCTTTTCTGGGTCTCCACGATGCGCACACGCTTGACGCGGCGTGGATCGGCGTCGAGCACATGGAATTCGAAGCCGGGGATGGCCTGCACCACTTCGCCGCGTGCAGGGACCCGGCCAAGCGTGTTGAAGATCATGCCGCCGATCGTGTCGACATATTCGCCATGCTCGCCGGCGGCAAAATCCTCGCCGATCATCTTGGCGACATCGTCGATCTCGGCCTTGCCGTCGACGACGAACACGCCCTCGCCGGTCTGGGTGATCATCGGCTCGTCCTCGTCGTGCTCGTCCTCGATGTCGCCGACCACCATCTCGACGATATCCTCGAGCGAGACCAGACCATCGGTGCCGCCATATTCGTCAATGACCAGCGCCATCTGGGTGCGCATCGCCTGCATGCGCCCCATCAGGTCGGAGGCGAGCATCGACGGCGGCACGAAAAGCACCGGGCGGATCAGGGTCAGGTCGCCGATGGTGCGCGTGAGATCGACCTTGGCGAGATCGAGAAGCGTGGCAGGGGCGGCTTTCCTGGTCGTCCTGCTCTTTCTGACGCGGGCCAGCTTGGTGATGTGAGCGAGCACGTCCCGGATGTGGACCATGCCACGCGGGTCGTCGAGCGTCTCCGAATAGACCGGCATGCGGGAATGGCCGGACTGCTCGAACAGTCCCAGAAGATCGCCCAGGTTCGTCGTGATCTCGACCGCCTCGATGTCGGCGCGCGGCACCATGACATCCTCGACGCGAACCTCGCGCAGGCGCAGAATGTTGTTGAGCATGGCCCGTTCGCCGGGCGAAAAGGCGCCGGCATCGCTCGCCGTTTCGGCAAGCGCGTCGGCGATCTCCTCGCGCAGGCTGGTGCCGTTGCGCTGCCTGAACAGGCCGAGCACGCGATCGAACAGGGAAGGACCGGCAGGCGATGGCTCGCTGGCGAAGCTGCCGGTCGTGGTACTCGGACTAGAGTCCTCTTCCGTCTGTTCGGATGGCTTGGTCGCACTGCCGGCGTCTGGGTGGGCGGCAGTCTCTGGTTTGTCGTTCATCGTCGTCCGGTCATTTGATCTTTTTAGTTACGCGTAGGGATCGGGAATGGCAAGCCTTGCAAGTGCTGCGCGTTCGACGGCTTCCATTTCTTCGGCCTCGGCGTCGGTCTCGTGATCGTAGCCCAGCAAATGCAGCAGGCCATGGATGACGAGATGGGTGATATGGTTGTCGACAGGCTTGTCTTCCAGTGCCGCTTCCCGCGCGACCGTCTCGGCGGCCAGCACAATGTCGCCGAGCATGGGCGGCAGCGGACGGCCCTTGGCGAGCGGAAAAGCCGGGAAAGACAGGACGTTGGTCGGTTTGTCCTTGCCGCGCCATCCCGCATTGAGACTGCGGATGTGGGCATCGTCAGAAAAAACGATGCTGAGCTCGGAACGGCCGGCCGCGCCGGTTTCGGCAAACGCGGCGGCAACGGCGCGATCGACCAGCCGCGTCAGCGCGGCCTCATCGGGCCAGTCGCCCGCTTCGACTGCTATATCGATGTCGACGGGGACCGGAAGATCCCCGCCTACAGATTTTTTGTCCTCAGCCATAAGGCTGCATCTTCAGCCTTCGGCGCCCAGGCCCCGGGCCAGCTTGCCGTCGCGGTCGTAGGCCTTGACGATCTCGGCGACCAGCGGATGCCTGACGACGTCGCCTTCGTTGAAGCGCACCGTCACCATGCCGGTGACGCCGTCGAGGATCCTGAGCGCCTCGACCAGACCGGATTTGGTGTTTTGCGGCAGGTCGATCTGGGTCGGATCGCCGGTGACGATCATGCGCGAATTCTCGCCGAGACGGGTCAGGAACATCTTCATCTGCATCGGCGTGGTGTTCTGCGCCTCGTCGAGGATGACGGCGGAGTGCGCCAGCGTGCGGCCGCGCATGAAGGCCAGCGGCGCGATCTCGATCACCTCGGCGGCAATCGCCCGCTCGACCTTGTCGGCCGGCATCATCTCGTAAAGCGCGTCATAGAGCGGCCGCAGATAGGGATCGACCTTCTCCTTCATGTCGCCGGGCAGGAAGCCGAGCCGCTCGCCGGCCTCGACGGCAGGCCGCGACAGCACGATGCGCTCGACCATGCCACGTTCGAGCAGCATCGCCGCATGCGCCACCGCCAGGAAGGTTTTTCCAGTGCCAGCCGGGCCGATGCCGAAGACGAGCTCGGACCGCTCCAGCGCGCGCATATAGGCGTCCTGGTTGAGCGAGCGGGCATAGATCGTCTTCTTGCGCGTCGATATCTGGGCGGCTGACACCTTGCCCTTGCGCTCCAGCGTCGGCAGCGTCAGCTGGTCGTCGGCGGCGATCGCCATGCGCACGGCGCCGTCGACGTCCGACTGGCCGATGTCAGCGCCTTTCTGGAGAATGCCGTAGAGATTATCCAGGGCGCGGCGCGCCTGCTCGGCGGCCGAGGCGGAGCCCTTGATGGTCAGCTGGTTGCCGCGCGAGCGGATATCGACGCCAAGCTTCTGCTCGAGCCTGGCCAGATTCTCGTCGAACTGGCCATAAAGGGCGCTGGCAAGCTTGTTGTTGTCGAAAGTCAGAACGATGTGCGCCATATCCGAAGCCCCCGATGGTAGGTTCTGGGGCAGGTTCTTCACTTCCGCAGCGCTCAACCGTCTCTCCTCATCTGCCGAGACCTTCAGGCCAATTCGGCGAACAGGCTGTTGTAACCCGTCTTCGTGATTCGTACCTGGATAATCTCACCGATTTCGCCGGACTTTTCATCAACAATAACCGGCTGCAGCCACGGTGAGCGGCCGACCTTCTGGCCAGCCTGGCGGCCCGGCTTCTCGATCAGCGTGTCGATGGTGCTGCCGACCAGGCTGGCGCCGAACTCCTGCTGCTGGGTCAGCAACAGCGCCTGCAGTCGCTGCAGGCGCTCGTCCTTGACCGCTTCCGGCACATGATCGGCCATTTCCGCGCCCGGCGTGCCGGGGCGCGGCGAATATTTGAACGAGAAGGCCGAGGCATAGTTCACCTGGCGGACAAGGTCCATCGTCGCCTCGAAATCCGCATCCGTCTCGCCGGGAAAGCCGACAATGAAGTCGCCCGAAAGCGCGATATCGCTCTGTGCGGCGCGGATCCGGTCGAGCAGCGTCAAATAATCTTTTGCCGTATGCCTGCGGTTCATCGCCTTGAGGATGCGGTCGGAGCCGGATTGCACAGGCAAATGCAGATAGGGCATCAGCGCCGGCAAGTCACGGTGAGCGGCGATCAATTCGTCGTCCATGTCGCGCGGGTGGCTGGTGGTGTAGCGCAACCGCGCCAGCCCGGGAATCTCGGCCAGCCGGAACAGCAGGCGGCCAAGACCCCATTCCTCGGTCTTGCCCCCTTTGGCTTCGCCTTCGCCGTGCCAGGCATTGACGTTCTGTCCAAGCAGCGTCACCTCGCGCACGCCGGCTTGCGCCAGCCGCTCGGCCTCGGCGACGATCTGCGCCACCGGCCGCGACACTTCCGAGCCTCTGGTATAGGGCACCACGCAGAAGGTGCAGAACTTGTCGCAGCCTTCCTGCACCGTCAGGAACGCGGTGACGCCGCGCCTGATGATCTCGGCGCGCTTCGGCTGCGGCAGATGCTCGAACTTGTCTTCGATGGCGTAGTCCGTCTCGACGATCTTTTCGCCGCCGCGCACCCGTGCCAGCACGTCGGGCAGCCGATGATAGGTCTGCGGGCCGATGACCAGATCGACAGAAGGCGAGCGGCGGATGATCTCGGAGCCCTCGGCCTGCGCCACGCAGCCGGCGACGCCGACCAGCATCTCGCGGCCGGCCCGAGCCCGTTCGGCCTTCATCTCACGAATGCGGCCGAGTTCGGAATAGACCTTTTCGGCGGCTTTCTCGCGGATATGGCAGGTGTTGAGCAGCACCAGATCGGCCTCGCCGATCGCATCCGTCGCAGTATAGCCGTCGGCGGCCAGCGCGTCGGTCATGCGCTGCGAATCGTAGACGTTCATCTGGCAGCCATAGGTCTTGATGAAGACCTTCCGGCTCGCGGCAGGCGGCGCGACCGCAGTTTCGGTCGCAGTATCGATGTCGTCCCGTTCGATCGTGTTCAATTCCATCTGGCGGCTTCTAACGCCTTTCCCCGACAAAAAACAGACGATTCTGCCTTACAGCGCCGCGCCTCCTTTGGACGCGCAAAGCGCTGGAGCTTTTCCGGCTTACCGGCTCGGGCGCGGATCGGCGAGCGCCGCCTGCACCATATCACGCACCTGACTTTCCATCAGCCTGGCCGTTTCCTTGCGCCTGGAGCCCTTGGAGAAGGCGACCGGCTCGCCGAAATGCACTTCGACATCGAGCCCGCCCTCCGCCATCAGCACCTTGAGATGCGGCATCAAATCCTCGTCGCCGATCCAGGCGGCAATCGGCCGGTGCCTGCGGCCGAGCGGCACGCCGTGCAGGCGCGTATAGACGATCGCCACCGGCTGGATGAAGACTGTTTCGGCCGCCCCTTCCGAAATCGCCATCGAGGCGGCGCCGAACAGCGTGCTCTTGAACGGCAAGATCATATTGCCGTCGCTGGTCGAACCTTCGGCAAACAGCACCATGGCGTCGCCCTTGGCCATGCGGCTGGCGATCTCGCTCGCCTGGTCACCCGACGAACGTTTGCGCTCGCGCTCGATGAAAACGGTGCGCTGCAGCTTCGACAACATGCCGATCAACGGCCAGCCGGCCATGTCAGCCCTGGCGATGAACGTCACGTCGGCCATCGACCCCAGCACCATGATGTCGGTCCATGAAACGTGGTTCGACGCAACCAGTAATGGGCGCTGATTGGACAAGGTCCCCTTGACGTGGATGCGCATGCCGAGCGCCCGGATGATGAGCCGGTGCCAGATCTTCAGGATGAACGTCTCGCGCCACAGGCCGGTCTTCATCGACAGGATCTGCAACGGCACGAGGATCAACGAGCCTGCGACAACGAGGCCCAGCGCCAGGAAAATCCTGATTTTTCCGATCATTCGCTCTTGGCCCTGTCCCGAGTTCTGGCTAGAGCGACGCGTCCAACTGGACGTCCAAGCACGCTCTAGCGCTTTTTAATCTGCGCATCTCAACCTGCGCATCGTGCTTTCCGAGAATCGGTTCCGATTTGCGGGCCGATGCGCTAGCGAAGATCGCGGCGCATGACAAGCGCTCCGGTCGGGCCGTGCTCGGGCGATCTGTAGTAGTTGGCACGTTTGCCGACCTCGCGGAATCCCAGCCGCCGATAGAGCGCGATCGCGGCGACGTTGGTCTCGTCGACCTCGAGGAAAAGCGCCTCGGCCCGTTGCGCATGCAGTTCGCGCAGCACCGCATCCATCAGTTGCCAGCCAAGGCCCTGGCGGCGATGGGAGCGCGCCACCGCGACAGTCAGGACCTCGCCTTCGCCGGCCGCCAGGCGCGCCAGCACGAAACCGACCGGCGGCTTGGCACCCTGGCCGGTCTCGCGCGCGGCATAGCCGAACACCGTGTCCTGCTCGATCAGCGCGGCGAATTCGTCATCACTCCACGGCCGGACGAAATCCTCGCGATGCAGCACCGACAGGGCCGCACTGTCGGCGACCGTCAGCGGCTCGAGCGCAAAGTCCCTGCGGCGCGGCTGGAGGAAAGGAATGCGCATCAGTTTGTCTTCCCGGCTTTCTTCCTGGACAGGATAAACCCGGCCTGCGGCTTGGCGTCAGCTCCGCGCAGATAAAGCGGTTTCGGCTTTTCGCCTTCACCCTTGGCAGCGGCCAGCCGGGCATAGATTGCGATATCCGTAGTGGCGCTTGTCGGGCCGACGTCGAAGGCGCGCCCGGCCGATGCAGCAATTTGCGTGGCCGCGGTGCCGGCCAGAACCGGAAACCCGTCAACCGCCATGGCGGCGGCTTGCGAAAGCGTGGCCACCGCGGGACCATAAATCAAAACGGATGCTTCGTCGTAAAGCGCTGCATGGATCTCCTCGCGGCCGGCGTCGAGCGCGGCCAGCACGGCGCGGCCGGGAAATGTCTCTTTCGCCTGCGCCGCCAGCGCTTCCAGCGTCGTCACCCCGATTGCCGGGATTTTCAGCGCCAGCGCCAGGCCCCGCGCCGCCGAGACGCCGACGCGCAGGCCGGTGAAGGAGCCCGGGCCGGTGGAGACAGCGATGGCGCCAAGACCGGCATAGTCGGTGCCGCCGGTCGTCAACGCCTCTTCGATCACAGCCATCAGATGTTCGGCATGGCCCTTGCCGAGATCGAGCACCGAGCGGCCGAGTTCCTTCCCGGCCGCCGCGTCGTAGACACAGGCGGCGCAGAGATTGGCGGCACAATCGATGGCAAGCAACTTCATGAGACGGCCGATTGGCAGCGCCCGCTTGGGGCACAGGGGGTTCGAAAGACAATTTCCCTGTGCCTGCCATGGCTCGTCCCTGCAAGGGGATAATGCATAAATCGTTTGGCGGCTTCGCTTCGACCTCGCCCAAAAAGAGGTAACTCTCGGCGACCACAACCGTCAATGAACCAGTGCCGCACTATGCGGCCTGGTCGATGCGCAGCATGTGATTGTCCCAGACATAGTCCGGCTCGGACCGTGTCGCGCCGCCGGCTTGGGCTATCTGCCCCGTGCCGGTCGTCGCCATGAAGCTCGCCCCGTCGGGCGCCACGCCGCAGACCTCGGCCAGTGCGCTGGTGGCGACGATCCGGCCGCTGGCCGCATCGATGATGACAAGCGAGTTGCCTTCCGGCGAGGACACCGCGACGGTACCGGCAGCAGGGTTGGCGGCGACCGAGCCGATGTAATTCCTGAAGCCGGACAGCACGTCCTGCGGCATGTCGAGCAGTTGCAGATCCTTGCCGCGCGCGGCGCGGCCGACCAGCAACGGACGATCGCCGCCCGGCCCCCTGTACTGGCAGCCGAACCAGACCGCGCCGGATTTGTCGGTATCCATATGCCGGATCGAAAGCTGGTGCAGCGCCGGCGGCAATTCGTGCTTTTCGACAAGGTCGCCGGTAAGGCGGTCGACCAGCACATAAGATGGCTTCATCATCGCGATGTTGAGCTCGGCGCGGCCATAATCGGGATGCGTCTCGATGCCGCCATTGGCGACGGCAATCGTTCTGCCGTCGCCGAGCAGCAGCATCTCGTGCGGACCCATGCCATAGGTCGGGAACTCGCCAACGCGCTTGAATTTCGCACGCGTGTCATAGACGCCGACCACGCCGGCGGCATTGTCGAAATCGTTCTCGGTGGCGTAGAGCAGCGCACCGTCGGTCGAAAACACGCCGTGGCCGAAGAAATGCCGGCCACTGATGCTGGCAATGGTCAGCGGCTCGTCGCGGCCGGTATGGTCGAACACAACCGCGAAAGTGCCGGGCTGCCTGGCAAAGACCACCGAGCGTTTCGACAGCGGATCGAAGGTGACGTCGTGACCGCGGGCGGGCAGGTCGATGGCATGCAGCACCTTGCCGGCCTCGGACAGGATCGCCGCGCCATAGCTGCCGTCGCGCTTGACGAAAGCGGTGGCGAAGACGGCGTCCGTGCTAAGCGTCTTCGCCCATGCCGACGGCGCCATCGCGGCAACAAAGCCCGCCCCGGCAGCCCTCAGGAAGTCGCGGCGGTCGATCAGCGACGTTTTCAGAATCAGTCTCCGTCGAGCGACGAGAAACCGGCGGTCAGGCCGAATTCGGCGGTTAGCCTGGTGCCAATCAGGGTCGAGAGGCTGGATGTCACCAGCGAGAAGTGGTCGAGCTTCTGGCGCAGCGCCGGATCGGCAAGCGCCTTGTCGATCGGGCCTCTGATGGCGGTGGCGTCGGCGGCGCCGTTGACGAGCTGGATGTGGATCGATTCCGCCATCCAGCGCGCATCGGGCGACAGCGCGTCGCCAAGCTGCGAAGCCTGGAACAGAGCGTCCATCCCCGAAAGATTTCCGGTCAGCGAACGCGCGGTGTTTTGTGAACGCCAGTAGATCGCCTGTTTCGGCTTGTCGGCCTGCGGGCTACTGCCCAGAAAACCTTTCAGGCGCACGTCACGGACCATCTCCAGTTCGTTGATGAAGACGCCGACCAATTCGGTCACCGCTTCCGTGCCGTCGCGGTAGAGTGGGTTTTGCGGCCCCGGATTGGCCCAAAGTGCTGCAAAGCCGTCGGGCTTGTTCCAGGCGTCGCTGACCTCGGCGGCAATCGTTTCGATGTTGCCGGCGACGGCCGCGCCGTAAGCGCAGCGATAGGGATCGTCCTTGCCGGCGAGCCGCTCGGCGCCATCGCCGTAAAGCACGAATTCCAGCGCGCCGAGCCCTTGCATGGCGACGCTCCTTGTCGCCAGATGGGCCGGATCGGCGGCGGTCCGGTCTTTACTGGCCAACGCCGCCTGCACCTGCCTCAGGCCGATGCTCTTGCGGTCCGGCCAAAACAGCATGCGTTCCAGCCGGTTGTTCTGCGTGATCGGTCCGATGCGGATGATCTCGACGACCGACCAGGCATCCACGGTGCCGGAGAATTCGGCGCGCGCCGCATCGAGATGGTCCTGCGAAGGCGCGTCGCACAGCGTGCGCACTGCCTTGCTCAGGCTGTCGGCATGGTCTTGCAGGCGTGCATAGGCCGGGCGGACAAAGCCGTCGATCGCTCGCTGGATCACGTCGGAAGCCTTCACCGCTGCGGACGCCGGCAATGCGCCGGCGAGGACCAGCGGGAGAACCAGAACAAACGCCAGACGCTTCGACATCACAAAGACTCCAGGAATTTGACCAATGCGGCGCGATCGGGCGCGGCGGCGGCGGCAAAGCGGTCGCGCGCCTTCTGCCCCTCGCCGCCATGCCACAGGATCGCCTCGGTCAGGGTGCGCGCCCGCCCGTCGTGCAGGAAGAAGGTGTTGCCGTTGACGGTCTGGGTAAGACCGATGCCCCACAGCGGCGGCGTGCGCCATTCGCTCCCGCTGGCATCGCCCACCGCTTGCCCGTCGGCGAGGCCCGGCCCCATGTCGTGCAGCAGAAAATCGGAATAGGGCCAGATCAGCTGGAAGGCCTGCGCCTTGTTGGGCGTGCCGCGGCGGGTGACGAATTTCGGCGTATGGCAGGCAATGCAGCCCATGTCGTAGAACAGCTTCTTGCCGGCCAGCACATCGGGCTTGTCGAGATCGCGCCGCGCCGGCACGGCGAGGTTTTGCGAATAGAAGGTGACCAGGTCCATCACCGGCGGCGGCGCCTCGACTGGGCCGAGGCGCTCCTGTACGCCGTTTGCCATGGCAAGGCAGTTCTTTTCGGCCGCGGTGCAATCGCCCCAGTGGTTCGGCACTTCCGGCGACGAAATGCCGATGTCGCCAGCGAATGCGTCCGCCGCTTGCTGGCGAATCGAAGGGGTCTGCGCCTTCCAGCCAAAGCGGCCAAGCGTCGGCTCGCCGCTGTGGCCGTCGCGCACAATATTGGGCTTTCCGGAGATGCCGTCACTGTTGCGATCGTCCGGATCGGCACTGGCGAGAATGTCGGCCGGCGCGATTTGCTCGACCAGGCCGAGGCCGATCATCGGCGGCGTCAAGCGCGGCGAAAGCGTGGTGTGCGGATCGAGCGGCCCGTTGGCAAGATCATCGACCGAATAGCTCGGCTTGCGCAGCCAAACCACGGTGCCGTCCGGCAGCGTGACTTTTTGCTCCTGGTAGACGACACGCATCCTGCCTTCGCCGCGAAGGCCCGGAACGGCGAGTTCCTGCAATTGCGAGCCGTAGACCGGATCAGGGAAGTTGAGCACCTTGCCGGCGGCGAGCGCTGCTTTCTCCTCCTCGGTGCTCGCCTGCCGCGCCAGCCGCAGGAACATCGAGGTGGTGCCGCTGTCGGCTTGCGGCGGATGACCGCGACCGTCCTTCAGATGGCAATTCTGGCACGCCCGCTCGTTGAACAGCGGACCAAGCCCGTCCGATGCCTGCGTCGACGAGGGCGATGACACCCAGTTCTTGCGGAAAAGAGCATTGCCGAGCTTGAAGGTGCCTTGTTCCTCGAAAGTGATATTGGCGGAAGATTGCGAGAAAGCGTCCTTGTTGGCGCCTTTCCGCGACGTGCCGGCGCCACCCTGCATCGGCTCGAACTGCTCGGGCTTGGAGAAATCCCTGGTCGGCCTGGTGATGGCAATGACGCGCGCCAGATCCTTCGGCGTCAGATCGGCACGGCCGGTGGCGAGACCCGCCGGTTCGGGCGCGCCGGCCAGCGCCGTGGCGGTCAGCGCGACCACTACGGCAGGCGAAAGCCCACGAAGCCAGCTGTATCGCGGGTTGTGCTGGGACGACAGGCCGCAATCCTCGGCCCGCCGCAAGCGGCGCAAGTAGTCTAAGCGGCGCCGCATTCCGGCATGTCCCTAATCCGCCTCGTCGGCCGATGCGGCGTTGAGCTGGCCGTATTTTTCCTCGCCGATCGAGGCGAGCAGGTCGAGTTGCGTCTCGAGGAAGTCGATGTGACCTTCCTCGTCGGACAACAAATCCTCGAACAGCTTCATCGTCACATAGTCACCTGCTTCGTCACAAATCTCGCGCGACCGTTTGTAGGCAGTGCGCGCGTCATACTCGCCGGCAAGATCCGATTCGAGCACTTCCTTGACATTCTGTCCGATGCGCAGCGGCGCTACCGACTGCAGGTTCGGATGGCCTTCAAGGAAGATGATGCGGGCCACGAGCCGGTCGGCATGGTGCATCTCCTCGATCGATTCCGCGCGTTCCTTCTTTGCCAGCTTGGCGTATCCCCAGTCTTCCAGCAGGCGGAAATGCACCCAGTACTGATTGACTGCTCCAAGTTCCAGAAACAGAGCCTCGTTAAGCCGCTCTATGATCTGTTGTTCGCCTTTCATGGGTTCTGCTCCCGTATTGGACGCGCAGGCCTCTGACGCGATCCAGGTGTGAAACGACATCCACGCCGCTCGCCTCCGAGCGGGCGTGGTAATTTTCGGTTACCCGAATGATCGTTTCGACCACATTTGGGAAGCAGCCGCAACAGCGACCACGCTTCTGCATGGCATGATAGATCTTCGCCGGCACGATAAGCTGCCAGGGGTCCTGATCCAGCAGCCCGACGATCGTCTGCTCAATCTCCTTCTCGGTGATGATGTTGCAATGGCAGATCAGCATTATTTGCTCTGTGTGGCTGACGGCGCGTGCTCGGCGCCATGTGGCTTATTTTCTTAGTGGAGCCTGGGCTTTCGGTTTCGGGCTCCGGGCATCGACGCCTTACTGAAACACCTTGTCCGGCGCATCGAGGCTGTCCGAGCCCTCGAAGGCGATGGCATTGAGTTTCAGGGTGCCGACGGCGCGTTCGATCGACTTGGTCTGGTCGACCAGCGAGTCGATCGCCGCCTGCACGGTGGCGTTGCCTTGCGTACTGCCTTCGCCGATCTGCTGGTCATAGGCCTCGCCGCCAAGCGCCCGCGCCTTGATGGCTTCCATCTTGGCGACGGTGACATCAAGCTTGTCCGACAGTTCCTTGTCGACCGCCGGATCGGCCTCCTTGACCATGTCGGATACTGACGGTCCTTTGACGACGGTGCCGTCGAGGCGGGTGTAGTTGCCCTTATAGGCGGCGCGAATGCCGACGGCATCGTAGAGATGGGAATCGTAGGTGTTGTCGGAGAAGCAGTCATGCTCCTCTTCCGGGTCGTGCAGCAGCAGGCCGAGCTTCATGCGCTCGCCGGCGAGTTCGCCGTAGGACAGCGAGCCCATGCCGGTGAGGATGGTCGAGATGCCGGCTTTCGGCTCGCCATCTGCAAGGTTCTTGCGGGCGGCGCCGCCTTCCTTCCAGTCGTCGACCATGTCCTGCAGATCGGAAACCAGAAGCTCGCTCGCCGACTTCAGGTACTGCGCGCGACGATCGCAATTGCCGCCGGTGCAATTGGCGAGGTCGTAGTCGGTATAGGGCCGTTCGCCAGCGCCCGGGCCGGTGCCGTGCAGGTCCTGGCCCCACAGCAGGAATTCGATGGCGTGATAACCAGTCGCCACATTGGCCTCAAT
Organism: Mesorhizobium sp. WSM4845; assembly: GCF_055811455.1. Lineage (NCBI taxonomy): Bacteria > Pseudomonadati > Pseudomonadota > Alphaproteobacteria > Hyphomicrobiales > Phyllobacteriaceae > Mesorhizobium > Mesorhizobium sp. WSM4845. The sequence continues at coordinate 49,207 of NZ_JBVVQA010000029.1, forward strand.
GCCGCCGGCTTCCTGCAGCGTGCCGGAGAGGAACTCGGGAGTAAGATTGGTGGCGTCGATCTTCTTGCCGTCGATCTCGATCGACTTGTTGGCGATCACATTGGCGGTATACAGCGCATTCGCGTCCGACTCGGTGCCGTAGTTCTCGGCGACATAATCGATCAGGCCTTCGTCCAGCGGCCAGGCGTTCACCTTGCCTTCCCAGTCGTCGACGATGGCGTTGCCGAAGCGATAGACTTCGGTCTGCTGATAGGGAACGCGCGACGCTTTCCAGGCCTCGCGGGCGGCGGTGAGCGTTTCCACCGAAGGCTTGGCGAGCAGCGCGTCGACGGCCTTGCCGAGCGCCTGCGCCGTGGTCAGCGAATCCTCATATTTGGCGAGCGCAATATCGGAATAGGTCTTGATGACCGCCTTGGCATCGGTTTCCGCCTTGGCCGGCAGCACGAATATCGCCGCCGTCAAGGCCACCGTGGCGCCGATCGCTGCAAGCCTGCTGCCATATCGCGCCGTGATCATCGCTCTCATGATTGTCATCTCCCTCGGGAATTCAGTGAAAATGCCTGCGCCAAAGGCGCGTCGGCAGGCAATCGGCGCCAAGGCAGGTCCATGCCATTGAGCGAGATACAGGCCGCGGCATAGCGCGGTTTGCGGAAGAAAGACATCGAAATGCCTCCAATCGAAAGGGTTCAAGGCCCAGACATCAAAGGGATGCGCTTGACGCGCACGCTTCCATAAAGCGATGAAGGTGCCGGAAGTCAACCAATTTCAGAGAGAAAAGCCAATTGAAACAACAGTTTAGAATTATTCTAAACTGCAAGTATCAACTTTAGCCGTATTTGCCGCGCCGCCGTCGAACGAACGATTGACAGAGCGCCATTCCGGGTGCGACCCGCAAGGGTGGTCTTGCGGCGGCGTCAGACAATCGCCACTTGGCGAGACGTCCTAGACTTGGATAACGCCTAGGAGAGATGAGGAATTGGGGCTGCGATGAAAAACGGTGTGGTCATTGTCGGTGCGGGTCATGCGGGCGTGCAAGCGGCCGCCAGCCTGCGCGAGGACGGCTACGACGAACCCGTGATCCTCATCAGCGATGAGGACGAACTGCCCTACCACAAGCCGCCGCTGTCGAAGACCTTCATCAAGGATCAGGAGGCCAAACCGCAGCCGCTGCGCGGCGAGGCTTTTTATACCGGCAGCGCGATCAACTACCGGCCGGGCGTCCGCATCGATCGCATCGATGCCGGCGGCCGCAGGCTGGAGCTATCGGATGGCGGCACACTGCCGTTCGACCGGCTGATCCTGGCGACCGGTTCGCGGCCGCGCATGCTGTCGCTGCCGGGTTCGGATTTTTCGGGCGTGGTGTCGCTGCGCTCGCTCGCCGACGCGCGCCTGATCCGCGAATTGAGCGCGCAGAGCGAGGATGTCGTCATCCTCGGCGGCGGCTTCATCGGGCTGGAGATCGCCGCGACGCTCACAGCGGCCGGCCGCAAGGTCATCGTGGTCGAGGCGGTCGACCGGCTGCTCGGTCGGGCGGTGGCGCCGATCATCGCGCGCCACGTGCGGCAGCGGCTGGAAGCGACCGGCGTGCGCATTCTCACCGGCACCACGATTGCACGGCTCGAAGCCGAGAACGGCCATGTCTCGGCGGCAATCACCGCATCCGGCGAGCGGCTGCCGGCGCAGATGGTCATCATCGGCATCGGCGTCGTGCCGAATGTCGAACTGGCGCAAGCCGCCGGCATCACTATCGCCAACGGCATCCGCGTCGACCAGCAGATGCGCACGTCGGTGCCCGAAATCCTCGCCATTGGCGATGCCGCCTCCTACCGGCACTGGCTCACCGGCGGCGATGTGCGGCTGGAATCGGTGCAGAATGCGACCGACCAGGCGCGTCTTGCAGCACGCACCGTTGTCGGCCATGCGGACGCCTTTGCGGCGGTGCCGTGGTTCTGGTCCGATATCGGTGACATCAAGCTGCAGATGGTCGGCCTGATTTCGGGCGGCGACAGCCATGTCGTGCTGGGCGACGTCAACGAGAACCGGTTCTCCATCTACCACTATGCTGGGAATCGTCTGCTCGGCATCGAATCGGTCAACCGGCCTGGCGACCACATGCTTGGCCGCAAGATGCTCGGCGCCGGCTTTTCGCCGACGCCGCAGACGGTCGCGACAGGACCGGACGGATTGAAGGCGGCGCTCGCCGCTTTCCAGCAGGTAGAGCCCGTCCGCGCCGCGGAGTAGGGAGCCGCCCGCCAATTGTCGATCTCGGCGCTGCCCCTCATCGCCCTGCCGGGCACTTCTCCCCGTGAAGGACGGGCGGAAGGGGCTGATCGCAACGCTGGCGCCCCCTCTCCCCGTTTTTCACGGGGAGAGGGCAAGGGTGAGGGGCAGCGCCAACGCCCGGAAAGATCCGCTCAGGCGGCACGGACCTCGCGGATCGAGCTTTCCAGGATGTCGAGCGCTTCGTTCATGACGCCATCCTGGATGGTGATTGGCGCGAGGAAGCGGATGACGTTGCCGTAGACGCCGCAGGTGAGCAGGATCAGGCCCTTGTCGAGCGCCTTCAGCCGGACCGCATTGGCGATCTCGGCCGACGGCGGGCCCTTCTTCACATCGTTGAACTCGACAGCGTTCATGAAGCCCGGGCCTCTGATATCGACGATCTCCGGCGTGTCGTCGCGGATCGATTGCAGCCGCTGCTTCAGCCGGTTGCCCAGCGTGTTGGCGCGGTCGCAGAGCTTTTCCTCTTTGATCACGTCGAGCACGGCATGCGCCGCGGCAACGCCGATCGGGCTGCCGCCATAGGTGCCGCCGAGCCCGCCGGGGCTGGGCGCATCCATGATCTCGGCGCGGCCGGTGACCGCCGACAGCGGGAAGCCGCCGGCAAGGCTCTTGGCCATGGTGGTGATGTCGGGCGCCACCTCGTGATGATCCATGGCGAACATCTTTCCGGTGCGGGCAAAACCGGTCTGCACCTCGTCGGCGATCAACAGCATGCCGTGCTGGTCGCAGATCTTGCGCAGCGCCGTCATGAAGTCGCGCGGCGCCTCGTAAAATCCGCCCTCGCCCTGCACCGGCTCGACGATGATGGCGGCGACGCGGGCCGGATCGACATCGGCCTTGAACAGCCGGTCGAGCGCGGCCAGCGAATCGGCGACCGTGATCCCATGCAGCGCCACCGGGAACGGCGCGTGGAAAACATCGGCCGGCATGGCGCCGAAGCCGACCTTGTAGGGCACAACCTTGCCGGTCAGCGCCATGCCCATGAAGGTGCGGCCATGGAAGCCGCCGGCAAAGGCAATGACCGCCGGACGGCCGGTTGCGTTGCGGGCGATCTTGATGGCGTTCTCCACCGCTTCGGCACCGGTGGTGACGAAAATCGTCTTCTTGTCGAATTTGCCCGGCAGCAAGCCGTTCAGCCGTTCGGCCAGCCTGACATAGCTCTCATAGGGCACCACCTGGTGGCAGGTATGGGTGAAGCGGTCGAGCTGCGCCTTGACCGCCTCGATCACCTTGGGATGGCGGTGGCCGGTGTTGACGACGGCGATGCCGGACGAGAAATCGATGTAGCGCCGGCCCTCGACATCCCAGATTTCCGAGTTCTCGGCGCGGTCGGCATAAATCTGCGTGGTCATGCCGACGCCGCGCGAGATCGACTGGTTCTTGCGTTCGGAGATGGCTGAGTTCTTCATGATGTTCCCTCACCGGGCCGGCGCCCGTTCTCGTTTGGTATATGCTCGGAAGTCTTCTTGCCTTATTTCATACATTCCTCAAGTTGGCACCAGCGCCGGGTCGTTGGGCCTGCCATTAACGTCGTGTTCCTTCGCGCCCCCCTCTGGCCTGCCGGCCATCTCCCCCACAAGGGGGGAGATCGGCAGCTTCATCGACGGCGCTCCTTCTACAACGTTCGCGATTGGCGAAATCAGTGGTGACGGCCAATCTCCCCACCCGTGGGGGAGATGGCCGGCAGGCCAGAGGGGGGCGCCAAGGAATGCGACGTAGGAAATTGAAAGTAAGCCCACTCACGCAGTCCGCACAAACCCGTCGCTCGCCCTGAGCAAATTGCGCGTATAATCCTTGCTGACGCGGCGCTCGACGAGGTCATCAGCGGTGAGATGCTCGACCGCCTCGCCGTTCTGCATCACCATCAGCCGCTCGCACATATGGGTGATGATGGCGAGGTCGTGGCTGACCATCAGGAAGGTCAGCTTGCGCCGCCGCCGGATGTCTTCCAACAGGTTGAGCACCTCCGCCTGCACGGAAGCGTCGAGCGCCGAGGTCGGCTCGTCGAGCAGCAGGATCGCCGGTTCGAGGATCAGCGCCCGCGCAATCGCCACCCGCTGGCGCTGGCCACCCGACAATTGATGCGAATAGCGGAAGCGGAAGCCGGTGCCGAGCCCGACCTCGTCGAGCGCCCGCTGGATGCGTTTCTCGCCATCGGCAAAGCCGTGGATGGCGAGCGGCTCCTGCAGCAGTCGGTCGACGGTTTGGCGCGGATGCAGCGAGCCGTAGGGGTCCTGGAAGACCATCTGCACCTCGCGATAGAAGGCCTTGTCGCGGCGCTTGCCGAGTTTTTTCCCGTTGACGGTGATGCTGCCCGAAGCGGCCGGCGCGAGGCCGGCGATCGCGCGCAGCAGCGTCGATTTGCCGGAGCCGGATTCGCCGACCAGGCCGAAGGATTCGCCGGATTGCACCTCGAGGCTGACACCCTTCAGCGCGCGAAAGCGGTCGAAGACCACCTCCAGCCGGTCGACGGAAAGTGCTGCCGTCATGCCGCCCACTCCGGCTTGCGGTCGAGCACCGGCAGCGGGTGGCGGTCGGCGCCGATCTTGGGCATGCAGTTGAGCAGGCCGCGCGTATAGGGATGCTGGGCGCGGCCGAGCTCCGACGCCTTGAGCTGCTCGACCACCTTGCCGGCATACATGACGATCACCCGATCGCAGAAGGACGAGACCAGGCGCAGATCGTGCGAGATGAAGATCAGGCCCATGCCGCGCTCGCTGACCAGCCTGTCGAGGATGCCGAGCACGTCGAGCTGAACGGTGACGTCGAGCGCCGAGGTCGGCTCGTCGGCGATCATCATCTCCGGCCCGGCAATCAGCATCATGGCGATCATGGCGCGCTGGCCCATGCCGCCCGACACCTCGTGCGGATGCAGGTCGAAGACACGGGCGGGGTCACGGATCTGCACCGCCTCCAGCATTGCAAGCGCGCGGTCGCGGGCTTCCGCCTTGCCGACCTTCTCATGCGTGCGCAGCGTCTCGACAATCTGGCGGCCGATGCTCATCACCGGGTCGAGCGAGTATTTTGGATCCTGGAGGATCATGGCGATGCGCTTGCCGCGCAGCGCCCGGCGGTCGCGGGGCGAGGCCGCGAGCAGGTCGGTGCCGTCGAAGGCAAGTTTCCTGGCCGTGACCTCGGCCTGCGGCGGGGTGAGGCCCATGATGGCGCGGCCGGTCTGCGACTTGCCGGAACCGCTCTCGCCGACGATGCCGAGCCGTTCGCGGCCGAGAGAGAAGGAGACGCCGCGCACCGCCTCGATCCGGCCGGTGCGCGTCGGGAAGGTGACGCGCAGATCGTCGACCTCGAGAAGCGTGCTCATTGGTCACCACTGCGGGGGTCGAGCGCGTCGCGCAGGCCGTCGCCGAGCAGGTTGAAGCCGAGGCTGACGAAGAGGATGGCAAAGCCCGGTGCACCGGCCACCCACCATTGGTCGAGCACGAAGCGGCGGCCCGACGCGATCATCGCGCCCCATTCCGGCAGCGGCGGTTGCGCGCCGAGGCCGAGGAAGCCGAGACCGGCGGCGGTCAGGATGATGCCGGCCATGTCGAGCGTCACCCTGACGATCAGCGAGGAGATGCAGAGCGGCATGATGTGGCGCAGCACGATGCGGAACGGCGAGGCGCCCATCAATTGCACCGCCTTGATGTAATCCGAATTGCGCACGGTGAGCGTTTCGGCACGCGCGATACGGGCGTAGGGCGGCCATGAGGTGACGGCGATAGCGAGCACCGCATTCTCGATGCCGGGGCCGAGTGCGGCGACGAAGGCCAGCGCCAGGATCAGCTTCGGAAAGGCGAGAAAGATGTCGGTGATACGCATCAGGATCGCATCGATCCAGCCGCCGGCATAACCGGCGACGGTGCCGACCAGCAGGCCGATAGGAGCGGCGATGACTGCGACGAGAATGACGACGTAAAGCGTCCATCGCGAGCCGAAGATGACGCGCGAAAGGATGTCGCGGCCAAGGTCGTCAGTGCCAAACCAGTGCTCGGCACTTGGCGCCAGCAGCCGCGAGCCCTTGAGGTCGCCGAATGTCGGCGAATAGGGCGCCAGCACATTGGCAAAGGCGGCGACCACCAGCAAAGCGATGATGATGAGCAGGCCGAGAAACGCCAGCCGGTTGGCTGAAAAGCGCCGCCACGCGACATAGGCGCGGCCGAGCCTGGCCTGCATGCGCGACGCCGGCCGCTCGCTGAGCAGCCAGTCGCGACGGGAGAGGGGGCCGGCGTGGGAGGCAGTCATGACAATGCCTCTCGGAGCTGTCGAGAGGAAAGGCGCCACGCGTGCGACCAGCTTTTCCTCTCCCCCGGGCAGGGGGAGAGGTGGCCCGAAGGGCCGGAGTGGGGGTGATTGGCCGCAGCCAAGCCCGCAAGTGCGTTACCTCTGCTCATCTCACTTTGGTCCTCGGATCAAGCACCCGATAAAGCAGGTCGGACAGGAGATTGATGCCGATGAACACCGAGCCGATGATGATGGTGCCGCCGAGCACGGCGTTCATGTCGGCGTTCTGCAGGGAATTGGTGATGTAGAGGCCGATACCCGGCCAGGAAAACACGGTCTCGGTGAGCACCGAGCCTTCGAGCAGGCCGGCATAGGAGAGCGCGATCACGGTGACCATCGGCACGGCGGCGTTGCGCAGCGCGTGGCCCCAGATGATGCGTGTTTCCGACAGGCCCTTGGCGCGCGCCGCGACGATATATTCCTGGGCAAGCTCGTTCAGCATGAACGATCGCGTCATCCGGCTGATATAGGCGAGCGAGAAATAGCCAAGCAGCGAGGCCGGCAGGATGATGTGGCGGAAGGCATCGCGAAACACATCCCACTGTCGCTGCCACAGCGCATCCAGGAGATAAAAGCCGGTGATCGGGGTGAAGGTGTATTCGTAGACGATATCGAGGCGGCCGGGAAAAGCCACCCATTGCAGCCTGGCGTAGAACAGCACGAGCGCCAGCAGTCCCAGCCAGAAGATCGGCACGGAGTAGCCGACCAAGCCGATGATCCGCACGATCTGGTCGATGATGCTGCCGCGCCGGACCGCGGCCAGCACGCCGAGCGGCACACCAAGCAAAGCACCGATCAGCGTTCCCAGCGTCGCCAGCTCGATCGTCGCCGGAAAGGCGCGGCGGATGTCGGTCATGACCGGATTGGTGGTCAGCACCGAGGTGCCGAAATTGCCGTTCAGGGCATTCTTCACATAGATGTAGAACTGCTCGATCAGAGGCAGGTCGAGACCCATCTCGCGGCGGGTGCGCTCGACGACATTGGCCGGCGCCCGGTCGCCGAGCACCGCCAGCACCGGGTCGATCGGGATCACCCGGCCGATGAAGAAGGTCACCGCGAGAAGACCGAGATAGGTGGTTATCGCGATGACCAGGAAACGGGCGATCGACGACGCGACAGCGACAGCGCGGGCGCTGCCGCGCCCTGCCGTTGCTTCGCTTTCAACAGTACTCATGCGGCGCGTCCGCCGGCGTCACTCCTTGGAGATCTGGCCGACGAAATTGGTGTCGAAGCTCGGGCCGAGCGCAAAACCTTTGAGGTTCTTGCGCAGGCCGGCGACTTCCAGCTGCTGGTGAACGATGATGAAAGGACTGGTTTCGAGAATCTTCCTCTGCAGATCCTGGTACATTGCGGCGCGCTTGGCCGGATCCTTCTCGAGCAGGGCCGTTTCGGTCTGCTTGGTCAAGTCCGGAATATCCCACGCGTTGCGCCAGGCCAGCGTCTTGGTCTTGCCTTCATCCGAATTGTCGGGGTTGCTGGCGAAGGTCTGGGCGTTGGAGTTCGGATCGAAATAATCCTGGCCCCACTGGCCGATATAGATGTCGTGATTGCGGGCGCGGTATTTGGTCAGCGTCTGCTTGCCGTCGCCGGGAATGATCTCCAGCTTGACGCCGGCCTGGCCGAGCGTCTGCTGGAACGATTCCGCCATGCCGGTCACCGGCTGGGTGTTGCGTACGTCCATGGTGACGCTGAAGCCGTCGGCCAAGCCGGCCTTGGCGAGCAGTTCCTTGGCCTTGGTGAGGTCGAATTTGAACGGATTTTCGTCCAGCTCGCCAAGCACGCCTTTTGGCAGGAAGGTCTGGTGGATCTCGCCGATGCCCTTGAGGATGGTCGAGCTCAAGGCATCATAGTCAACGAGATATTTGAAGGCCTGGCGAACCTCCGGCTTGGCGAGGTTCGGGTTCTTCTGATTGAGGCTGATGTAGAAGACCGTGCCCTTCGGCGCGCTGGTGGTGGTGAGATCGGCGTTCTTGGCAATGGCGTCGAGGTCGTTCGGCTCGAGATTGCGGGCAACGTCGATGTCGCCGGCCTCCAGCGCCAGGCGCTGGCCCGAGCTTTCCTTCATGTTGCGATAGATGACGCGGGCGAGCTTGGCCTTTTCGCCGTGGTAATTGTCGTTGCGCTCCATGACGACGACCTCGTTGGCCCGCCATTCGCGCAGCTTGAAGGCGCCGGAGCCGGCATAGCCGGTCTTCAGCCAGGCGTTGCCGAAGTCGTTGTCGTATTTGTAGTCGGCGCTGGGCGTCACCGCGGCGGCATGCTCCTTGACCAGCTTGGCGTCGACGACCGACGCGACCGTTGCCGACAGGCAGTTCAGGACGAAGCTCGGCGCATAGGCCTTGTCGACGGTGAACTGGAACGTCGTGTCATCGACGGCCTTGGCCTTCTCGGTGACGTTGTCGCCATTGATGCCGAACTGGCCGATGATGAAGGCCGGGCTCTTGTCGAGCTTGATGGCGCGCTCGAACGAATAGGCGACATCAGCCGCGGTGATCGGATTGCCCGAGGCAAATTTCAGGCCGGGCTTGAGCTTGAACGTGTAGGTCAATCCGTCGTCGGAGACAGTCCAGCTTTCGGCGAGATCGCCCTTGACCTTGGAGGTGTCGCTCAAGTCGAGGCGGACAAGCAGGTCGTAGGTGTTGCCGGTGACCTCGGCGGTCGACAGCTCGAACGCCTCGCCCGGATCCATCGAGATGATGTCGTCGATGGCGAAACCCTCGACCAGCGTGTCGGCCGGCGTGACCGCAAGGGCAGGCGCACCGGCCAGAAGCAGCGCGGACATGGCTGCGCCGGCAAGCAGGACGCGGGAGCGTAGGGCAAACTTTTCCATCATCATTTTTAACTGTTCCCTGTTTTGTTGACCTGAGTTCCCGGCTCAGGGTTTTGGCATTTACTTGACACATCGGCCCGAAAATCGGAATCGATTTTCGGAAAGCACGATGTGTAGTTCAAAGTCTTAGAGCGTCCTTTGCACGTCCAACGGACGCGCGGCGCTCTAATCGAACGGTGACCCTGAACCGGTCGTCCTGGTGATTTTTATCCAGTTCGGCCTCACCATATCCGGCGGTTTCAGGCGCGGCAACGAGCATTTGCGAAGCTGTTTGTTGGGCCAGATCAGGCAGCCACCACCGCCGGAAGCGACACCCGGAGTGCAGCTATTTCAACGCGGTGACCAGGTCGGCGTCGGGAAAACAGGTGGCGGCGCGACCGTTCCTGGCCTGCCATTTGCCGATCGACCGGCGCGTCTTGAAACCGGGCAGGCCGTCGGCGCTGCCGACGTCGTAGCCCTCGGCCTCCAGCGCCCGCTGCAAGGCGGCGATATCAGACCTGTGGAGCCCGCCGACCGCGCCCCAACGCCCCGAAAAATTGCTGTCGCCGTGAGCGATGCGGTCGGCGCCATGACCGATGAACAGCGCGTAGAGATCGCTGGTGTTGTATTGCTTCAAGACGTAGAAATTGGGCGTGACGATGAAGGCTGGGCCGCTGCGCCCGGCCGGCATCAGAAGAAAGCCTTCGGCCTTCAATTCGCGCGCCGGGAACGGTCTTGCCGCGATGCGCTTGATGCCCAGATCAGCCCATTCGGAAATCCTCTTGCCCTGGTCCGGGCCTTCGAGCGAACAGGAGACCGCTTCCGGCACCGTCACCTCAAAACCCCAGCCGCGGCCCTTCACCCAACCATAATGGACGAGGTAGTTGGCGATCGAGGCCAGCGTGTCCGGCACCGAGTTCCAAATGTCGACCCGACCGTCGCCATCGAAGTCGACGGCATGTTTGAGGAACGAACTCGGCATGAACTGCGGCTGGCCGAGTGCGCCGGCCCATGACGATTTCATCGCGCCGACCGGGGCCAGCCCGCGCTCGACGATCTCGAGCGCTGCCATAAGCTCGGTGCGGAAGAAATCCTTCCTGGTCGCCATGAAGGCCTTGGTGCCCAGCACTTCGAAGGCGTCGTAAGGCATTTTCGCCGCGCCAAAGCCGCTCTCGCGGCCCCAGATCGCCAGCAGCACCTCGCCCGGCACGCCATAGCGCTTCTCGATCGCGGCGATCGTCCTGGCATTGGCCACCTTGCGCGTGCGGCCACCAGCGGTCACGGCGCGAACCGTCTTTTCGGCGAAATAGGCGCCTGGCGAACCGAACTCCGCCTGATGCTGCTTTTGCGGCGTCGTCGCCTTTTTGCCCGGCATTACCAGGTCGGGCAGTTTGAGGTTCGGTTTGATGCCGTCGAAGGCGGCGTCGAAGGTTTTTCTGGAGATGCCGTTGGCGTTGGCTTCGGGCCAGAGGTCGTTGTTGAGCCAGGCGCGGAACTGGGTGTCGAGTTTTGTGGCGGAGGCGGGAGTGGTGGCGAGGAGGGCGGTCAGTGCGGCGAGAAAAAACGCGACGGCTATTTTGTGGAAGCAGCGATCCGGCTTTGCAGGACGCGTAGCAGCCATCATCCGCACCCCCTCAAAACGCCGTCCGCGAGCGCAGCGCGGCGGCCAGCGTGCCTTCGTCGAGATAGTCGAGTTCGCCGCCGACCGGGACGCCATGCGCCAGCCGCGTCACCTTGATATCGAAGCCGGACAATTGATCGGTGAGATAATGCGCGGTGGTCTGGCCCTCGACGGTGGCGTTGACGGCAAGGATCACCTCCTTGACCTCGCCGCCGGCGACGCGGTCGACCAGCGAGCGGATGTTGAGCTGCTCGGGGCCGATGCCGTCGAGCGGCGACAGCGAGCCGCCGAGCACGTGATAGCGGACATTCATGGCCGCCGCCCGCTCCAGCGCCCACAGGTCGGCCACGTCCTCGACGACGATGAGCGTGCCGGCGTCGCGGCGCGGATCGGTGCAGATCATGCAGGGGTCGGACGTATCGACATTGCCGCAGGTCGAGCAGATGCGCACCTTGTCGACCGCCTCGCTCATGGCGGCGGCGAGCGGCGACAGCAACTGCTCCTTCTTCTTGATGAGGTGAAGCGCTGCCCGCCTGGCCGAACGCGGCCCAAGCCCCGGCACCTTGGCCAGGAGTTGGATCAGGCGTTCGATCTCGGGACCGGCGATTCGCTTCGACATCGCATCGGTTTAGGATTTTTCAATTGGTTTTGGAACTCTCCTGCGGCGCGGCTGCTGCGAACAATCGCTCAGGTTTGCGCTGCCGACGCCGACTTCGATCGCCTCAGTAGGTTTCCAGCGGCCTGCCCTGGCCGGCGATCATCGCGCCGATGGCGTCGGTGTTCTCGGGTGTCGATTCAAACGCCATCGTCGGCTCGGCCGGCGCCGCCGGGAATGACGTCACCGCTTGCGCACCGGCGATGCCGCCGAAACGGGTCGCGTCCGGCTCCTGCATCGCCACAAAGGTCGCCTTCTGGGGCGTCGCCTTTGCCGGTTGCGATGCGACCGCGCTCACATAGGTGACCTTAGCGAATTCTGCCTTGGCGGCCGGCGCAGCAGAGGCCATGAGCGTCACCGGTGCGGCGCGCGACCGCCGCGGCGTCGCCTGTGCCACCGCGACCGTGGGCTCGTCCGGCAGTGGTTTCCAGTTGCGGCCGCGCTTTTCGTAGAAGGCGTTGCCGCCGGCGACCATGGTGTAGTGCATGTTCTTGTAGGGGAAACGCAGGCCGGCGGTGTGAAAGAACATCGAGTTCTTCAGCTTGGCCTTGCGCTCGCCCTTGAGCACCGCCTCGGCGGCTTCCTCGACATCGGGCATCGCCTTCGAATTCATCGGCCGTGTCATCACGCCCGGCGCGAACTGGCCGCGTTCGCCGACCACCTGGCAGATGGTGTTGCCGTGCTTGCCGGAGCGCAGCCGGTTCATCACCACCGTGCCGACGGCAATCATGCCGTCGCGGCTCGACCGGTTGGATTCGAAGAACATCGCGCGCTGGAGGCACTCCTTGTCCTTCGCTGTGTGATTGTAGGGCCGGGACCTGGCGGTATCGGTCAGGCTGGCCACGGACAGGCCGTGCGTGGTCTGACTGCAGGCGGCCAAAAACAGCGGAGAGGTGATGACGCCGAGCAGCAACGGCGTCTTCCATCGGGTCACGATCAAAGATATCCCCTCATTCTGTCGCCAGCCCGCCCCTGGTTGCGGCAAGAATGAGACACTTTCGGGCAAAAAGATGGCTAAAGCGTTATTAAGTCTGCGGAGTTGCCGAATGGACACATCTGGCCGACGCTGATCGCTACGCGCTTCGGCCATGACCTTCGAGCGTCGCGGCCTCAGAGGCTGTTTGGAAAGTCGCTCCGGCGAGTCATATGGTGGTGGTTTCGAGAACCGGAGCGCAGCGGACATTTGGGTCCGTGAGCACCGGAAGCGCAGAAACCGCCATCAGATGGCCGCCGGAGTAGAGTTTCCAAGCCTCTTAGAACGGCAGCTTCATTCCCGGCGGTATCGGCAGTCCTGCGGTCAGTGCCTGGGTCTTTTCCTGCATCATCTGTTCGACCTTGGCCCTGGCGTCATTGTGGGCGGCGAGAAGCAGATCCTCCAGAATCTCGACCTCGTCCTCCTTGAACAGCGACGGGTCGATTTTCAGGGACTTCATCTCGAATTTGCCGGTCAGCGTCACGCTGACCAGGCCGCCGCCGGCCTGTCCGGTGGCTTCCAACGTGGCGATCTCGTCCTGCATGGCCTGGAACTTGGCCTGCATTTCTTTCGCCTTGCCCATCAGGCCGAGAAGATCTTTCATCGCGTGGTCCTCTACGATTGATTTGTTTCTTTTTTAAGCATGATCGTCTCCGAAAACCGGCTCCCATTTTTTGCTTCGCTGACCTTCGGTTGCTCAGGTTTCGTCTTCGTCGGTGGCCGGCTCGATCGGAACCTCGGCCTCCACCGCATCGGCTTCCGGTGCGTCGGGAATGCGCACGTCGATGATCTTGGCGCCGGGAAAACGCGCCAGGATGGCGGCGACGGTCGGGTCGCTCTTGGCGTCAAGGAGGGCGTTTTCGCGCTTGGTCGATTCCATCTCGGCCAGCGTCTGGCCGCCCGCTTCCTTCGACAGCGACACCAGCCAGCTGCGTCCGGTCCAGGCGCGCAATTTGGCGGTCAGATCGTTGAGCAGCATCTTCGGCGCGTCGTCGGTCAGGCCGACGTCGATGCGGCCCGGCTCGATGCGCACCAGGCGCACGCAGCGCTTGACCAGCACCTTGAAGGCGATGTCGCGCTGGGCGTCGGCAAGGGCGATGATGTCGGCCAGCGATTTCACCGGCACCGGCGGCGCATCGGCGACCGGCTCCGGCGCCGGAACGAAAGGCGCAGGCATCGGCTCGGGTTCGACCAGTCGCATGGTCTGGGCGCCGCCATTGACCGCCGGCATCCGCGTCTGCGCCACGCTGGCGCCGCCATTACCGGGATTTGCTGGGCCGGGATTTGCGGCGGCAGGGGTTGCGGGTGCACCATTCGAGCGTGGCGCGCCATTCGGCACCGACGCTGCGCCCTCCAGCGATTTCAGCGCCTCGTCCAGTGTCGGCAAGTCGGCGGCATGCGCCAGCCGGATCAGCACCATTTCGGCGGCGCTGACCGGCCGGTTGGAGGACTGCACCTCGGGAATGCCTTTCAACAGCATCTGCCAGGTCCGCGACAGCACCCTGACCGACAGCGCCTTGGCGAAATCGGCGCCGCGCCGTCGCTCGTCCTCTGACAGCGAGGCGTCCTCGAGGGCTGTCGGCACGAAGCGCAGCCGGGTGACGAGATGGCTGAACTCGGCCAGGTCGGTCAGCACAGCGGCCGGATCGGCGCCGGTGTCGTACTGGTTGCGGAATTCGGCCAGTGCGGCCGCCACATCGCCCTTCATCACATGTTCGAACAGGTCGACGATGCGGGCGCGGTCGGCCAGCCCGAGCATGGCGCGCACCGCTTCGGCGCTGACCGCGCCGCTGCCATGGGCGATCGCCTGGTCGAGAATGGACAGCGAATCGCGCGCCGAGCCCTCGGCCGCACGCGCGATCATCGCCAGCGCGTCGTCATCGACCGCGATGCCTTCTTTTCCGGCGATCGAGGAGAGGTGCGCGACCAACGTGCCGGCATCGATACGCCTGAGATCGAAGCGCTGGCAGCGCGACAGAACGGTGATCGGAACTTTTCTGATTTCGGTGGTGGCGAAGATGAATTTGACGTGCGGCGGCGGCTCTTCCAGCGTCTTCAGCAGGCCGTTGAAGGCCTGCGTCGAGAGCATGTGCACTTCGTCGATGATGTAGACCTTGTAGCGCGCCGACACCGGCGCGTAACGCACGCGCTCGATGATGTCCCTGATGTCGTCGATGCCGGTGTGCGAGGCGGCGTCCATCTCGATGACGTCGACATGGCGGCCTTCCATGATCGCCTGGCAATGCTCGCCCGGCACGGCAAGATCGACCGAAGGCTGGTCGACATCAGATGTTTTGTAGTTCAGGGCCCGCGCCAGTATGCGCGCCGTCGTCGTCTTGCCGACACCGCGCACGCCGGTCAGCATCCAGGCCTGGGCGATGCGGCCGGTGGCGAAAGCGTTGGTGAGGGTGCGGACCATCGGCTCCTGGCCGATCAGTTCGGAGAAATTGGCAGGACGGTATTTGCGCGCCAGAACGCGATAGGCGGCGGCTTTTTCCGTTCCCGAATTTCCGGCTTCGCTCATTCGCCCGTAAAGCTCCAAGGGCCGCGGCTCAAGGCGGCCGATTCCTGCGCATAGTTTCGCCCGCAGGGCTTGGCGCCGTCAATGTCGCGGGAGAAAGGCGAAGAGGTGGGAGGCTGGAACAATGACCCGTTCCGGGCTCGTTAGGGCTGCTTCCTTCCGGACCTGACCCGGTTGGCGAGTGGACCGTCCACCACCAACCTCCCGGCTCCCATATCGGCAATCCGGCGATGAAATGCAAGGGCGCAGTGACAGGCGGCGAAACCAGAAAATAAAAAAACAGCCTCGGAGGCGGATCGCTGGCGCGAATACGCACCATGTTGAAACTACTGGCATAGCGGCCGGCACAAAGCAAGAACAGATGAGCGAAAGCCATGGCCGGCAGACCAGAGGGGGCGAGATGGTGACTTCATTCCAGCCCAAAGTCTTGGCAGGCCATACCCTGAGTTCTTCGCCGGACCATCATCGCCACGATAGGCCTTGATTCGCTTGCCGCCCTCTTGCGGGCTAACGGCGGCCGCTCTAGCGTCCATGGAGTAAAAAAATACTACAAAAGTGAGGAAACGCCGATGTCGCCGGGCCTCGAGGCCGGATTCACGCTGGATGCTCGTCTGGAGGCCGACAGCGAGCAGTTGATGTGGCTCGGCCTGTGCGAGTTGCGCGTGATGAACGACCGCCGCTGGCCGTGGCTGCTTCTGGTGCCGCAGCGGCCGGGCGCGGAGGAAATCCATGATTTGACGCCGCTCGACCAGGCGATGCTGACGTTCGAGACCAATATGGTGGCGCAGGCGCTGAAAAGCGTGACCGGCTGCACCAAGATAAACAGCGGCGCACTTGGCAACATCGTCCGCCAGTTGCATGTCCATGTCATCGCGCGCTCGGAAGGCGATCCCGGCTGGCCGGGCCCGGTGTGGGGGCACGGTATGCGCGAGCCCTACGAGCGCTCGGACCTCCGCCGGTTTGCGCAGAAGATAAAGGCGGCGCTATAAGCCTGTCCCGTGTCCATCCTGAAGTTGAGTCTCGATGAGCTTCCGCCTGTTTGACGCGCCCTTGCGCGAGCCGAGCCAGTTCGTCGGCTTTGCCGGCAACATGATCGACCGGCAATCGGAAAACCGCGCCGACGATTCCGTCGAAAAGGCGCTCGCCGATCCTTCAGCCAGGCTTTTGCTGATGCATGGCGGGCGGCTCTACCTGAAGCTCATTGGTGGCGGCTTCGACCCCTGGTTCGGCGCCGAGGAAAGCCGGCCGCTCGAGGCGTCGCTCGACCGTGGCGTCCTGCTCGGTTTTTCCGACAGCGGCCCGGTGCTCGCCGTACCGGCCGGCATCGACCCCGAACAGCTGCCCGATACCATCAAGGCCATCGACTATCGCTCGGTCTACATGCAGGGGCTGATCGACGAGGCGGCGGCCGGCGCGATGGCGCAAGGAGCAGCGCTGCTCGCCTGGCATGCCAGCCACCGCTTCTGCAGCAAATGCGGCGCTGAAGCCGCGATGCGGGCCGGCGGCTACAAGCGGCTTTGCCCGGCCTGCGCCACCGAGCATTTTCCGCGAACCGACCCGGTGGCGATCATGCTGACGGCGACGCGTGAAAAATGCCTGCTCGGCCGCGGCCGGCATTTCGCGCCCGGCATGTATTCGGCGCTTGCCGGCTTCATTGAGCCGGGCGAGACGATCGAGGCGGCGGTGCGCCGTGAAACGCTGGAGGAAGCCGGTATCCGGCTTGGCCGCGTCGTCTATCACGCCAGCCAGCCCTGGCCGTTTCCCTATTCGCTGATGATCGGCTGCTTCGGCGAGCCGCTCAACGACGACATTCAGGCCGACCTCAACGAGTTGGAAGACTGCCGCTGGTTCTTTCGCGACGAGGTGCTGTCGATGCTGGCCCGCGAGCATCCGGGCGGCCTGGTCACGCCGCCGAAGGGGGCGATCGCCTACAACCTCATCCGCGCCTGGGCCGACAGCGCATAGCCTGCAGGGGAAGCAAAAATGATCCGTCATACAGTGGTGTTCAGGCTGAAGCACAAGGAGGACTCGGCCGAGGAGGCAAAATTTCTGGCAGACGCCAAAATACTGGCGGCGATACCGGGCGTCGAGAAATTCGAGCAGTTGCGGCAGGTCAGCCCGAAGAACGATTATCGCTTCGGCTTCTCGATGGAGTTCGCCGACCAGGCTGCCTATTCCGGCTACAACGACCATCCCGACCACGTCGCCTTCGTCCGCGACCGCTGGATCCCGGAAGTCGCGGCGTTTTTGGAGATCGACTACGCGCCGCTGAGTTAAGTTGGTGACTTGCCGGTGAAAACCGCCAGTTGAGCGGCGAAAGCACGCTTGTAGGCGGGCCGGGCTTCGCCGCGGGCGACATAGGCGGAGAGGTTCGGATATTCGTCCAGCATACCCGACCCGCTCAACCTTAGCAGCACGTGCACCATCATCAGGTCCCCGGCGCTGAACGCGCCATCGAGCCAGTCGGCATCGCCAAGACGACCGGAAAGCTCGCCCAGCCGGTCACGGATGCGATCCTCGACCATAGGCAGGCGCTGTTCGTGCCAGGTCTCGTCGCGCTCCAGGAGCACGGCGGTTTGGCGTTCAAGGATCGGCGGCTCCACGGTGTTGAGCGCGGCAAACATCCATGAGATTGCGCGCGCCCTGGCATTCGCCTCGTCTGGCAGCAGGCCCGCATGGCGTTCGGCGATATGGAACACGATCGCCCCCGACTCGAACAGCGCGAGATCGCCTTCTTCAAAGGTCGGAATCTGCCCGAAAGGATGAAGCGCGAGATGCGCGGGTTCCTTCATCGCTTTGAACGGAACGAGACGAACCTTGTAAGGCAGGCCGACTTCTTCGAGCGCCCAGCGAACACGCATGTCGCGCGCCAGTCCCCTGCCGCGATCGGGCGACCGTTCAAAGGCGGTGATGGTGGGGCTCATTGGCAGGCTCCAGGTGATTGAATGACGCCATCGTGCGTCACGTCGTTGATCGAGATCAGGCTCCGCATCTCGTCGCCTTCCTTCTTCGATTGTGCCAAGCAAAGGACGAATGTCGAGCCGGAATTCCGACATCTGGGTAAGAGAAGTTCGCGGGATCTGGGAGTGATCTCGCAGTCAGCCCCGGTGCTGTCGCCGCGCCGGAAGATGGCGTGACATTCCGGTCCAAGCCGGCGAAGATTGGCTTGCTTGAGCCCGTTGTCCCACATGTGACTGGCGCTGTCCTGGCGTTGCCGAGATTGCGTTCGTTGAGCGCCCGCGCTGAGCGCGTGCGCTCCGAGCGTCACCTGCCGCTCGGCGCGAGCCGAACGGCAGGTGAACCGGGTCGCCGCTTGTTACTGGCCTGATGCATGCTGGTGGGCGTGTGGCGCACCGGGATTGTGATGCGCGCAGGTCACCCGCGGGTTGAACTGAGCGAAGATGCCGTTCGGGTTTTCTCGATAGAGCCAGACATGCCGGTCGTGATGCGGCTCGAAGTTATGCGCCTCATCCACGGGCGTCGCCGGGTCGTCGATCATAGTGTCCCAGGGAACGCCGTGGAACGAAGGCGGGGCGTCGTGGCCGGCTTCCTTCCACGCTTTCGCGAAGACGAGATTCTCCACCGCGATCAGCTCGAGCGATCCGTCGGCCTGCGGCTCGTAGACGAGGACCGCGGGCTTGCCGAAGTCCGTGTGCGTGCCGGTGCCGTCGACGCGCGGGTTGGGCGGAGCGGTGATGCCGAGCATATCGGGGCGAAAGTAATGGAGGCCCATAGCCCCTAATTTCGGCGGCTGTCCCGTCATTTCAGCGGTCTCGCACATGTTTGCGGGATCGCGGATGTAGCCCTCCGCGACCGCGACATTGACGTTGCGGAACCGCTCCGTTGCCTGGCGGATTTCGGCAAGGCTCGGCTCGCCGGGCGCGGGGGACGATGATGCGTCGATCCGCGCTGCCTCCGCAAGTGTCAGCGGAGCGGCCGGGGCGGCGGTGATAGTTATGATCGCGATTGCAGACGCGACAAAGGTTGCTGATCTTGAGGTCATCTGGATGATCTCCCGTATTCCTATCTTGTGATGACGTGGTAACTATGCCTGTAATTGGCACACTTAGTTTCTCTCGACGTCCCGAGGCAACCTGGCTACCACCACAATGTTTATGCAGTATGTCTTGATTGTTTCATTTGAAATGCATCAACTTATTTTATTGATAACCACCTCTGTTTATACTGAAGCGCCCCAACAAGCAGACGGCATCAGTCTGTCAGTAGCCAGGGAAGTGCTTGCGCATGGCCCGCTCCTCCTGGAGTATGCGGACGCCAAGCGGCACCGCGTAAATCGCCAGGCCGACCACAAGAGTGAAAAAGGCATGCAGCGTAAGCGCGAAACCAAGGAGCTCGGGGAGAATGTTGAGATAATAGTTCGGATGGCGAACCCACCCAAAAAGAGGGTGCGTTATCAGCACATGGTCTCGGGCGATCATTAGCTTTACCGTCCAGAAACGACCAAGCAGAAACGCGACGACCAGCAACATCACGGCACCGAAGCCATACAGGACTAGCCCGATGATCGTGACGAGGTCGAAAGACGTCGGTCGAGCAAGGCCTTCAATCGAAGCTGCGATGTAAAACGTAATGTGGGCCAGGGCGAGCCAGCGCGAGTTCCGCGAACCGTACTCGATGGCCCGGTTCTCTCGCAGCGCTTTTTCATTTCGCATCGAGATCGCAAGCATCACGATGCGAAAGACAATGGCTGCGATGATGAACAAGATAAGCATGCGGACGCATTCCAATCACAAGTTTCACCGCGTCGACGGAAGCTACCGTCGTAGCCAGCGGTGCCGCCATGCGGACGGTAATAATCCGGCCGCAGCGACTCTCAATCCGAGAGCCGCCACGCCGATCGGTCTCTTTCGCGGCGCTGCCGGTCGTCACCTGTCTCTTCTTGGCCGCGCGAAGCGCGCGGAGGAGGAAATCAGCGCGTTGAGCGGCTCGGCTGCATCGGTCAGCGCGCGTGACTGCGTCGCACCGAGGATCGGCAGAGCCGTCTTGTCGATCAGTCCGATCTGCGTAAGCACCGAAGCTTGGTCCCAATAGATGTGCTCGCTTTCGACCCGGCCGTCCTGAATTGAAACGATAGCGACCACCGGGATGTTCACCGGCCTGCCGGTCGGCTCGACGCCGGGCAGGATCCACGGCATCTCGATATCGTGAATGAAAGAGAACAGAAACTCGTCGACGATGCGTTTCTCTCCTACGGTCCGTGAGATGAGATCGAGCCTGGTGTTTTGCGGACTGCGGCCAATAAAGGACGTCGCATAGAAGTTCCGGACGTTGTCCCAGCCGCGGCCGCCGGTGGCGACCGGTACATGAATGACGTGTGGGTCGTTGACCATGGTCTGCATGGTTGCATCGACGTCCTTGGTGATGAATTCGTGATCCATATGGGCCTGCCAGACGTCCGTCATGTCGTGGTCAGGCGCAGCAGTACGCGTCCGTGGTAGCGGTGTCGTCATTGCTATTTCCTCGTCAGACGTGAGAATTGAATAGTGGGAGGGATGAAGGAGCGACCCGCTCCGCGCTACGACGCGGATGCGAACGGCAGAGATTGTGGCGTCTGTTCACTCGCCTGCCGCACCAGTTGCTCGACCTCCTGCCGCAACGCCTCTTCGGGCAGCGCCAAATCGAGCGGATCCCCGTAAGGCTGGTCGAAGGGCATGCCGGTCGCCCAGTAGACTTCGACGAGATTTCCCTCAGGGTCATCGAAATAGAACGCAAGCGATACACCGTGATTGAAGGCCATCTTGATCGGCAGCCCCATGTCGACGATGCGCGTGTAAGCGGCGCGCAGATCGGCCAATGTGCCAACCTTGAAGGCGATGTGGCGCAAGGCAGGATTGGTGAAGATCGCGATCTGATGGGACTCTTCGGCCGGATCGCTGCTCAGGAAGGCGGTGGCGCCGAACGGGTTTTCTTCGCCGCTGCCGCCGACCACCTGAAGGCCGAGGACATCCTCATAAAATCGCGCGAGCGCAGCCGGGTTTTCGGCGACCATGCCGACGTGGCGAAGACCAACGATCCGTGGCGCGGTCGCCCTGCCTGTTTTGTTCTCAGTTACGATGGCGGGATCGGACCGATCGACGGCGATCCCCCCGTTTCTGAAGTGCTTCGTAGTCATGGTGACAAACTCCGTGTTGACTCAATTCCGTCCGCTCGTCGATCCGATGCGAACGAAGGCGGGGCGAAAAATTCGCGGAGGACGTTACATTCCGATTTCAGGAGCGAAGGAATCTGCTTTCAATTGAAACACCTTCCGCGACCCGCCTGTCATGTCCATGGCCGGCCGCCCTGTGATGGCGTGCAAAAAGGCCAACTCCAGTCATCGCAGGGTGGAGAAAAGTGGTTGGCTACCTATTTCGGAAGAGGGCGGATGGGGAACTTGGCCTCAAAGCGAAAGGAACCCGCAAATGGCAAAGAATACGATTTGCCTCTGGTACGATAAGGACGCCGAGGCTGCCGCCCGCTTCTACTCCGAGATATTTCCTGACAGCGTGGTGGGTGCTGTGCACCGTGCACCCAGTGACTACCCGGCCGGCAAAGAAGGCGACGTGTTGACGGTCGAATTCACAGTCGCAGGCCTTCCTTGTATCGGCCTCAACGGGGGTCCCGAGTTCAAGCACAACGAAGCATTCTCGTTCCAGATCGCCACCGACGATCAGGAGGAGACCGACCGTTATTGGAATGCCATCGTCGGCAATGGCGGCCAGGAGAGCGTGTGCGGCTGGTGCAAAGACAAATGGGGGATTTCCTGGCAAATCACGCCGCGCGTGCTGACTGACGCGATGGCGGCTGGCGGCGACGAGGCAAAGCGCGCGTTTGATGCGATGATGACCATGGTGAAAATCGACGTCGCCGCGATCGAGGCGGCGCGGCGCGGTTGACGCCCCATTGTGTCTTGCGGCCAAATTGCTGCCAGAGCTTGTCCATTCGCCACCCAACTGCTCGTCAATCGCGCGTGACCGCCGCAACGGAGGCGCGTAGCGCTCCGGCGAAGTCGGGATGGCCATAGAGGTCGTTGTGGCCAGCCGCTATGGCGATGTGGCTGCGCAGGTCACGGGCAGCCTCGCGCAGAGGTGCCGAACGCGCCGCAGGTACGATGGTGTCATTCTCGGCGGTGATGACGGCTGTGGGCACATCGAGGTTGCCCAGCGTTTCTGCCGTCTCCATGCGGTGCCGCAGCAAGAGACGCACCGGCAGCCAGGGATAGTGGTGAGCGGCGAGTTCTCTGAGCGAATCGAAGGGGGTCACCGTGACGATACCGCGCAACGGCCGGGCCGTCGCCAGATCGGCCGCAACCGCAGCGCCGATGCTAAGGCCGATGGCGACGATGCCGGCTTTGGCATCGCTGGCCAGCTGGTCATGGGCGCGTCGGGCGTCCTCGAACAGGGCGGCGGCCGACGGGCTGCCGCTGCTCGGCGCATAGCCGCGGTAGTGCAGCGCAGCGACCTCATGTTCGGGAAACAGCTGGTGCAGCATCAGGGCAAGTGCGTCGGCGTTCCAGGCGTTGCCGGCGAACCCCAGCAGCAGCGGGCGTGGCTCGGCCGGCGCCTGCCTTGCCGGCAGGCGGACCAGAACGACGCGCTCGCCATCCCCCGTCGCCAGTTCGACATGGCGGGCCCCAGCCGGCAGATCGGGTCCGAACCCCGCAAGGCCGGCCGGAAAAATCAGCCAGGACTGGAGCACATACACGACGGCAACAATCATCGCATACAATCCAGCGACCGCGAGCGTCAGTTTCAAAAGCCACATCGCAGGAATGTCGCCCGATGCTCGTCACCTGGCAAGGCGCTGCGCTAGTCCGCCACCTTCCATTGCTCGCGCGACTGGCTGGCCGGGTAGACGCCCAGAATCCGCATTTCGCGCGAGAAGAAGGCAAGCTCGTCGAGCGCCAGTTTTACCAGCGGATCGTCGGGATGACCCTCGATGTCGGCATAGAACAGGGTCGCCGTGAATGCGCCGAGCTGGTAGCTCTCCAGCTTGGTCATGTTGATGCCGTTGGTGGCGAAGCCGCCCATCGCCTTGTAGAGCGCGGCCGGCACGTTGCGGACGCGGAAGATGAACGTCGTCATCATCCTGGCCTCGACCGAGGGACGTTCGGCCCACTGCCTGTTCCTGGTCAGCACGACGAAGCGGGTGACGTTGCTGTCGGTATCCTCGACATTCTGCTCGATGATGTCGAGCCCGTAGAGCGTCGAAGCCAGCGCCGGCGCCAGCGCGGCCATGGTGCGGTCCTTCAGCTCGGCAACCAGCTTGGCGGCGCCCGCCGTGTCGCCGGCGACCACCGGCTTCCAGCCGTTCTTGCGGATATATTTGCGGCACTGGCCGAGCGCATGGATGTGGCTGTGCACGGTCTTGATCTCGTCGCGCCTGACGCCCGGCAGAACCATCAGCTGGAAATGGATCGGCAGGAAATATTCGCCGACGATGTGCAGCTTCGATTCCGGCAGGAGATGATGGATGTCGGCGACGCGCCCGGCAATCGTGTTTTCGATCGGGATCATGGCGAGGTCGGCCTTGCCGGTCTCGACCGCGTTGAAAGCATCCTCGAAGGTCGGGCACGGCAACGGCTCCATATCAGGGAACATGTTGCGGCAGGCGGTGTCGGAATTGGCGCCCGGCTCGCCCTGGAAGGCTATTCTGTTGGTTTTTTCAGGCATGCCAATGTCTCAGCTGTCCAAACGTCTCAGGTTGAAAGGACGGTTCTGGCGCGTTCGAGATCGTCCGGCGTGTCGACGCCGAACGGCGCCGACTGCACGATCTCGGCATCGATGCGCATGCCGGCCTCCAGCGCCCGCAACTGCTCGAGCTTCTCGCGCCGTTCCAGCGGCGACGGCTGCAGCGCGACGAAGCGCTCGAGCGCCGAGCGGCGATAGGCGTAGAGGCCGATGTGGTGATAGAGCGGCCCCTCGCCCCAGGGTGCCGTGGCGCGGGTGAAGTAGAGCGCCCGCAGCCGTGTCTCGGACAGCGGCGAGCCGACAATCTTGACGACGTTCGGATTGGTCTTTTCCTCATCGCGGACGATCTCGATGCCGAGCGTGGCAATGTCGACCGTCGCATCCTCGAAAGGCTTCAGTGCAGCCTTGATGATGTCGGGATCGATGGTCGGCAGGTCGCCCTGCACGTTGACGATCGTTTCGACCGTGCGACCGGGATCCAGCGTGGCCAGCGCCTCGAAGATGCGGTCGGAACCGGATTCGTGGCCGACGCGCGTCATCACCGCCTCGAAACCGTGCGTCCGCACCGCTTCCGCCACGCTGTCAGTATCGGTGGCGACCACCACCCGGCCGAGCCCGGCCTCGGCAGCGCGGCGGGCGACATGGACGATCATCGGTACGCCGGCGATGTCGGCCAGCGGCTTGCCCGGCAGGCGGGTCGAGGCCATGCGGGCCGGGATGAGGATGAGCGTGGACATCGGGTGATGAAGCATCCGAAAAAGAGGAAGGGAAAAGTGGCAAAAGGTCTCACTGGAAGCGCCCTTATAGGTGTTGCAACGCCAGAGCAAAAGACCTAGTTTCCGCCCGATTTGACCGCCTCGCGGGGTGGTTCACGATTACCGACGGACGGAGTGGACGGATCGGTCCGCCGGAAAAGGGAGCCTGGGGCGTATGGACTCTTTCGAAATCAACAAGCTGATCGGCGGCCTGCTCGGAACCGTGTTCGTCGTCTTCTCGGTCGGCATCATATCCGACGCGCTGTTCGCCTCCCCAGCACCGGAAAAACCCGGCTATGCCATCGAGGCGACCGAGGAGCCTGCCGAGGGCGGCCCGGCAGCCCCCGCCGAAGCCAAGCCGATCGCCGACCTCCTGGCCAACGCCAATGCCGAGGCGGGTGCGTCCGTGTTCAAGAAGTGCCAGGCCTGCCACACCGGCGAAAAAGGCGGACCGAACAAGGTCGGCCCTGATCTCTGGGATATCGTCGACCGTCCCATCGCCGAGCATGCGGGCTTTGCCTATTCGGCCGGCATGAAAGAGTTTTCCAAGGGCGGCGCGGAAAAATGGACGTACGACCACCTCAATAACTTTCTGCTTTCGCCGAAGAAGCTGGTGAAGGGCACGGCGATGGGCTTCGCCGGCCTGCCGAAGGACGAGGACCGTGCCAACGTCATCGCCTATCTGCGCACGCTGTCGGACAATCCGAAGCCGCTGCCGACACCCGGCGCTTCGGCCGAGAATGCAGCCGCGCCCGCCGAAGGCGCGGCGCCGGCCAAGCCGGCAGAGGGCGAAGCACCGGCCGCCCCTGCTGCTCCAGCCCCCGCTGCTCCGGCCCCTGCTGCTCCCGCACCAGCTCCGGCGCAATAACGCAATTGTAATCGAAACATTCCTTGAAAAAGCCGGGTTCAGCCCGGCTTTTTCAATGGGAAAAGCGCATGTGCGGCGACAAAGCCTGCCTGTCGCGGTTTTCATGAGCGTCAAATGAACTAAATTGTCCGCTAACAGCTACCGCACAGAGGAGAAGGCATGACGGTTGGCCGAACGTTTCTCAGATCGATGCTGGTTGTGGCGGCTTTCGCCGGCGGCCTGCAGGCAGCCTCGGCGGACGAATGGCGCACCACCTCGTCGCTGATCGGCGACTCCAAATATGGCGACAACTTCCAGCACTATGATTACGTCAATCCGAACGCGCCGAAGGGCGGCTCGCTGAATTCGGTGGTGCTCGGCACGTTCGACAGCTTCAATCCCTATATCGTCCAGGGTTCCGCCGCGGCTGGATTCGCCCCGTTCGGCGGCGGATTGCTCTACGACACGCTGATGGAGCAGGCAACCGACGAAGGCAGCGTCAGCCATCCGCTGATCGCCGACGCCTACAAACATCCCGACGACTATTCGTCGGCAACATACCGCCTCGACCCGCGGGCCAAGTGGCATGACGGCAAGCCGATCACCACCGACGATGTAATCTGGTCGTTTCAGGTGCTGAAGGCCAACAGCCCGATGTACAGCCGCTATTTCGAGAATGTCACCGATGCGGTCGCGGTTTCCGACCGCGAGGTGGAATTCCATTTCGACCAGAAGGGCAACCGGGAACTGCCCAAGATTCTCGGCGATCTCGTCGTGCTGCCAAAGCACTGGTGGGAAGGTACCGACGCCACCGGCAAGAAGCGCGACATCACCAGGCCGACGCAGGAGCCGCCGCTGGGGTCGGCCGCGTACAAGATCGCCAGCTTCAAGCCGGGCTCTGAAATCATCTGGCAGAGGGTTCCGGACTACTGGGCTGCCAAACTGCCGGTGAAGATCGGCCGCGAGAATTTCGACAGGCAGCGTTTCAGCTACTTTCTCGACGACAATGCCGCCTGGCAAGCCTTCACCAAGGGCGGACTGCATGACATCAGGCCAGAAAACAGTTCGAGGCGCTGGAACACCGCCTATAATTTCCCGGCGGTCCAGGCCGGCGACGTTATCAAGCAGGAATTCAAGACCGCCTCACCCGAACCGATGCAGGCCTTCATGCTCAACACGAGGCGTCCGCTGTTTGGGGATCGTCTGGTGCGCGCCGCGCTGACTTACCCGCTCGACTTCGAGGCCATGAATCGTACCTTGTTCTTCGGTTCCAACACCCGTACCAGCAGTTACTTCCAAGGCACCGAACTGGCATCGAGCGGCCTACCACAAGGCAAGGAGCTGGAAATCCTCGAGCCATATCGCGACAAGCTGCCGCCCGAAGTCTTCACCCAGGAATTCAAGCTGCCGGTCTACGATTCGCCGCAGGCGGAACGCAAGTATCTCAAGACTGCGGTCGATCTCTTCGCCAAGGCGGGCTGGGTGATCAAGGCCGGCAAGATGGTCAATGCCAAGACAGGCGAGCCGTTCAAGTTCGAAATCCTCGGCTGGAACGATACCGACCAGGTCCTTTCCAGTCCCTATATCGCCAATCTGCGCAAGATCGGCGTCGACGCCACGCTGCGGCTGATCGACCAGACCCAATACATCAATCGCGTCAACAATTTCGATTTCGACGTCACCATATCGCAGTTGGGGCAGTCGGATTCGCCTGGCAACGAGCAGCGTGACTTCTGGAGTTCCAAGTCCGCAGACACACCTGGATCGCGCAACTACGCCGGCATCAAGAATCCGGTCGTCGATGCGCTGGTCGACCGCGTCATCTTTGCGAAAGACCGTGACGATCTGGTTGCTGCCACCCATGCGCTCGACCGGGTGCTGCTGTGGAATTACTATGTCGTGCCGCAACACCATCGGTCGGTGGTCTGGATGGCCTACTGGAACAAGTTCGGCATCCCGGAAAAGCAACCGGCCTATAGTGGCGTCGACCAGAATTCCTGGTGGATCGATGCGGACAAGGAAAAGGCGCTGGCGGCAAAATACAAGAGTGGCAATTGATGGCGGCGCTCCCCCGCCGCGTCTCGCTGGCCCGCCGCGACTTTCTGGCCTTGGGCGTCGCGGCCACGACGGCAGCGCTGTTGCCCGGCCGCGCCTTCGCCGCCATCCCGACGGGGGTCAAGCTGCATGGTCTGTCGGCCTTCGGCGACCTCAAATATCCCCAAGGTTTCACGCATTTCGACTACGTCAATCCGGACACGCCCAAGGGCGGCCAGATAAATTTCGCACCGCCTAACGCCACCTTCAACCAGAGCTTCCTGACGTTCAACACGCTGAATTCCCTGGTGTTGAGTGGGGATTCGCCGCCGCGCACCGAACACTGTTTCGATTCGTTGATGGCAAGCGCGCTCGATGAGCCGGATGCGTTCTATGGGCTGCTTGCCGAGTCCGTTATGCTGTCTGAAGACCGCAATGGCTTCCGCTTCAATCTGCGACCGCAAGCGCGCTTCCATGACGGCACGCCACTGACCGCCGAGGACGTCGCCTTCGCATTGAAGCTTTACAAGGACAAGGGTCATCCGAACCTTTCCCAGACATTACGGCATATGACGGACGCAGCCGCGGTCGATCCGGTTACCGTGAACCTCACCTTCGACGGCAAGCAGTCGGCGCAAAATATCCTTGCGATCGTCGCAATGCCGATCGTGTCCAAAGTGTTTTATACGGCCAACGAATTCGATGCCTCGACGATGACACCGCCGCTCGGCTCCGGACCCTACAAAATAGGGCGCGTGGCGGCCGGACAGACCGTCGAATATGAGCGCGTCGCCGACTATTGGGGCAGGGATCTGGCGGTGAACCGCGGCCTCTACAATTTCGACCGCATCCGTATCGACTTTTATCTCGATCGCCAGGCAGCGTTTGAAGCCCTGAAAAAGGGTGACACGCATTTTCGCGAAGAATTTACCTCGCGGGTATGGGCGACCGGCTACGACTTTCCGGCGCTACAGGTCGGCAGGGTCGTCAAACGTGAATTTCCCGGCGAGAAAGCGCCGGACATGCAGGCGGTCGCGCTGAACCAGCGTCGTCCGCAATTTCGCGATGTGCGCGTCAGACGGGCTATCGCCAATTGCTTCGATTTCGAATGGAGCAAGCGGGTGCTGTTTTACGGCTCTTACGAGCGCTCGCAATCGAACTTCGAACCGTCGGATTACAAGGCCGAGGGCCTGCCCTCGCCCGAGGAATTGGCCCTGCTGGAGCCGTTTCGAGCCGAGTTGCCGCCGGAAACCTTCGGCGAAGCAGTGATGCAGCCTGTCTCCGACGGTTCGGGGCACGACCGCAAACTGCTGCGCGCGGCTTCGAGACTGCTTGCCGAGGCCGGCTGGAAGCGAGCCGGCAATTTCGTCGTCAATGAAAAAGGCGAGCGACTGCGGGTGGAAATGCTGGCCGAGGACGATGGCATCGTTCGGCTGTTCTCGCCGTGGTCCGAGAATATGAAGGCGATCGGCATCGACGCTTCGATCCGGCAGGTCGACTCGACGCAATACGAAGCGCGGCAGAGCAATTTCGATTTCGATTTCAACCTGTTCAGATCGTCGATCGGGGCGACGCCGACTGTCGATGGCCTGGAAAACCTCTATCACTCCCGGATGGCGAAAACACCGGGAACGCGCAACTATCCCGGCACCGAAAGCAAGGCCATCGATGCGCTGATCGAGGCAGCCGGCAAGGCGCAGAGCCGGAACGAACTGGTCACGGCGCTCAAAGCACTCGACCGGGTCTTGCGCGCGCGGCTAGACTGGATTCCAACATATTATCTCGCGAATCACCGAGTCGCCTATTGGGACATGTTCGGCTTTCCCGAGCAGAAGCCCGATTTCGGCTTTCCGGTCGAGACGCTGTGGTGGTTCGACAAGGACAAGGCGGCAAAGATTGGCAAAGGGTGAATTTCCTGCAGGCGTCGGCGCCGCCCCTCACCTGCCTGCCGGCATCCTCTCCCCGTATAGCGACGGGGAGAGGCGCGCTCTCATCGAGGGTTTCGCCAATCACAAAGCTGGCAATAAGAGCGCCGAGATTGCGGCCAGCCCCTTTCTCCCCGTCACTATACGGGGAGAAATGTCCGGCAGGACAATGAGGGGCGGCGCTGCCGTCGACAATTGGTCTGACGCGATTGCCTTTGGGGACCGTCCAGACACAGTGCTCCTCCTCGAGGAGGACAATTTCTGATGGGCGCCTATATACTGCGTCGCATCCTGCTGATGATCCCGACCCTGTTCGGCATCATGGCAGTGTCTTTCGCCGTCATCCAGTTCGCGCCGGGCGGGCCGGTGGAGCAGGTCATCGCACGGCTTACCAACCAGGGCGGCAGCGATCGCCTTGGCGGCGGCGGTGGTGACGCCGGCGCCAGCAATTTCGACGTGGCCGGCGACGCCGGTTCGAGATATCGCGGCGCGCAAGGGCTCGACCCCGAGTTCATCGCCAAGCTGGAAAAGCAGTTCGGCTTTGACAAGCCGCCGCTCGAGCGCTTCGGCATGATGCTGTGGAACTATTTCCGGTTCGATTTCGGCGACAGCTATTTCCGCGACATCTCGGTGATCGATCTGATCCTGGAGAAGATGCCGGTGTCGATCTCGATCGGGCTGTGGATCACTCTGCTGTCCTACCTGATCTCGATCCCGCTCGGCATCCGCAAGGCCGTCAAGGACGGCACGGCATTCGACGTATGGACCAGCGGCATCGTCATTGTCGGCTACGCCATTCCGGGCTTCCTGTTCGGCATCCTGCTGATGGTGCTGTTTGCCGGCGGATCGTTCTACGACTGGTTTCCGCTGCGCGGCATCACCTCCGACAATTGGGACCAGCTGTCCTGGCCGGCGCGGATCGTCGACTATCTCTGGCACATGACCTTGCCGCTGACGGCGCTGGTGCTGTCGGCCTTCGCCACCACGACGCTTTTGACCAAGAATTCGTTCCTCGAGGAAATCCGCAAGCAGTATGTGGTGACCGCCCGCGCCAAGGGCCTGTCGGAACGGCAGGTTCTCTACGGCCACGTCTTCCGCAACGCCATGCTGATCGTCGTCGCAGGCTTTCCCGGCGCCTTCATCTCGGCCTTCTTCACCGGCTCGCTGCTGATCGAGAACATCTTTTCGCTCGACGGCCTCGGCCTGCTCGGTTTCAGGTCGGTGGTCGAGCGCGACTATCCGGTGGTGTTCGCCAATCTCTACATCTTCTCGCTGCTTGGCCTGATCGTCGGGCTGCTGTCCGACCTGATCTATACCTGGGTCGACCCACGCATCGACTTCGAGCGGAGGGACGTCTGATGGCCGGGGCCGCAGCCGAAACGGCGCCGGGCCGGATCGCACGGCCCTGGCTGTCGCCGCTCAACCAGCGGCGGCTGCAGAATTTCAGGGCCAACCGGCGCGGCTACTGGTCGTTGTGGATCTTCCTCGTGCTTTTCGTGCTGTCGCTGTTTTCTGAATGGATCGCCAACGACAAGCCGGTCCTCGTCTCCTACAAGGGCGAAATCCTGTTTCCGGTCGTGGTCGCTTATCCCGAGGAGAAGTTCGGCGGCTTTTATGCGGTCACCGATTATCGCGACCCGGTCATCCAGGACGAGATCAATGCCCACGGCTGGATGATCTGGCCGCCGGTCCGCTACTCCTACCGGACCGTCAACAACGCCATTCCCGAGGCGGCGCCAACCAAGCCGTCTTGGCTCTATGACGCCAAGACACGTTGCAACCAGTATCCGCAAGGTGCCGCCGACCCCAATTGCGTCGTCGGCAACTGGAACTGGCTGGGCACCGACGACCAGGCGCGCGACGTGCTGGCGCGCGTCATCTACGGATTCAGGGTCTCGGTGCTGTTCGGCCTGATCCTCACCGCCGGCTCGGCGGTGATCGGCGTGACGGCCGGCGCATTGCAGGGTTATTTCGGCGGCTGGACCGACCTTCTGTTCCAGCGCTTCATAGAAATCTGGTCGGCGATCCCGGTGCTTTATCTGCTCCTCATCGTCGCCGCCATCCTGCCGCCCGGCTTCTTCATCCTGCTCGGGCTGATGCTGCTGTTCTCCTGGGTGGCGCTGGTCGGCGTGGTGCGGGCCGAGTTCCTGCGCGCCCGCAACTTCGAATATGTCAACGCCGCGCGCGCGCTGGGCGTACCCAACGGTACTATCATGTTCCGGCATCTGTTGCCCAACGCCATGGTGGCGACGCTGACCTTCCTGCCCTTCCTGCTCAGCGGCTCGATCTCGACGCTGACCTCGCTCGACTACCTTGGCTTCGGCCTGCCGCCCGGCTCGGCCTCGCTGGGCGAGCTTCTCAAGCAGGCGCAGCGCAACCTCAACGCGCCATGGCTGGGCATCTCCGGCTTTGTCGTCATCTCGCTGATGCTGTCGCTGCTGGTCTTCGTCGGCGAAGCGACCCGCGACGCCTTCGATCCGCGCAAGACGTTCAGATGAGCGAAGCCCCTCTCCTCTCGGTGCGCGATCTCAGCGTTGCCTTCGCGCAGGAAGGCCGCCAGTCGATGGCCGTCGACCACATCTCCTTCGACATCGCCAAGGGCGAAACGGTGGCGCTGGTCGGCGAATCCGGCTCCGGCAAGTCGGTCTCGGCGCTGTCGGTGCTGAAGCTGCTGCCCTATCCGGCCGCCAGCCATCCGTCGGGAAAGATCCTGTTCCAGGGCGCCGATCTGCTCGCTGCCGACGAGAAGGCATTGCGCCGCGTGCGCGGCAACAAGATCACCATGATCTTCCAGGAGCCGATGACCTCGCTCAACCCGCTGCACACGATCGAGCAGCAGATCGTCGAAGTGCTGACGCTGCACCAGGGCCTGGGTGACCGCCAAGCCAAGGCGCGCACTCTGGAGCTGCTCAACGAGGTCGGCATCCGCGAGCCGGAGAAGCGGCTCGACGCTTATCCGCACCAGCTTTCCGGCGGTCAGCGCCAGCGTGTCATGATCGCCATGGCGCTGGCCAACGAGCCGGAACTGCTGATCGCCGACGAGCCGACGACCGCACTCGACGTCACCGTGCAGGCGCAGATCCTCGAGCTGCTCGCGGAGTTGAAGAGCCGCAAAGGCATGTCGATGCTGTTCATCACCCACGATCTCGGCATCGTCAGAAAGATCGCCGACCGGGTCTGCGTGATGACCAAGGGCAAGATCGTCGAAACCGGGCCGACGAAAGAAATCTTCGCCAACCCGCAGCACAGCTATACGCGGCATTTGCTTGCCGCCGAACCCAAGGGCAAGCCGCCCGCCGCCAACGATGCTGCCAGGCCAGTGATGACCGGCCAGGACATAAAAGTCTGGTTTCCGATCAACAAAGGCTTTTTCCGGCGCACCGTCGACAATGTGAAGGCGGTCGACGGCATCGACGTCACCGTGCGCGCCGGCCAGACGCTCGGCGTCGTCGGCGAATCCGGCTCGGGCAAGACGACGCTCGGCCTGGCGCTGGCCAGGATGATCTCGTCGACCGGGACCATTCAGTTCGATGGGCGCGATATCAACGAGCTGTCATTCAACGCCATGCGGCCGCTGCGGCGCGAGTTGCAGATCGTCTTCCAGGATCCGTTCGGGTCGTTGAGTCCGCGCATGTCGGTCTCCGAGATCATCGAGGAAGGGCTGAAGATCCACGAGCCGAAACTGTCGCCCGATGATCGCGACAATCGCATTGTCGATGTGCTCGGTGAAGTCGGGCTCGATCCCGCCACGCGCAATCGCTATCCGCACGAGTTTTCCGGCGGCCAGCGCCAACGCATCGCCATCGCCCGCGCCATGGTGCTCAACCCGCGCTTCGTCATGCTGGACGAGCCGACCTCGGCGCTCGACATGAGCGTGCAGGCGCAGGTGGTCGACCTTCTGCGCAGCCTGCAGGCGAAGCACGACCTCGCCTATCTGTTCATCAGCCACGATCTGAAGGTCATCCGTGCGCTTGCCAACGACGTCATCGTCATGCGCAATGGCAGGATCGTCGAGGCCGGCCCGTCCGAACAGATTTTCGAACGGCCGCAGACCGACTATACCAAGGCGCTGATCTCGGCCGCATTCAGGATCGAAACGGCACCGGTCGGCATCGTCAGCGAGTAGGCTGTACCGCATAAAGGAAAAAGAACTCGCCATGGAAAAAGGCCGTGTCCTGCTTGCCCTCACCGGTATCCATCCAGGCCGTTGGCGCGAACTCTTGGCGGCCGAACGCGAGGTGGTGCTCGAGCCGGAAGGCACCAGCGATCCTTCGATCACCTATGCGGTGGTTTGGAAGCAGCGGCCGAACCTTCTGTCGTCCCTGCCCAACCTGCGCGCGGTCTTTTCGATCGGCGCCGGCGTCGACCACATCTTCGCCGATCCCACCTTGCCCGACGTGCCGATCGTCAAGGTCGTGGCCGACAATTTGACCCACTACATGACTGAATATGTCGTCTGGCGGGTGCTCGATCACCATCGCCAGGGCATGCTCTACCGGTCGCAGCAGCAAAAGAAGATCTGGCACGAGCCGCCGCAGCGGCCGGCCGGCGACATCTCCGTCGGCATCATGGGGCTCGGCACGCTTGGCCGCGCGGCAGCGTCGGTGCTTTTGTCGCTCGGCTTTGCGGTCAATGGCTGGTCGCGCAGCGAGCGGCCGATGGACGGCGTTGCAACCTATGCGGGTGAGGCCGGATTGATCCCCTTCCTCAACGCCACCGACATTTTGGTCGTGCTTTTGCCACTCACTGCGCAGACGCATGGCATCATCAACTATGGCGTGCT
The DNA here is from genome assembly GCF_055811455.1 of Mesorhizobium sp. WSM4845. Lineage (NCBI taxonomy): Bacteria > Pseudomonadati > Pseudomonadota > Alphaproteobacteria > Hyphomicrobiales > Phyllobacteriaceae > Mesorhizobium > Mesorhizobium sp. WSM4845. The sequence goes on from NZ_JBVVQA010000029.1 coordinate 83,384, forward strand.
GAAGGAGTTGAGGAAACGCAACGGCCTAGGCGGCTCGGTGCTGATCAATGCCGGGCGCGGCAAGTTGCAGAAGGACGCCGACATTCTGCGTGCGCTGGAGGACGGCACGCTGAAGGAGGCGAGCCTCGACGTGTTCGAGGTCGAGCCGCTGCCGAAGACCAGCCGGCTGTGGAGCCACCCGAAAGTGTTCGTGACGCCGCATGCGGCGGCGACCTCCGATCCCGTGCATCTGGTGCCGATCATGCTGCGCCAGATGGCCGCCTTCGAGCGCGGCGAGAAGCTCGAGAACGTCGTCGATCGCAACGCGGGGTATTAACCCGGCTTGCCACATTCGCGGCGGGCGATCGACCGGTTCATGGCGTCGATCCGGCCACTTGCCTGTTCGACGTCGCGCTGGGCCTTGGAACGGGCATCCGGCGTGAACGGGCCGAGGCCCACCCCGGGATCGGAGAAGGACGGCTTGGCATCCTGCGGAAGGCGGTATTGCTGCGCCAGCCGGTTTCGTTGCGCCACCAATTGATCGCAAGGCACGCTGTCATATTGCAGCGAGGACTGGACATTCGCGTCCTGTCGCTCGGCGATCGAGGTGCCGACGCAACCGGCTATTGCCAGGCAAGATGCCAAGACCACCAAGTTCCAGCGCATGCAACGTCCTCCTTGTCGGTGTCCTGCCCTTTCGGGCATGCGAATCGGACTTTTTCGCAGCCGCCGCCACGTGTGGCGCAGGCGAACGAAAAGGGCCGCCGGACAAGGCCTGATGCGATTTCGTGATGGAGATCCCGCCGGCAGTTGCCTGTATGCCGAGTCAGCAGTCACTTGCAACAGGCTTCCCGCGCCGGAATTAGCAACTATCTTGGAGCCATGCGCGCCAGCGACCTGCTTCACCCTCGGCCCGAGGGCCTTTATTGCCCGCCCGGCGATTTCTTCATCGATCCGGTGCGGCCGATCAGCCGGGCGCTGATCACACACGGCCATTCCGACCATGCCCGTTCCGGCCACCGCTCGGTGCTGGCTACACAACAGACGCTGGACATCATGCGGCTGCGCTACGGCGAGGGTTTTGCCGGGACGACGCAAGCGGCAGCACTTGGCGAGGCGATTGCGCTGAACGGCGTCACCGTAACCTTCCATCCGGCCGGCCATGTGCTGGGCTCGGCGCAGATCGAGGTCGTGCATCAGGGCTCATGCATCGTTGCTTCGGGCGACTACAAGCGCCAGAGGGACGCGACTTGCGAGCCGTTCGAACCGGTCAAGTGCGACGTGTTCATCACCGAGGCGACTTTCGGCCTGCCGGTGTTCCGTCATCCGCCCGATACCGAAGAGATCGCCCGCCTGCTGAAATCGACGGCGCAGTTTCCCGAACGCGCGCATCTGGTCGGCGCCTATGCGCTCGGCAAGGCGCAGCGCGTCATGCGCTTGCTGCGCGACGCCGGCTACGACAGGCCGATCTATATCCACGGCGCGCTGGCCAAGCTCAGCGACTACTATCAGAGCCAGGGCATCGAGCTCGGGACGCTGGAGCCGGCGACCGTCGAAAGCAGTGGCAAGGAGGATTTCACCGGCGCCATCGTCGTCGGCCCGCCATCGGCGTTCGCCGACCGCTGGGCGCGGCGCTTTCCCGATCCGATCTCGTGCTTTGCCTCCGGCTGGATGCGCATCCGCCAGCGCGCCACGCAGGGCGGCGTCGAGCTGCCGCTGATCGTTTCCGACCATGCCGACTGGGACGAACTGACCGCCACGATAAGGGAAACCGGCGCGGAGGAAATCTGGGTGACGCATGGCCGCGAGGAGGCCCTGGTGCGCTGGTGCGAACTCGAAGGCATCGCTGCCAGGCCGCTGCATCTCGTCGGCTATGAGGATGAGGGCGATTGATGGTGGTCACGGCCGATGTAGCGCTTCACGGCGGCGCGACAGAGCGCAAGGCTGGCCCATTGGCGCGGCCCGCATTATGAACCGCTTCGCCGAACTCCTCGACCGCCTCGTGCTGACGCCGTCGCGCAACGGCAAGCTGAAGCTGTTGAGCGATTATTTCCGCAGGGTCGAGAATCCGGATCGCGGTCTGGCGCTGGCTGCCATCACCGGCGACCTGACCATCGCGGCGGTCAAGCCGGCGATGCTGCGCGCGCTGGTCATGGAGCGCATGGACCCGGTGCTGTTCGGCTATTCCTACGACTATGTCGGCGACCTGGCGGAGACGGTGTCGCTGGTCTGGCCGCAATCGCCGGCGGATATCGCCAACCATGAGCCGACGCTCGCCGAGGTCGTCGCGAAATTGCAGGCGGCGAGCCGTTCCGATGGGCCGAAGGTGCTGGCCCGGCTGCTCGACAGCGCCAGCATCTCGGCGCGCTTCGCCATCATCAAGCTGGTCACCGGCGGCCTGCGCATCGGCGTTTCGGCGCGGCTGGCCAAGCAGGCGCTGGCCGATCTCGGCAAGGTCGACGTCGCCGAGATCGAAGAACTCTGGCATGGGCTGACACCGCCCTATGCCGAGCTGTTCGCGTGGTTGGAAGGCAACGCGGAAAAACCCAAAAAGACAGCGCTGGCGCTGTTCCGGCCGGTGATGCTGTCCAACCCGATCGGTGACGGCGACCTCGAAAAGCTCGACCCGGCCGACTATGCCGCCGAGTGGAAGTGGGACGGTATCCGCGTCCAGGCGGTATCGGAAGGCGGCATTCGCCGGCTCTATTCGCGCACTGGCGACGATGTTTCCGGGGCTTTTCCTGACCTCGCAGAGGCGATGGATTTCTCCGCCACCCTCGACGGCGAGCTTCTGGTCGGCGATCCCCGGCAGGCGACCGGCACGTTCTCGGACCTGCAGCAACGGCTGAACCGCAAGAGCGTGACACCGAAGATCCAGCGGCAATACCCGGCCTTCATGCGCTGCTACGACGTGCTTCAGATCGGCGACGAGGACTTGCGCACCCGCGCTTTCCGCGAGCGGCGCGGCCACCTCGAAGGCTTCGTGCAGACGCTCGATCCGAGCCGCTTCGATCTCTCGCCGCTGGTCGAATTCAACGACTGGCAGGCGCTGGAGGAATTGCGCCGCAAGCCGCTGCATCCGGTGATCGAAGGCGTGATGCTGAAGCGCTGGGATTCGCCCTATCTCACCGGCCGGCCGAAAGGCCCATGGTTCAAATGGAAGCGCGATCCGCACACAATCGACGCCGTGCTGATGTATGCCCAGCGCGGCCATGGCAAGCGTTCGAGTTTCTATTCCGATTACACGTTCGGCGTCTGGTCCGGCCCGGAAGGATCGGAGGAACTGGTGCCGGTGGGGAAAGCCTATTTCGGCTTCACCGACGAGGAACTGAGGCAGATCGACAAATATGTCCGCGACAACACGATCGAGCGCTTCGGCCCGGTCCGCTCGGTGCGGGCCGACCGAAGACAAGGCCTAGTGCTGGAGGTGGCGTTCGAAGGGCTTAACCGCTCGACACGGCACAAATCCGGTGTCGCCATGCGCTTTCCGCGCATTTCACGGCTGCGCTGGGACAAGCCGGCGGCCGAAGCCGACCGCATCGAGACGCTGCAGGCGCTGCTCGATAGTTAGAGCGACGTGCGTCCAATTGGACGCACAAAGTACGCTCTAACAGTTATAATGTCCGCATCGTGCTTTCCGAAAATCGATTCCGATTTTCGGGCCGATGCGTTGAGGCTCAAGGAACAATCGCGACGCGGATCTCGTAGATGTCGACCGACTTGCCCTGCTTGTCGAAGTCGGAATTGATGGCGATGGTGCCGGCAGCGCCCGGACGCTTGTCGGGAAACCGCACATCGAAGAGGTATTCGTTGCGCTCGTGGCCGACCGCGTAGCGCTTGCGGCCGCAGTCGCCGAGTTCGCCGAAATTGCAGTCGACGGAGATCTGCGTCTCCTGGCCCTCCTCGGAGCGGGCGACGATGTCGAACGTGGCGTGCTTGCCGGCGAGTTTGTCCAAGACCCCTTGCTCGACGTCGAAGCTGATCGCCGAACCGGAGGCGCCCGACCGGATGCGCAGGAAAGAACCGCTGTCGTCCTGCATGACTTCGGCCTTGGCGTCCGAAGGCGCGCTGACAAGCGTCGGGTCGCTCGGTGAAAACACATTGATCCAGTCGCGCGCCTCATTCGCCTCGCCGGAGTTCAGCGGCGGGGCGGTGTCGCCTGGCGGCGTGAAATCATCGTCTTCCACCGTCGGTGGCGTTTGCGGCGGGGCGGTGTCGAGTTCGGCCGCCGACTTGAAGACGCCGGTCTGGGCAGCGAAATAGAGGCCGATGCCGGCGGCTGCGAGCAGCGTCACGCCGAGGAAAATCGCGGTGAGAGGCAGGTGGGGACCTCTCACCCGCCTGTCGTCGCGGTCGGGCATCACCTCTGCGTCGCCGTCTCCTGCCGATTGGGGGGACGACAAGTCGATCTCCGGCGCATCGGGAAAAGCCGCTTCGGGCATGATGTCGGGAACGATCGGCAAAACGCGCGAGCGTGGCGCATCGGAAGCAGGGGGCGCGTCCGAAACAGGAGGCGCGACCGATGCAGGAGACTCCGCCGGACCGTCAACAATGACCTCAGGCGGCGGCGCCGGTTCAGCGTCGGCGCCGGCATCCGGTTCGGCATCGGCCTCGGGTTCGGCATCGGCATCGGCTTCGCTGCCAGCCGGCTGCTCCACAGCCGGTGCTGCAGCGTCGTCATCGGTCGGCCGGCCGACAGCGGGAACCGCCGGCAGGAATTCGGATTCGATTTCGGTTATCTTGGCCTGCACCGCCTTGCGGCGCTTGATGGCGACTTCCACCGTCACGTTCGGGTTGGCCTGCAGGGCGCGATCAAGCGCGGCGAAGGCCGATCGGTAGACCCGCTCGCGAAACGCGCGGTCTTCGGCATTGCCTTTCTCGAAGGCATTCCGGATCGCTTTTTCGATCGCGTCCAACGGGGACCCCCTGCACGTATGGTCACATTGTCATGATCGTTAGCCGCAGGCGACCGATCAATCAACGGGCCAGCGGCCGCATTCTGCCTTGGCGATGCGTCCAATGCCGATTTCGACGGTTTTCGGTAAAGGAATCAACATTTTTCGCCGGTTTCCCGATGCAGCGCCAACGCGACGTCGCACAACCTGGCGTTGAGGCTTCGCACAACCGCATGGCCGATCGGTGCGGCGGTCGCTTATAGGCCCGGGATGAGCCGGCACGAATTGCCAAGTCCCATCTTGAATTTGTGGCGGGTTGCGTCTATCACCCAGCGCATCTTGGAGGCCTTGGCTTCCCGGGCCGCTTTAGCTCAGTTGGTAGAGCACATCATTCGTAATGATGGGGTCAGGTGTTCGAGTCACCTAAGCGGCACCAGTTTTCTTTTCGGAAAATCAATTACTTAGTTGATGGCCGGTTTTCGCCGCATCCGCGAAAATCATTCCGGGGCACCGCAGGGGCACCCCCAGACGCATTTTCAGCCCCGAAAATAATATTTTTGCTCCAGGCCCTGACTTTCGGGCAGACTTGCGGAAAGTCCAGATCCTTTCGCGCGCGATGTGACATCACCAAAACCTTGGCCAAAGCGACGGACAGCGAGCCCCTGGTCGACCAGACCTTGCGGGGCAGCTCGCGACTGCGGATTTCTGTCCAGCAGCCACCTACTCACCATCTATTTTAGACACCCTGACAGTTTCCATGAGGCGGTCAGACGACGCTGGCCAGCTTCGACATTTGGGGCGAGGCAAAGTCTGGCCGACTGCTCGAATGAAATTCAGGCTGCGGCGTGCACGGCAGGGAAACGGGAGTGATGGGTTGCCCATGGAAAGCAAAACTGGGAGCGGATTTTTCCAATGTTTTCCCCGGTGTGGGAATTCCCACAGCCGAGCCTGGTCCGACTGGCATATCCTTGTTGCAACATCCAGGCCTGCGCAGAAGCCATAAGGTGTCCCGCGATGGGTCAATAAGTCTGGCACGGGAGTTGCATGGTCAGGTATGGGGGAATGGGGCGGAGGCCCGTCGCTTCGCAAATGTAGCGGCGGGTCTTCTGCATAGAGGTCGCGTCCCAGTCTACGCGCTGCCGTCCGTTTCGCTTTCCTCGTCTATCGCCCGGACCGGCAGTAAGCAGCTGTAGGTATCAGCGAAGTCGAGATCGAGGAAGACAGGGAGTGTCTACGAAGTGGTCCTCGATGCGCTGCGGCCAAGCGACCTATTAACCGGAAACCTGTTAACCAAATTGGCCTAAGCCATTGGCTCTTATAAAGCTTTTTGAACTAACTCCCCCTCGGGAGCATGCGCGAAATTACATCCCGAAAAGGGGGTAATGGCCGCGATTACCACGCTATAGCAACGGGCCGTTCTGATAGCGGTGCAGGTGGCGAATTTTTGCAACGGCCCTACGGGAAACACTCAAAAGGTTCAAAAGCCTAAGATTTGGCCGCTATCCCGCTAAATGAAAAGCCCGCCACCGTGAGGCAGCGGCGGGCTTAGGCAGTTTTTGCCGGGGTTCAGTGATGGTCACCCGCGTTTTCTACGGGGTTGCTTCGTAATCGGATGCGCTGCAAGAAACGCCTCGTCCGCCGCGATGAGCTTGGCGACTTCATCCGCACTGATCGGCAGGTATCGGTCCTTTGCGGCTTCTCGTTTCCATTGGACGGCCAGGAGATCGGGCGCTGGAACTCGGATTTGATCGGCCACAGCCTGCCGGCTCCTGTCGACGCTGATCATCCGTTTGTCAGAATAGGCGCTAGATCGATCCTCGTCCTCTAGGACGTACATCGCGTGAATGCTTTTCTCTTGCCAGTAAGCCGTTTCCGCTCTTGCCAGGCTGGTGACAGCATCAGCCTTGCGCCAAAGTAGGCGGCGCGCCTGACGCATGAGCTGATTGTGGTGCGTGTCGATGAGGACGGCATCGGGCAGCGGATCAAGGCACTGCTGCACGAATGCAGCCAGCGCCTTTATCTTGACGCCGGCGCTCATGCTGATGCGTCCCTGCGGAAGCCAACTGGAGAACCGACGCCGCCAGCTGCGCTGCCCAAAGTTCGGCTTCGAAGGGATATTATATTCCGCGCCATCGCAGAAATGGCCGAACGCCGCTTGGAAATCCTGCGGCGCCGACGTATAGGGATCCCTCCTCGGGATTCGCTTCCGAGCGTTGCCTGGCCCCGAACGCAGATCCCTTTAAGCTCGGTTCCTTCAGGCGCTCTATGGCGTGTTCGATCTTCCAGAATCCCTCCGAGGCTTCATCTAATGCTCGGCTCGCATCGTAGGTCAGAGGTGGCTTTCGTTTCGCGACACCCTCTGCGGCTTTCAGTCGATCCGCCTTGCGTTTCGGCCAGATGTCGGAAATTACGCGATCGATCTAAGCCTTGCCCGGCTCCCAGCGAAACTCTTTCTCCAATTTCTGCTTTTTTGTGCGGGGCCGCAGTTCAACAACCGTACCGTCCCGCGCGGGAGTTGGTAAGATATCCATCGCGAGAGCTAACGCTTCATGCAAGCCTTGCCGGATGCCACCATCTTGGTCGAACACCCAAACTGAAGGTTCGGTTCTCAGAATGCGTGTTGGCTTTTTAGCCTCGTCGAATTCTAAAGTTGCAGATAGAACCCGCTGCCTGGTGCCGGCATATTGGGGCAGAGTGTCCTTGCCGAATATTAGGCCTTCGACTAGCCGGAGCGACATGCGCAGAGGCTCCCCTTCATTGGGAAAAAGGTAGTGTCGGGACATTCAACTGCTCTCCATCGAAGCGCGGACTCACAGGCATGTAGTTCTTACCGCACCTAGCACTACATTCGACGTGCACGTGACCGGCTTGGGACGCGGCGGCGGCTCGTTTACCGGCCGATTGGCGGATATGCTCGTGCGACATTGCACATAGGCATCCGTTCCGACTCGCGCGCCAAGCGATCGGCAATAGGCGTCGTCCTGAGGAGCCATTGATCTATTCATGAGGTATTGGCGAAGCGCCGGCTTGTTACTCGCGAGTAATGTAGCGGAGGGTCGTGTCCCACCGCGTGGTGTAGGTCGGCGATAGCGAAGCCGCTCGCGAGCGCCCTCAACAGCGCTGTAGCGAG
>NZ_JBVVQA010000030.1:0-89889 GCF_055811455.1 Mesorhizobium sp. WSM4845
CCCCCCCCCCCCCCCCCCCCCCCCCCCCCCGCCCCCCCCCCCCCCCCCCCCCCCCCCCCCCCCCCCCCCCCCCCCCCGCGGGGGCCCCCCCCCCCCCCCCCCCCCCCCCCCCCCCCCCCCCCCCCCCCCACAGAGGGGGGTGTTCAAGCGCCCGCTTCTGCAAATTTCCCCTTCCGCGCCGCCACCTTCGGCAACATCACCGTTGCGCTCGCCCCTGACCGCGGGCGTTCAGTCGACCGTCGCGCCGACTATCACGACCTGACCTTGCCGCCGCGCCATGCGCTGATCGCCTTTGGCCTGTGGCTGCGCAAGGCGCTCGATGTCCATGCCCTCGTCCATGTCGGCGCCCATGGCACGCTGGAATGGCTGCCCGGCAAGACAGTGGCGCTCAGCGAAACCTGTTTTCCCGAGATCGTCACCGGGCCCCTGCCCGTCATCTATCCCTTCATCGTCTCCAACCCGGGAGAGGCAGCGCAGGCCAAGCGGCGCATTGCCGCCGTCACCCTCGGCCATCTGCCGCCGCCTCTGACCGGCGCCGGTCTGGACGAGAACCAGCACCAGCTTGAGCGGCTGGTCGACGAATATGCCCAGGCCGACGGGCTCGACCGCCGCCGCCGCGACCGCCTGGCGAGGCTGATTGTCGAAACCGCTGAAAAGACCGGGCTCGCCTCCGAGGCCGGCGTCGCCGGAACCGACGCGCCCGACGAAGCGCTGCGCCGCATCGACGCCTGGCTCTGCGACCTCAAGGACTTCGCCATCAAGGACGGGCTACACATCTACGGCCGCTCAGCCGAGGGCGAGGCCGATCAGCTGCGCCAGCAAAGTGCGGCGGCCGAGAAATCAGCATTGATCGCGGCCCTCGACGGCCGCCATGTCGCTGCCGGTCCTGCCGGCGCGCCGGCGCGTGGCCGGCGCGATGTCCTACCGACTGGCCGCAACCTGTTCACATCGGATCCACGCACCATGCCGACGCCGACATCCTTCGATCTCGGCAGGGCGGCGTCCGACGAGGTCTTGCGCACCTACATGCAATCGCATGGCGACTGGCCGCGCTCGCTGGTCATCGACCTCTGGGGCTCGGCCTCGCTGCGCACCGGCGGCGAAGAGATCGCGCAAGGCCTGGCGCTGATGGGTTGCCGGCCGCAATGGGACGGCGCCACCGGCCGCGTCACCGGCATCGAGGTGCTGCCGCCGGCCACCCTTGGCCGCCCGCGCGTCGATGTCACCTGGCGCATTTCAGGCCTGTTCCGCGACATGTTCCCGACCCAGATCGCCCTGATCGATGCGGCCGCCGACGCCGTCGCCGCCCGCGACGAGGACGCGACGGAAAACCCGCTCGCCGCAAAAACCCGCGCCGATGGCAAGGTCAGCCCGCGCATTTTCGGCACCTCGCCCGGTACCTACGGCGCCGGTGTCGAGGCGTTGCTGTCGAGCGGCGACTGGGCCAAGCGCGAAGAAATCGGTCGCGCCTATCTCGACGCCACCTCGCATGCCTATGGCGGCGCCGGGGGCGAAGCGATTTCAGCGCCCGGCGCCTTCGAGGATCGTATCGCCGAGGCCGACCTTCTCGTCCATACCGGAGACGACCCCGGCCGCGACATTTTGGAAGGCTCTGCCGATGTCGCCTTCATCGGTGGTTTTTCGGCGGCGCTTGCAGCGCTTGGCAAGAACGCCGACGTCATCGTCCTCGACACCACGGATCCGCAAAAGCCGAAGCCGCGCTCGCTTGGAGAAGCCGTATCTCGGGTGGTTCGCGCCCGCGCCGTCAACCCGCGCTTCATTGCCGGCCAGATGCGGCACGGGCCGCGCGGCGCTTCGGAATTCGCCGAGACCGTCGACCGTCTCGTCGGTTTCGCCGAGACCACCCATGCCATACCGGGCACGCTGATCGAGGCCGTGCACGACGCCTATCTCGGCGATCCCGAGGTGCGCGCCTTCATCCTGCGCGAAAACTCGGCGGCCGCGAAAATCATCGCCGAGCGTTTTTTGTCGGCGCGGCGGCGCGGTCTCTGGCATCCGCTGCGCAATTCCATCGATGACGATCTCGCCGCACTGATCGCCGAAGCCCGCGCGCTGGGGGTGGCCGCATGAACGCCTTCTCCCGTCGCGGCGCCTGCCCCGCTTTGTCCGCGCCGATGCAGACCGGCGACGGGCTGTTGGTGCGGCTCAACCCGGTCGCTGGAGGACTCTCGCCGAAATCCTTGATCGGACTCGGTGAATCCGCCTTGCGGCATGGCAACGGCATCATGGAAGTGACTGCGCGCGGCAGCCTGCAGATCCGCGGCCTGACATCGGCCAGCGCCCGGCTGCTGGCAATGGAGGTCGACGCGCTCGGCATCGCCGTGCGCACCGGGGTGCCGGTCGAGACCGGACCGCTGGCGGGCCTGGATCCGCAGGAGACCGCCGACCCGCGCCCGCTGGCGGAGCGGATTCGGGCGGCGATTGCTGAAGCCGGGCTGGCACAGCGCCTTGGCCCGAAGGTTTCGGTGATCGTCGACGGCGGTGGACAGTTGGCTATGGATGTGGTGACAGCCGATGTGCGGCTGGCAGCGGTGCGGATGGACGCGGCAATTCAGTGGAAGATGTCCATTGCCGGAGACGGTCAGAGTGCGAAGCCGCTCGTTATCGTCGAGGAAGATGCTGCCCGTGATATCGCCATAGCGATCCTAAGGATGGTCGCCGAAAAAGGCCGCGAAGCCCACGCGCGGGATTTGACGGCTAGGCAGCTGACATCTCTCGCAAGCTGGCATTCCTTCGCGCCCCCCTCTGTCCTGCCGGACATCTCACCCACGAGGGGGGAGATTGCGCCCTGGTCTCCGCTTCCGCCAATCGCTACGGGTGCTAAGGGGGAGCCGGCGGCGAAGCTGCCGATCTCCCCCCAAGTGGGGGAGATGACAAGTGGTGGCAAAGAGGGCAGGACAGAGGGGGGCACCGTGGAGCGCCTTCCTGTGCCGGCTCGCTTCCCCATTGGAATTTTCGATCTGACAGATGGCATCGCCCTCGGCATCGGCCTGCCCTTCGGCAGCATGCCGGCGCAAAAACTCATCGGCCTCACGCAACACGCCCTCACCCTTGGCGCGGCCGAAATCCGCCTGGCGCCACGACGCGCGCTGCTTTTCATCGGCCTCTCCCCGACCGCCTGCCACGCGCTCCAGCAGGCCGCCGCCACCCTCGGCTTCGTTATTGACGCTGCCGACCCGCGCACAAAAATCGCCGCTTGCCCCGGTGCGCCGGCCTGCGCCTCCGGCCGGATCGCGACGCGCGACATCGCCGAGACCATCGCCGCAGAAAACCGCGACCTTCTCGATGCCTCCGTCACCCTCCATATTTCCGGCTGCGCCAAGGGCTGTGCCCATCCCGGCCGGGCGGCGCTGACACTGGTCGGCGGCGAAAACGGGGCCGGACTTGTCGTGGACGGGACGGCGAAGGCCCTTCCCGCCGGATACAGGCCAGGCTATGACGCCGCGCGCGGCGTTGGCCGCATTGCCGCAGCGATCCGCGAAGAACGATTTCGAGGTGAGACCACCGCCGCCTGCCTGACAAGGCTTGGCGCGGCCGGTGTCACCGAACTCTACCGACAGGATTGAACATGCCCGCCCCCTACGACTACATCCATGACGGCACGGCGATCTATGAGCGCTCCTTCGCCATCATTCGCGCCGAGGCCGACCTGTCGCGGTTTTCCGATGCCGAAGCCGATGTTGCCATCCGCATGATCCATGCCTGCGGCCAGGTCGAGGCCGCGCAGAACTTTGTTTTTTCGCAAGCTTTTGTTGCCGCCGCCCGCGCGGCACTGGCGGCCGGCGCGCCGATCTTCTGCGACGCCGAGATGGTCTCGCACGGCATCACCCGCGCCCGGTTGCCGACCGGCAACGAGGTGATCTGCACGCTGCGCGACCCGCGGACGTCCGACATAGCGAAAAGGATCGGCAACACCCGTTCGGCCGCAGCCATTGACCTGTGGGGCGAGCGCATAGCCGGTTCGGTCGTCGCCATCGGCAACGCGCCGACCGCACTTTTCTACCTGCTGGAGAGACTGCGCGACGGTGCGCCGAAACCGGCTGTCATCATCGGCATGCCAGTCGGTTTCGTCGGTGCTGCCGAATCGAAGGACGCGCTAGCCGAGAATTCCTACGGCGTTCCTTACGCCATCGTGCGCGGCAGGCTGGGCGGCAGCGCCATGACCGCCGCCGCGCTCAACGCATTGGCGAGGCCGGGCCTGTGAACGCGATTGTAAAAGGCAGGCTTGTCGGCGTCGGCACCGGTCCCGGCGACCCCGAGCTGCTGACGCTCAAGGCCGTGCGCGCGCTGGCCGAGGCCGACGTGGTGGCGCATTTCGCCAAGCGCGGCAACAACAGCAACGCGCGCGCCATCGTCGGCGCGCATTTTCGTCCTGATTTGATCGAGTTGCCGCTGCTCTATCCCGTCACCACCGAAATCGACAAGGATCACAGCGATTATCGGTCGCAGATAGCGGATTTCTACGAGGAGTCGGCCGAAAAGGTCGCCGAGCATCTCAGCGCCGGCAGGATGGTCGCGGTGCTCTCGGAAGGCGACCCGCTGTTCTACGGCTCCTACATGCACCTGCATGTCAGGCTGGCGCACCGCTTTCCAACAGAGGTCATTCCCGGCGTCACTGCCATGTCCGGCTGCTGGTCGGCCACCGGAACGCCGATCGTCCAGGGCGACGATGTATTGACCGTGCTGCCGGGCACGATGAGCGAATTCGAGCTGACCCGCCGCCTCGCCGACACCGATGCTGCCGTCATCATGAAGGTTGGCCGCAACCTGCCCAAGATCAGGCGCGCGCTGGAGGCGACCGACAAGCTGGCGCGTGCCGTCTATGTCGAGCGCGGCACCATGCCGGGCGGCGTTTCGATGCGGCTGGCCGACAAGCAGGACCACAACGCGCCCTACTTCGCCATCGTGCTGGTCGCCGGCTGGTCAGGCCGGGCCGCCGCATTGGGAGCCGAAACATGAGCGGCCGCCTGACCGTTATCGGCCTTGGGCCCGGCAATGCCGACCAGGTGACGCCGGAAGCGAGCCGCGCCGTCGCCGAGGCAAGATTCTTCTTCGGCTACAAACCGTATCTCGACCGGCTCGACCTGCGCCCGGACCAGACCCGCGTCGCCTCCGACAATCGCGAGGAGCTGTCCCGCGCCAAGGACGCGCTGGCAATGGCTGCGCAGGGCCACAATGTCGCCGTTGTCTCGGGCGGCGACCCCGGCGTCTTTGCCATGGCGGCAGCCGTCTGCGAGGCGATCGAGGCCGGCCCGGCCGAATGGCGTGCCGTTGACGTTTCGATGCTGCCCGGCATCACCGCAATGCTCGCGGTCGCGGCCCGCATCGGCGCGCCGCTCGGCCATGATTTCTGCGCCATCTCGTTGTCAGACAATCTAAAACCATGGGATCTCATCGAATTGCGGCTGCTGGCTGCGGCCGGCGCCGGCTTCGTCATCGCGCTCTACAATCCGATCAGCAAGGCGCGCCCCTGGCAGCTTGGCCGCGCCTTCGAATGCCTGACTGCGATCCTGCCGGGCACCACACCGGTCGTCTTCGGCCGTGCCGCCGGCCGTCCCGACGAGCGCATCGAGATTTTTCTGCTGGCGGACGCCGACGCGGAAAAGGCCGACATGGCGACCTGCATCATCATCGGCTCGCCGGAAACCAGGATCATCAAGCGCGGCGAAAGACCGGCGCTGGTCTACACGCCGCGTTCGGCGGCGGGCCCAAGAAAATGATCGACCATCGCGGCAAGGGCTTCGACGGTTTCAGCCGACGCAACGTCCGGCAGCGTCGGCCTGCGGATCATGACCACCTCGACGCCGAGCGCCCGCGCTGCGGCGATCTTGCCGTAGGTCGCCTCGCCGCCGCTGTTCTTGGACACGACGATATCGATGCGGTGTTCCAGAAGCAGTGCGCGTTCGTCGGCTTCCCGGAACGGCCCGCGCGCCAGGAGATAGGTCGCGTCGGGCACAGCGAGCCTTGGCTCGACCGGATCGACGCTGCGGATGAGATAATGATGCTGGGGCGCCGCCGCGAAGGCGGCGACCTCCTGCCGGCCAAGCGCCAGGAAAACGCGGCGTGGCGCAGCGGCCAGGGCCGTCACCGCGCTGCCAACGCTGTCGACCAGCGTCCAGCGGTCGCCTTCGGCAGGCTCCCAGCCCGGGCGCCTGAGCGCAACGATCGGCACGCCGGCCTCTCGCGCCGCTGCCGCGGCATTGGCCGAGATCTGCGCCGCATAGGTATGCGTGGCGTCGACCAGCAGCTCGATGCGGGTCTCGCGGAGGTAGGCAGCCAGCCCGTCGGCGCCGCCGAAACCGCCTACCCTCGTCGGCACGCCTTGCGCGACAGGATTTTCAGTGCGGCCGGCCAGCGACAATGTGATCGCAAGATCGGCACGCGCGGCCAGCTTTCCCGCCAGTTGCCGGGCTTCGGTGGTTCCGCCGAGGATCAGAATGCGCTTCATTGGCACCACGTCAGGCCACGCCGAGCTGCCCCTCACCCTTACCCTCTCCCCGTGAAGGACGGGGAGAGGGGGACGCCAGCGTTGCGGCCAGTTCCCTTCTCCCCGTCACCATACGGGGAGAAGGTGCCGGCAGGCGGATGAGGGGCGGCGCGGCATGTCAAACAATAAACAGCCAACACCAAAATGGCTCACAATCGTCGGCATCGGCGAGGACGGTGTAGCGGGTCTCGGTGACGAGGCCAAGCGGCTGATCGCCGAGGCCGAATTCGTCTTCGGCGGCACGCGCCACCTTGCGCTCGTCGTGTCGCTCGCCAAAGGCGAAGCCCGTGCCTGGCCGACCCCTTTCGATGCCGAGATGCGCGACGTGCTGGCGCTTTCCGGCAGGCGAGTCTGCGTGCTGGCGTCGGGCGATCCGTTCTTCCATGGCGTCGGCGTCACTCTTGCTCGCAAAATTCCTTCCCAGGAGATGCAGGTGATTCCTGCGCCTTCGGCCATGTCGCTGGCCGCCGCCCGCCTCGGCTGGGCGCTGCAGGATATCGAGACCATTTCGCTGCACGGCCGCTCGCTCGACCTGATCCGGCCGTTGCTGCATCCGGGCACCCGCATCCTTGCGCTGACCTCGGACGGCGATGCACCAGCAACGATTGCGCGCCTGCTGGCCGAACTCGGCTTCGGCGTCTCGCAGATGACGGCACTTGAGGCGCTGGGCGGCCCAAACGAAAGGCTGCGCTCGGTGCGCGCAGACGCCTTCGATCTGGAAAAGATCAATCCGCTCAACGTTCTGGCGGTCGAAGTTGACTCAACATCGGGAGCACGCATCCTGCCGCTGACATCGGGCCTTGCCGATCACTTGTTCGAGCATGACGGCCAGATCACCAAGCGCGAGGTGCGCGCCATCACCCTGTCGGCCCTCGCCCCCAGGCGCGGCGAGTTGCTGTGGGACATCGGCGCCGGCTCCGGCTCGATCGGCATCGAATGGATGCTCGCCCATCCGACGATGCGCGCTACTGCCATCGAGGCCGATCCAACCCGCGCCGCCCGCATCCGCCGCAACGGTTCCGCCTGCGGCGTGCCCGGACTTGCCGTGATAGAGGGTTCGGCGCCGCAGGCGCTCGCCGGATTGGAGACGCCGGACGCGATCTTCATCGGCGGTGGCGGCAGCGATACCGGCGTGCTGGAAACGGCCCTCGAGGCCCTGCGTGCTGGCGGCCGGCTGGTCGCCAATGCGGTGACGCTGGAGATGGAGGCGCTGCTGCTCGCCCGTCACGCGTCGCTCGGCGGCGATCTCACCCGCATCGCACTATCCCGCGCTTCGCCGGTTGGCTCGATGCAGGCCTGGCGGCCGGCCATGCCGGTCAGCCAATGGAGCTGGGTCAAGCCATGATGGTCGCGGGCATCGGCAGTCGCAAGGGCGTCAGCGCAAGGGATGTGCTTGCCGCCATAGAAACCGTTCTGGAAGCACATGGGCTGGCGATGACGGCGCTTTCGGCGCTCGCCACCGCTTCTCAGAAGCAGGACGAGCAGGCAATCTTCTCTGCGGGCCGCGAACTCGCTCTTCCAGTGATCGTTGTCGAGGACGCTGCGCTCGAGGCCGCGTCGCCGCGCGCAATCAGCCGTTCCGACCTGTCGCAGGCGCGTGCCGGCACGCCGTCGGTTTCCGAAGCCTCGGCGCTTGCTGCCGCGGGCAAAGGCGCAAAACTGCTCGGGCCGCGCACCGTGCTTGGCCCGGTCACCTGCGCCATCGCCATCAGCGGAGACGCCGCATGACCGTCCACTTCATCGGCGCCGGTCCCGGCGCGGCCGACCTCATCACCTTGCGCGGCAGCCGGCTGCTGGCAAGCTGCCCGGTCTGCCTCTATGCCGGCTCGATCGTCGCCCCGGAACTGTTGCAGCACTGCGCGCCCGGCACGAAGCTGATCGACACCGCGCCGATGTCGCTCGACGAGATCGAAGCGGAGTACCTGGCGGCCCACCAGGCCGGCCACGATGTCTCCCGCCTGCATTCCGGCGACCTGTCGGTGTGGAGCGCTGTCGCCGAGCAGATCCGCCGGCTGGAGAAGCACGGCATCGCCTATACGCTGACGCCGGGCGTGCCCTCCTTCGCGGCTGCCGCGGCAGCGCTTCGCCGCGAGCTGACCATTCCCGAAGTCGCGCAAAGCCTGGTGCTGACCCGCATCTCCGGCCGCGCGTCCAAAATGCCGCCTGGCGAAACCCTGGCCGGCTTCGGCCGCACCGGCGCGACGCTCGCCATTCATCTTGCCATCCACGTCATCGACCGCATCGTCGCCGAGCTGACGCCGTTCTATGGCGCCGATTGCCCGGTAGCGGTCGTCTTCCGTGCCTCCTGGCCGGACGAGCGCGTGCTGACCGGCACGCTGGCGACGATCGAGGCGCAACTGGCCGCCGATCCGATGGAGCGCACGGCAATCATCTTTGTCGGCCGCTCGCTGGCAGCGGAAAACTTTGGCGAGAGTTCACTTTACGACGCCCACTACCAGCGGCGTTTTCGCGGACGGGACGGATTGTGAACGACGGCACCGGAAACAACAGAGGAAACACCACGATCGAACAGGCTTTGGCCCGGCTCAACTTCAAGCCGCGCCAGCTTGAGCCCGGCCATGTCTGGCTGGCCGGCGCCGGCCCTGGCGATCCCGGCTGCCTGACGCTGGAAGTGCTGGCCGCACTTGGGCAGTGCGATGCCCTCGTCTACGACGCACTGGTCTCTCCCGATATCGTGGCAGTGGCGTCGGGCGCCGAGCTTTTTTACGCCGGCAAGCGTGGCGGCCAACCGTCGATGAAGCAGGACGACATCACCGCTTTGCTGGTGCGGCTGGCGCGAGAAGGCCGCCGCGTCGTCAGGCTGAAAGGCGGCGACCCCTATATTTTCGGCCGCGGCGGCGAAGAGGCGCTGGCGCTGGCGCGCCAAAACATCCCGTTCCGCGTGCTGTCCGGCCTGACCTCGGGCCTCAGCGCGCTTGCCGGAGCCGGCATCCCGGCCACCATGCGCGGCATCAACAAGGCGGTGATCCTGGCCACCGGCCACGCCGCCGGCACCGACGACGACCTCGACTGGAAAGCAATCGCCCGCACCGGCCAGCCGGTCGTCGTCTATATGGGCATGGCCAATCTGCCGTTGATATCAGCCTCGCTGCTTGGCGGCGGCCTGCCGCCTTCGACGCCTGCTGCAGTGATCGTCGCCGCGACGACGCCGCAGGAGCGCATCGTCGTCGCCACCCTCGCCACCATTGCCGAGGAGGCGGCCGCCGCCGGGTTGACCGCGCCGGCGCTGATCGTCGTCGGCGGCATCGTCGCGATGCGCGCGGCATTGGCGGGCGAGCCATGACCCGCGCGATCATCATCGGCGCGCCGCGCTCAGGCTCGGGCAAGACCAGCGTCACCATCGGTATCTTGCGCGCGCTTTCCCGGCGCGGCCTCAAGGTGCGCGGCGCCAAATCTGGCCCCGATTATATCGACCCAGGTTTCCACACCGCCGCGACAGGCCTTTCCGGCGTCAATCTCGACAGCTGGGCGATGCCGCCTGCTTTGCTCAACGCGCTGGCCGGCGACGCAACTGAAGATGCCGATTTCATCTTCCTGGAAAGCGCCATGGGCCTGTTCGACGGGATTCCGGCTGCTCCGGGCCGCACCGGCTCGGCGGCCGATCTCGCACGGCTCTACGGCCTGCCGGTGCTGCTGGTGCTCGACGTTTCCGGACAGTCGACCACGGCGGCAGCCGTCGCCAAGGGGTTTGCCAGCTATGACCCCGATGTGCGCATGGCCGGCGTCGTGCTCAACCGGCTGGGCAGCGAGCGCCACCGCCGTCTCTGCAGCGACGCGATCGAGGCGATCGGCCTGCGGGTGGTCGGCGCGATCCTGCGCGATCCCTCGCTCAACCTGCCGGAGCGGCATCTCGGCCTCGTCCAGGCCGGCGAATACGAGAATCTGATGGCGCTTCTCGACCGGCTGGCCGACATGGTCGAACGCTCGCTCGATCTCGACGCCATCAAGGCGCTGGCGGCGCCCTTCGCACCCGCTACCGGCAGTTACGGCGACGCGCTGCCACCGCCCGGCCAGCGCATCGCACTGGCAGAGGATGCCGCCTTCACCTTCCTCTATCCGCATGTCGCCGCGCATTGGCGCAAGGCAGGGGCTGAAATCATCCGCTTCTCGCCGCTTGCCGACGAAGCGCCCGGCGAAAATTGCGATGTCTGCTGGCTGCCCGGCGGCTATCCCGAGCTTCACGCCGGCCGGCTTGCGGCGGCTGCGAATTTCAGGGCCGGCATCGAGGCGTTTGCGGCAACACGGCCGGTGCATGGCGAGTGCGGCGGCTTCATGGTGCTCGGCAAAGCGCTGGAGGACGCATCGGGCGAGACGCACGCCATGCTCGGCCTGCTCGGTCACTCGACCAGCTTTGCCAAGCGAAAGATGAACCTCGGCTACCGCGAGGCGCGGCTGCGCGCCGATTGTCCGCTGGGAGACCGAGGCGCGCTGATCCGCGGCCACGAATTCCACTATGCGCAGATGATTGCCACCGGCAGTGACGAACCCTTGGCCGACCTCGCTGATGGCCAAGGCAATCCGCTCGGCACCTCCGGCTACCGCCGCGGCCATGTCAGCGGCACATTCTTCCATGCCATTGCGAGAGGCGAATGACACTCTCCACTCGGCAAATCCTCGATGACATCGCGCTCTGCGTCGTCTTCTTCACCCGGCTGCCGCTGCCGGTCGTCGATTTTCGGGACCGCAGCCTTGCTGCCGCGATCTGGGCAGCGCCGGTTGCCGGCCTCGCCGTCGCTCTGATCGGCGCCCTGGTCTACGCGGTCGGGACCTGGCTCGGTCTTGCCGCCGGCCCGGCAGCAGCCCTTGCCCTTGCCGCGACCTTGCTCGCCACCGGCTGCATGCATGAAGACGGGCTTTCGGATGTCGCCGACGGCTTTGGCGGCGGCAGGACACGCGAGAAAAAACTGGAGATCATGCGCGACAGCCGTATCGGCGCCTACGGCGCCTGCTCGCTCGCCCTGTCGCTGCTGATCCGCTGGAGCGTGCTTTCGGAATTCGCCGGCCCGGCCCAGATGTTCTGGGCTCTGATTGCCGCGCATGCCGCCTCGCGCGGCTTGTTCGGCGCTTTCATGCATCTTTTGCCGGCGGCGCGCAGCGACGGCCTCTCGGTCGATGCAGGCACCATGTCGGCCGAAACCGCCATTGCCGGCGCCGCGCTCGGCACCGTCGCGCTGCTGGCGCTAGGGTTCGGTGGCGCGGTCGCCGCGCTTATCCTGCTCGGCCTGTTGTTTGCCGCCTTCCGCGAGCTGTGCCGCAGCCAGATCGGCGGCCAGACCGGCGATACGGTCGGCGCGCTGCAGCAGTCTGGCGAGATCGCAATCCTGCTCGTCGCTTCCGTTTTCCTTTCCTGATTCTGTTTCGGAGATTTTTCCCCCATGCCTTTCAAATCGCTTGATGAATTGCGCGCGGCATGCCTCGATCTGCCTGCCGGCAGCGACGCCGCGGCAAATGCTGTCGCCCGCCGCCAGGACACGCTGACCAAGCCGCAAGGCAGCCTCGGCCGGTTGGAAACCATAGCGGCTTGGCTTGCCCGCTGGCAGGGCCGCGACATGCCGCAGCTCGATCGCGTAAAAGTCCTGGTTTTTGCCGGCAACCACGGTGTCACCGCACAGGGCGTGTCTGCCTTCCCGTCGGAAGTCACCGTGCAGATGGTGGCGAATTTCGCAGGCGGCGGCGCCGCCATCAACCAGCTTGCCCGCATCGCCGGTGCGGAGCTCGACGTCATTCCGCTCGACCTCGATTATCCGACCGGCGATTTCACGCAAGTGCCGGCAATGGACGGCGAAGCCTTCCTCGCCGCCGTCTCGGCCGGCTACGGCGCGGTGACCAAAGACCTCGACCTCGTCTGTTTCGGCGAAATGGGTATCGGCAACACCACGCCGGCGGCAGCCATTTCGGCCGCCTTGTTCGGCGGCGGCGCGGAAAAATGGACCGGGCGCGGCACCGGCGTCGACGATGCCGGCCTGGTGCGCAAGATCACTGCCATCGAAGCCGGCCTCAAGCGCCACGCCGAGGCCCTTGCCGATCCGCTGGGGATCGCGGCAGCCCTTGGCGGGCGTGAACTCGCCGCCATTTTCGGTGCGACGCTGGCCGCGCGCCATTCAGGCGTGCCGGTGCTGCTCGACGGCTTCGTCAGCACCGCCGCCGCCGCGCCCTTGGCAAGGTTGCACCCCGCCGGCCTCGCCCACACGCTTGCCGCCCATGTCTCGGCCGAATCCGGCCATCGCCGGCTGCTCGAGGCGCTCGGCCTGCCGCCGCTGCTCGACCTCGGCATGCGGCTCGGCGAAGGCTCCGGCGCCTGCCTCGCCGTCAACATCGTCCGCTCCGCGCTCGAATGCCATGCCCGCATGGCAAGCTTTGCCGAGGCCGGTGTTTCGGAGAAGTAATCTCGTCAAACTGATCAAGTCTTGACCGATTGCTCGATGGATCACGGCAGCATCGGGGAACCTGGCCGGCCCGAGCACGTTGTGGCCGGTCAGCCCGGGTTACGCATGCAACAGCTTTTCCAGGAATTCGGCCATCCGACCTACGTCCCGTTCCCCGTTATTGCGGCGAGGCTTCTCTTGGCGTCGATCTTCGGTGCGGCGATCGGCTTCGAACGCGAATGGCGAAATCGGCCTGCCGGGCTTCGCACCCATATCCTGGTCTGCGTGGCGGCGGCTACCTTCGGTATTCTGACGATTGAAATTATTCACGCGCCGATGTTTCAGCAGGATTCCGTAAGGGTCGATCCGATTCGCGTTGTCGAAGCGGTCACCGCCGGCGTCGCGTTCCTTGCTGCCGGAACGATTTTGTTTTCGAAGGGCGAGGTTCACGGGCTGACGACCGGGGCTGGCATGTGGCTCTCCGGGGCAATCGGCGTGGCCTGCGGGCTCGGTCTGTGGCAAGTGGCGGCACTCGGCACGCTTTTGGTGCTGGTCGCGGCAGGCCTTCTCTATAGTTTTGCCCACAAGTCCGGTATTGGCGAGAACGCCGGACCAGAAAAGCCCAAGTCGGAAGAAGACGTGCCCAAGCGGCCCAGAGGCTGAGGCTGCAACTGGAACCGAACGCGAATTGGAAACCAACCGTCAGATTTGGAACCGCATGTTCGCGACACTCTTTCAGGCAGCGAGAAAGCGAGTAATATCAACGGATTAAATGGTGGGTGCGACAGGGATCGAACCTGTGACCCGCTGATTAAGAGTCAGCTGCTCTACCAACTGAGCTACGCACCCACTCGCCGGTAAAACCAGCGTCGGCGGGCATATAGCCGCCGCCATCCGCCATGTCCAGCCCTGCCGGATTCATTTCCCGACAAATCGCTGAAGTGCCGCACATCGTCAGACGAACAGCTTGCCTTCCGCCACCTTGACGGCATGGCCGCCGATGCGGGCGGCGGCCAGTTTGCCGCCTTCGACATTCAGTTCGAGGCGGATGCGCGAAGGCCGCCCCATCTCCAGCCCTTGTTCGATCCAACGCTGGGAAACACCCTCTCTCGGACCGTCGAAATGCATGATCGCGCCGGCGAAGGCGGCGGCCGCCGAACCGGTCGCCGGATCTTCATAGGATGGATTGCCCGGCACGATCATGCGGACATGGAAGGCGCTGTCGTGGTTCACCGTCTCGCGGCAATAGACATACGGGCTGGCGAGGGCCCAATCGCTCTTGCGGGGCGCCAGTTCCGACCACGCCTGGTTGTCCAGCCTTATCCGGGCCGCCGCCTCCAGATCGGCGACCGGAATGGTCACGTAGGGCACGCCGGCCGACCAGAACGAGACGCGGTGGTTTTCGAAGCCGACTTCGTGCGGCCCCAGGCCAAGTGCCGCCCCGATCGCTTCCGGGTCGGCGGACAATTCCAACCGCTCCGGCAGCTTGGCCAGGTCGAACTCGGCAAAGATGGCGCCATCGTGCTTGCTGACGGCGCAGCGCACCGGGCCGATGTTTTCCTCCAGCACGAAGATGCCGGCAGTGTCGCCATCGCCAGCCATTTCGGCAAGCGCAATCGCAGCGCCCACCGTCGGATGGCCGGCGAACGGCATCTCATGGTCGGGCGTGAAGATGCGGATGCGGGCGCGGTGCTTGGGATTGTCGGGCGGCAGCACGAAAACGGTTTCCGACAGGTTGAACTCGCCCGCGATAGCCTGCATCGCGGCAGTGTCCAGTCCCTTGCTGTCAAGCACGACGGCCAGCGGATTGCCGCCCAGCCGCTCGGTGGTGAACACGTCGTAAAGTAAGTAATTCCGGGTCAGCATTGTAGAAAGCCTTCTGCCTCAATCCCAACAGGGGCCCAAACATGGGCGAAATTTAATTTGATATTTGAACCATTCGGCCTGATCAGTGCACCGGTTGGGACATCACTGGTATTATAGGGGTCCGGCGTGGACCAGATTGTCAATCTGCCAAAGACGGAATCCACTTCCGACATAAAGACGGCACTCGGGCTCGACCGCCTGGGTCTGAAGAAGAAACGGCGTCGCGGCTGGCTTTATGGCCTGCTTGTGCTGGTCGTCGTCGCCGCAAGCCTGGCGGGGTACCAATGGTATGCCGCGTCTCCCGCCAAGATCGACTATACCACTGTGCCGGCCGCTGTCGCCGACCTCACGGTCGAAGTATCGGCGACCGGCACGCTGCAGCCGCTCACCCAGGTCGACATTTCGAGCGAGCTGTCCGGCGTCGTCCGCTCGGTCGCGGTCAACGAGAACCAGCAGGTGAAGAAGGGCGATGTGCTGGCGGCGCTCGATACGGCCAAGCTGGAGGTGCAGATCGAGCGCGCCGAGGCTTCCGCCAAGGCGGCGGCTGCCAATGTCGAGACCGCCACCGTTACCCTCACCGAAAACGAAAGGGCGGTTGCGCGCGCGGCGGCGCTCACCAAGCGCGGCATGGCGACTGACCAGTCGCTTGAAGCGGCGACAGCGACGCGCGACCGCTCAAAGGCAGCGCTCGACAGCGCCAAAGCCAATCTGGCCATCGCCAATGCCGATCTCAAGGCGCAGCAGACGGACTTCGCCAAAAGCACCATCTATGCGCCCATCGACGGCATCGTTCTGACGCGCTCGGTCGATCCCGGCCAGACGGTTGCCTCCTCGCTGCAAGCGCCGGTGCTGTTCGTCATCGCCGCCGACCTGAGGAACATGGAGTTGAAGGCAGCGGTCGACGAGGCCGACATCGGCGCGGTCAAGCCCGGCCAGCATGCCCGCTTCACCGTCGACGCCTTTCCCGAGCGGCCGTTCGATGCCGAGATCCGCGACATCTCCTATGCTTCGGTCACCACCGACGGCGTCGTCACCTACGACGCGCGGTTCGAGGTCGACAACAACGAGCTTCTGTTGCGGCCCGGCATGACTGCCACCGTTTCGGTCGTCACCAGAGAGGCCAAGGGCGTGCTCACCGTGCCGTCGACAGCTTTCCGTTACCGTCCGGCGGCATCTGCTGCCCGAGCGTGGAGCCTGAGCGACCTGTTCACGGGCCGCATGGGCCGTCCACGCGGCAACCGCCAGCGCCAGGCGACGGCGCAGCCCACCGACGGCTCGCGCACGCTCTACGTCCTGGAGAATGGCCGGCCTCGGCCGGTCAACGTCAAAGTCGGCTCCACCGATGGCGAACTGACCGAGATCACCTCCGGTCTCGCAGAAGGTGCGCAAGTCATCACCGCAGCGCAGCAGCGGAGCTGAAATTATGTCAGGCTCGCTGCTCATCACCTTCGACAAGGTCTGGAAGAGCTATGGCCAGGGCGAGGCCACGGTCCATGCGCTGGCTGGCGTCGATCTTGCCATCCGCAGCGGCGAATCCGTCGCCATCATGGGTCCGTCCGGCTCGGGCAAATCGACGGCGATGAACATCATCGGCTGCCTCGACACGCCGACGGCCGGAACCTACAGCTTCATGGGCATCGATGCTGGCCGCCTCGACCGCAACCGCCGCGCCATGCTGCGCAATCTCTATGTCGGCTTCGTCTTCCAGGGCTACAATCTCCTGCCGCGCACCACCGCGGTGGAGAATGTCGAACTGCCGCTGATCTATCGCGGCGTCGCCGCCCGCGAGCGTCACGACCTCGCGATGAAGGCGCTGGCCGAGGTCGGCCTTGTCGGCCGCGAGCACCACACGCCGGCCGAGCTCTCCGGCGGCCAGCAGCAGCGCGTGGCGATCGCGCGCGCCATCGTCACCAGGCCGACCCTGCTCGTCGCCGACGAACCGACCGGCAATCTCGACACCGCACGCACGCACGAGATCATGGAGCTGCTGACGCGGCTGAACACCGAGCTTGGCCTGACCATCGCCATGGTCACCCACGAGGCCGATGTCGCTGCTTATGCCGAGCGCACAATTCGCTTCCTCGACGGCCACGTCGCCTCCGATGCCATGAACCTTGAGGTGGTGTAACCATGATCTGGGAAACCGTCCGCCTCTCGCTGCTTTCAGTGCGCCGCAACGTGCTGCGCTCGTTTCTGACGCTGCTCGGCATCGTCATCGGCGTTGCCGCCGTCATCGCCATGCTCACCATCGGCTCGGGCACCACTGAAAAGGTAAAGGCCGACATTTCCAAGCTCGGCAGCAATTTGCTCGTTGTCCGCCCCGGCCGCCCGGCCGGGCCCGGCGGACCGGGAGGGCTCGACCAGGCCACACGTCCGCTCGGCAGCAAGGAACTTGCCGCGCTTGTCGCACATTTGAGCGGCGCCCGCGCCATCTCGCCCGCCTCGCAAAAGCAGGTCCGCGTCATCATCGGCACCGAAAGCCTGACGTCGGGTGTCACCGGCACCGACAGCGCCTATCTCGATGCGCGCGACTGGAAGCTGATCTCGGGCCGACCGTTCAGCGATTCGGAAATCCGCTCGGGCACCGGCGTCTGCCTGATCGGCGAAACCGTGCGCCAGCAGTTCTTCGGCGCCGGCGACCCCGAAGGCGAGATCATTCGCGTCAACCGCACCTCGTGCAAGATCATCGGCCTGCTCGAGCCGAAGGGCTATACCGGCTTCGGCCAGGATCAGGACAATGTCGTGCTGATGCCGCTCGCCGCCTACCAGCGCCGCATCGCCGGCAACCGCGACATCGACTCGATCTACGTCGCCGCCGACGACAGGACGCCGACCACCGAACTGCTGCCGCGGGTCGAGGACATCTTGCGCGATGCACGCCGCATCCCGCCGGACCGCGAAGACGACTTCTCGATACGCGACATGACCCAGATTGCCGACGCCATGGCGAGCGCCACCACTACGATGACCGGCATGCTGGGAGCGGTCGCCGGCGTCAGCCTGTTGGTCGGCGGCATCGGCATCATGAACATCATGCTGGTGTCGGTCACCGAGCGCACCCGCGAGATCGGCATAAGGCTGGCCATCGGCGCGCATGAAAAGCACATCCTCATCCAGTTCCTCGTCGAGGCGACCGTGCTGTCGCTGCTCGGCGGCATCATCGGCATCCTGATCGGCCTGGCGTTGGCCGGCGTCGCCTCGCTGACGCTGGCCATCCCGTTTGCGCCAAGCCCGGCGGTGATCCTGCTCGCCGTCGGCTTCTCGGCGCTGATCGGCATGGTATTCGGTTTCTTCCCGGCGCTGCGCGGCGCGCGGCTCGATCCGATCGACGCGCTGAGGCATGAATAGCGCGGCGCAGCGTGCGTCGCCTTCAGATGTCCCCAAAATATTGACGCGGCCGCCCTGCCCCTGTCGCGGAACAGCCCGCGGTGCTAGCAATCGCCTTGAGGATAGGGGGATAGTGGGATGAGCAAGAAAGAGCGAGTGGCTTTGGTGACGGTGATCATCGAGGCCGCATTGGCGGGGCTTTGGTGGTACTTGGCCAGCTATGGCATGGCCAACCCCGATCATGTCACCGCCGACTTCCAGCAGGTTGTCGGTCAGACGATGGGAACGGCGATGGGTGCGGTGCTGGGTATCGGCGTCATGCTGTTTTTCGTCGCCGCCCGCTACGACCGCAAAACCATCGAAAACAAGATGCGTCATTAGAGCGACGTGCGTCCACTTGGACGCACAAAGTACGCTCTAACACTTCGAAACAGCGACGTGCGTCCACTTGGACGCACAAGTACGCTCTAACACTTCGAAACAGCGACGTGCGTCCACTTGGACGCACAAAGTACGCCCTAACACTTTGAATCTGCGCATCGTGCTTTCCGAAAATCGATTCCGATTTTCGGCCCGATGCGTTAGTCCTTGTCGGCAAAATGCCACTCGATCAGTGGCTTCATGTGCGGCATCAGCCCGTCCGGCAGGTCATCGGCACTGCGGATGATGACAGGCCCGTCGATCTCCGGCTCTGCCTCGGTGGCGACAAAGGCGCTGATGCGCTGCGCGATCTCGTCGGCGGATGCCGCTTCGCGATAGCGGCGAAAGATCACCGTGCCGGTTGCCGTCGACAGGGCATAGTAGCGCCTGCCGCGCGCCGCGCCGGCAAGGTCGAGGCCGGTTTCTTCCTGCACCTCGCGGATCATGTTGAAGTCGACATCGACAAGGCCGTCGCGGAAATCGGTTGGCTCGAACGAGCCGGCGGCGAAGTAGACGCGACCGGCATTGACGGTGTGCGACGCCATGCGGATCGCCACCAGCGCATTGTCGCCGGCGACCAGCATGGCATGGGCATAGGCGTGCTCGGCCCCCGCCACCTGGCGATTGCCGCGCCAAAGCATGAAGGTCGAGTAGCGCACCGCATGGCAGCGACCGACGAGGCTGTTGTCGCGATAGCGGAGCGCCGAAAGCAGCACCACGGTGCCGTCGAACAACGCCGGGTTGGCTGCGGTCTCGCGCCGCCAATTCTCGGCGATCGCTTGCGCATTATCGCGTTCGAACGGATGCGGGCCGGGGTCGAGCCTGACGTCGACGGCGTCGACCGGCAGGATGATGTTGCGTGGCAGGTCGAAGCTCAACGAAAACGATCCTCAGGCTATTTCCAGGGTGATCGCCACCGGACAATGATCCGACGCCTTCGGCCGGTCCCAGCCGGCACGCGGAAAGCGGTCCACCTCCTGGCCCGCCGGAAAGGATCGTGCGCCAGGGCTGGCCGTTGCGGATGATGTCGGGAACGGCGGTCGCATTCTTGGCTGCCAGTGCCTTCGACAACAGGATGTAGTCGAGCTGGCACAAATGCCGCTCTTGCGGTCCGCGCGTATGGTATAAGGTCCAACGGTCCATTTCCGGGCGCCGCTCGACCGCATTCTCGCAAAAGCCGCCGGCGGTGAGCACGTTGAGGCAGGACTGGCTCTCATCGATCACCTCGAAGCGGTAGCCGTCAAAGGCGTCGCCGGAGATCTTCACGCGCTGCCGATAGTCATTCATGTCGCCGCAGATCGCCCAGCTTTTATCGGCGGCATGGTCCCCACCGAAACGCTCCTCGATGATCCGGCGCACCGCTTGCGCCTCGGCGATGCGCAGCGGCATTGTCGCCTGGCGCCCGTCGAGACCGTTGCGGGGCGAGCCCATCGACTTGAAGTGCACCAGATAGAGCGTCAGCGGCACGCCACCGACGGTCAGGTCGATTTCCAGGCAGTCGCGCCGGAAGATGCGCTGGTTGGCCTGATGCCCAAGCGCTGCCAGTTCCGGCGTGTGCAGGCCGAATTGTTCGAACGTGACATAGGCGTGGCTTGTCATGCGCACGAATTCGACCGGCTGGCCCTGCGCGGTCTCGTTGCGCATCATCACGGCGACATCGATGCCGCGCGAATCATTGCCGGCTGTGGTGTATTTCTGGCGGTAGCCATGCCCGACCATCTTGAACAGATAGCCGTATTCGAAAGCCTTCAGCGCCTCGATATTGTCGACCTCCTGCATGCAGATGATGTCGGCGCGGGTGGCTGCGATGGCCAGTGCCGTCAGCTGGCGCGTGTCGTCGGATAGCGCGATCGCCCGCGCCTGTTCCAGCATTTTGTATTCGGCCTCGCTCTGGATATCGAAGAGCGCCAGCGTGCGATCTTCATGGAGCTGGTTGCGGTATCCGGAAAAATCGAACCTGTTCATCAGGTTTTCGACATTGAAGGTGGCGAGGCGCAGGGACATGGCGGTGACCTTTGCCCACAAGCGCAGCCGAAAACAAGGGGGCTGGGCGATGCCCATTCATGGTTGATGGAACGTTTCCGTTCATCTTCCGTTCAGACGCAAAGGTCCATGATTAAGGGTTAGTCTGAGTGGGGCCTGAATTTTCGGAGAGTGAAATGAAACCGCTCTTTTTGACTACCATTCGATCGGGCATGTTGACCTTGGGTCTTGTTTCCGGCCTCTCGGCGCCTTCCATGGCCGGGCCCATTCAGCCTGACGTCCCGCTCCCAACTGCTGCCGCGGCACGCGAAATCGTGCCGGTGCGCGAGAGCTGGGCTGGCGGCAATAATAACGTCTGGATGCGTGGCCGTAATTTCTCCCGGAACTGGAACCGTGGCAATTGGAACCGTGGCAATTGGAACCGTGGCAACTGGAACGGTGGGCGGCACTGGCGCCGCAACTGGAACGGTGGGCGGCACTGGCGCCATAATCGTGGCCGGTACTACGGTGGCGGCCATTACGGCCGGTACTACGGTGGCGGCTATTACGGCCGTTACTACGACGACGACGACAACGGCGCCGCCGCGCTTCTCGGTTTGGGCCTTGGGTTCGGCCTTGGCAGCCTGTACCAGGGCTACTACAACCAGGGCTACTACAACCAGGGTTACTACAACCGGGGCTACTACAACAACGGTTCGAGCGCCCATGTCCGCTGGTGCTACAATCGATACCGGTCGTATCGCACCTGGGACAACACGTTCCAACCCTATAACGGCCCGCGCCGGCAATGCTGGTCGCCCTATAGGTGATCGACTGATGCATTCCAGACGGCGCCGCCCCTCGCGGCGCCGTTTCCGTCTGGCGCAGCCTTCTTCTGAACTGTTCTTTGTCCGGCCAGGGCACCGCGAAATCGTTTTGCCGCCGACGATAACACTATGTTTATCAGGCAGGCCTAGTTATCTTGCCGATCGCACCACATGAAATGCGACGATCGCCGGGGATTGGCGCGCGATGGCTGAAGACGAAAACAGGGACAAACACAGGCAGCGCGTCCTCAAGGGCGCGACGATCCTGACCGGCATGACCAATTCCGAGGTCACGTGCACGGTCCGCAACATGCATGATGGCGGCGCCGAACTGAAGGTCTCGATCGACGCTCGCGTGCCCGACGAGTTCCTGCTCTATGTGCCGACCGACGGCATCGCCTACAAGGCAGTGGTCCGCTGGCGCCGCGAGGACCGCATCGGCGTGATGTTCACCGGCACCGAGCCAAAGCCCCACTGGCACTACGGCTAGATCCCCTGAACCGCGCCCTCCAACCAGCCAACCACACCGCCTTCATGTAAAAAGCCGGCGGAGCGCTCCGCCGGCTTTCCTGTGCTAAATTGCGGATTCGATCAGTTCTTGGCCTTGTCGACCAATTTGTTCTTCGAAATCTCCGCGCGCCCGCAGGGCGAAGCCCGAGGACGCGCAAGGAAACCAACGGGGATTTCGGTCAGTTCTTGGCCTTGTCGACCAGCTTGTTCTTCGAAATCCACGGCATCATCGCGCGCAGCTTGGCGCCGACTTCCTCGATCTGATGGCTGTCGTTGTTGCGGCGGATGCCCTTGAAGCGCGACATGCCGGCGCGATACTCCTGCATCCATTCCGAGGTAAACTTGCCGGTCTGGATATCCTTCAGCACGCGCTTCATTTCGGCCTTGGTCTCGGCGGTGATGATGCGCGGGCCCGAAACATATTCGCCCCATTCGGCGGTGTTCGAGATCGAGTAGTTCATGTTGGCGATGCCGCCTTCATAGATCAGGTCGACGATCAGCTTGACCTCGTGCAGGCACTCGAAATAGGCCATTTCCGGTGCGTAGCCGGCTTCCACCAGCGTCTCGAAGCCAGCGCGGATAAGCTCGACCAGACCGCCGCACAGCACCACCTGCTCGCCAAACAGGTCGGTCTCGCATTCCTCGCGGAAATTGGTCTCGATAATGCCCGAACGGCCGCCGCCGACGCCGCAGGCATAGGACAGAGCAAGATCAAGTGCATTGCCCGAAGCGTCCTGGTTGACCGCGACCAGGCACGGCACGCCGCCGCCCTTCTGGTATTCGCCGCGCACCGTGTGGCCGGGTCCCTTCGGCGCGATCATGACGACATCGACCGAGGCCTTCGGCTCGATCAGGCCAAAGTGCACGTTGAGGCCGTGGGCGAAGGCGATCGCCGCGCCATCGCGGATGTTCGGCGCGATTTCGGATTTGTAGATGTCGGCCTGCAGCTCGTCCGGCGTCGCCATCATCATCAGGTCGGCCCATTTGGCGGCGTCCGCCACGGTCATCACCTTGAGCCCGTCGGCCTCGACCTTCTGGGCGGTCGCCGATCCGACCTTGAGGCCGATGGCGATTTCCCCAACGCCGGAATCCTTGAGATTGAGCGCATGCGCCCGGCCCTGGCTGCCATAGCCGATGATGGCGACCTTCTTGCCCTTGATCAGGTTGAGATCGGCGTCGCGATCGTAATAGACACGCATTTTTCTTCCTTCCCGTTTTTGAATTCAGAGCATGATGCCGAAAAGTGTGAAGCGGTTTTCGGACGACATCATGCTCTATCTCTTTGATTTAGAGCCGGATTCAGATTTCAGGTCGACTTGACCTGAAATCATCCGGCTCTAGGGGCCTTGCGGCCCGGTTTTTGCTCCGTGAAGAGCGAGAAACTGCTGCGTCGCCCGGACGGCATCGCCGCCAATCGCCGCATCAGTCAATTTTAGCCGGTCGCCGAGCAGCAGGCGGATCTGCACGTCGCGGGCGACCAGCCCGAAAAAGGTGCGGAATGCCGCTTCGGCATCCGAGAACTCGAGAAGCCCGGCCTGCCGACCGGCCTCCAGTACCGGCTTCAGGCGCCGGGCCAGCGCGAAACGCCCGTTCTCCAGCACGATGGCGCCAAGATCTTCGTTGCCGGAGCCGGCACGGCCAATGGCGACGCGGTTCAGCGCGATCGATGTGTCGCTCGAAATCACCTTGAGCCAGTCCGAAGCGAAACGTGCGAGGCTCACCGTCAGCGAAGCAAGGGTAAGCCCCTTGCCGTCGACCGGCACCACCCGCACCTTGGAGGCCTGCCATTGAACAATTGCCGTCAACAGCCCGTCGCGATCGCCGAACCATTTGTAGAGCGTTTCCTTGGAACAGCTTGCCCGCCGCGCCACGGCGGTCATGGTCAACTGATCGCCCTCCTCGACCAGCAGGCGAAGTGCGGCGTCGAGCACGGCTTTCTGCCGCTCGGTCAGCGCTTCGCTGGTGTCGATGTCGACGCTTGCCTGCAACAAACTCTTTTCCTGCTCGATAAAGGCGGCGGCCAGTGCCGTACCGTACGTTACGGTTCGGCGCGTCTATGACGTATTGTCGGACCCGGTGCAAGTCCTATCTCCGCTTTTTGACACTTCCAGACCGGAACGGCCACCGCTCGAACGGCCACCGCTCGAACGGATGTCGCGGGGAGAAAAATGCTCGTCGGCCTGCTTGCCTTGACTGTTGCCGCCGCTTTCGCGGGCGCCGCCATCTATATCAGCGTTGCCGAGCAACCGGCGCGGCTTCGCCTCGAGGACCGTGCACTGCTGCAGGAATGGCAGCCTTCCTACAAGCGCGCCGCCGCCATGCAGGCGTCGATCGCCATCGTCGCCTGTGTTCTTGGTGTCATTGCCTGGTGGCAGACCGGCAGTCTTGGCTATCTCATCGGGGCGGTGCTGATCATCCTGCCATGGCCATGGACGCTGGTCGCAATGATGCCGACAAACCGGTTGCTGGCGGCGATGGACGCGGCCGCCGCCAATCCGCAGGCCCGGGCGTTGATCGTCAAATGGGGCAATCTGCATCTGGTTCGCGTCATGCTTGGCGTGCTGGCGGCACTGGCATTCCTCTGGGGCAGTGCCTGACGGCTGCAAGCGACCTTCAGCGCCAGCCGGACCACATCACCCCGGCATCGCCGGATGACGCAGCCGCCCGAGCAGAGCCGACAAGGTTTCCAGATCATCATTGGAGAGCCTGGCGCCGACCAGTTCGGCGATCGATCGCCCGTAGACGGCCCACATCCGGCGGCGCATCTCGCGCCCCTTGCCGGTGATGCGGACAGTCTGTCCGCGACCGTCATCGGCAACCCTGAGCTTCTCGACCAGCCCGTCCGCTTCGAGGCGCGCCAGCAGCCGCGAGACGTTGTACTGCGCAAACAGCGTGCGCTCGATCAGCTGGAACGGCCGCAAGCCGCCCTCGCAGGCTTCGGCAAGCTCATGCAGCACGTCGTACCAGGCAAGCGGCGGCAAGCCGGCGTCCTTCAGCGCGTCTTCGGCTCTTTCCAGCAGCTGGCGCGAAACGCGCATCAGGCGCGCCCAGGCTTTGATGGCCGCCGGCGAAGGATTCTCCGTCATGATGCAGCATAGGCGATAGATGCAATTGCATCAAGCTTGCCAATGGATGCAAATGCATCTATATAGATGCAACTGCATTTATATCGGATGGCCCTGTCATGAAGCATGAAACCTCGGAGATCGCCGACATCCCGGAGACGGGCGGCCTAGTGACCGACAAACTCGTTCTCGTCAGCCACCACCTTTGTCCCTATGTGCAGCGCGCGGCGATCTCGCTCGCCGAAAAGGACGTGTCGTTCGAACGCCTCACCATCGATCTCGCCAAAAAACCGGCCTGGTTCAAGGCGATATCGCCGCTCGGCAAGGTACCGCTGCTGCGCGTGCCGCAGAATGGCGAGGAAACCGTGATCTTCGAATCGGCGGTCATCCTCGAATTTCTCGAGGAAACGCTGGCCAACCCACTGCATCCTGCCGACCCGCTGGCCCGC
The DNA here is from genome assembly GCF_055811455.1 of Mesorhizobium sp. WSM4845. Classification (NCBI taxonomy): domain Bacteria; kingdom Pseudomonadati; phylum Pseudomonadota; class Alphaproteobacteria; order Hyphomicrobiales; family Phyllobacteriaceae; genus Mesorhizobium; species Mesorhizobium sp. WSM4845. The sequence continues at coordinate 25,321 of NZ_JBVVQA010000030.1, forward strand.
GCCCGGCATCGCGCCTGGATCGAGTTCGGCTCGGCCATCCTCAACGCCATTGGTCGGTTCTATTCCGCACCGACCGAGGCCGCCTTTCTTGCCGAAAGCGAAGCTCTGTCGGCAATGTTCGATCGTCTCGAATCGGAACTGGCGGCTGGCCGGACTGGGCCATGGTTTGCCGGCGAGCGCTTTTCACTGGTCGATGCAGTCTATGGCCCAGTCTTCCGCTATTTCGACGCCTTCGATCGGATCGGCGCATTCGGCATCCTGAGCGGAAAGCCGCGTGTTGGGGCCTGGCGAAAGCGATTGCACGAGCGCAAGTCGGTGATGGACGCCGTCGCCCCGGATTACCCACAGCGCCTTCATGCATTCCTGCAAGCGAAGGGTTCGCACCTTTCGAAACTCATCCGCCGCAGCGAAGCGGCCACTGCGCTTCCTTGATACCGATCCGCCTGAACGGATCGATCATGGTTCCAGCCACCATCGAGGCAAGGATGTTTGGCGCCGGCGGGATTTTTGCCACCGACGCCACTAGCCTGTCGCGGACGAACGGCATCACGGTCGAATCCGACTGGTAGAACGGCGTCAGCATCAGCGACAGCGCCTGAAAGACCCGGACATGCCATCGCCGCGCCCGGACATAGACCTCCAGCGCAGTATCGACACGATCCGTTCCTATGAGCGCATAGTTGAGCGCCGCCGCGTCGAGCAGCGCCATGTTCGCCCCTTGCCCGAGCTGCGGGCTGGTCGAATGTGCCGCATCGCCGATGATCGCCCATCGCCGTCCGGCCGGCACCTTGAGCGTGTGATGGCCGTAGCGCGCCAGCGAAAGCTGATCGAAACTGTCGAGCTGGCGCGTGAACGCCTCGCATTCGGGCCACAGCCGAACCAGCCTCGCCTTCCACGCGTCGAGGCCTGTCGCCCTGACCTGCTCTGCGTCCGCCGGCTTCAGGCTCCAGAAGAATGCCGCCATCTTCTCGGCGCCCGGTTCCGGCCTGCCGATCGGCAGCACGCCGATCATCACGCTCGCTCTGTCGTAGCGCTGCAGCAGCGCGTGCTCGTCGAAACCGTCGCCGCGCCAGCCGAGCGACGCCCAGAACGCGCCATAGGCGAGCGGCCGCAGTTCACCCGGATTCTGCACACGCTGCCGCAATCTGGAGCGCGAACCGCTGGCATCGACGACCAGATCGAACGGCCCTATCCTTCGCCCGTTGCCGCAGATCAGCGTTGCCCGTTCGCCGGTTTCCAGCGTCTCGAGCTCGACGCCGGTTTCGATGGTGATCGCCTCGCGCCGGACGGCACCAAAAAGCACGCCGAACAGGGCCGCCCGGTGCACCGCCAGCCCGAAACGACTGCGGCGCTGCGCATCATAGCGGACGTCGAGCACGGTGCGGCCGGTTTTCGCGTCGGCGCCATGCAGGCGGTCGATGCGGCTGCCCAGCGCGAGGATGTCGTCGAGCAGGCCAAGATCGGCAAGCACCGTCAGCCCGGTCGGCTGCAGGATCAGCCCGGACCCGACCGGCTTTGGCTCGTCGAAGCGCTCGAAGATGGTGATCCGATGCCCGGCACGCTTCAGATAGAGCGCCGCAGCCAGCCCGGCCGGGCCAGCGCCGGCAATCGCGATGTCCAGAGATTTGCCCATTGCCGCCGAATCGTCTCGCCCAGGCCGGACAATCCTTCAGCGCTATCGGCAAATCAAGCCGTCGCTCCTGGTATCGATGAGTCAGGTCTCGGCGGCGTCGAAAGCGTTCCGCGCAGCGCGCACCGCGCCATGATTGAGCTCGGCCCATTGGAGCAGCTGATGCAGGGGCCCGAACATCGAGCGTCCGAGATCGGTCAGACTGTATTCGACGCTCGGCGGCTTGGTCGGGAAGACCTCGCGATGGACATAACCGTCGCGCTGCAAATCGTGCAGCGTCTGGGTGAGCATGCGCTGTGAAATGTCGGGCACCAGCCGCCGCAATTCGCCGAACCGGTACGGCTTTTCGGCCAGCGCCATCATCAGCAGCGAACTCCATTTGTTGCTGATGCCCTGGATCACATCGCGCACCGGACAGTCGGCAATGCTGCCCCCGCCGCTACACGCTTTGTAAATCTCGAGCTTCGACTTCAGACTGACGACTTTGCTGTCCATCGCTGGTTCCCTGCGCCTGCCTACCTCCCGCAAAACTGCCTTCTTTACGGGGCTCGGTCAATTCCTATTTTAGTGCTGGTCTCTTTTTGAGACTTATATAAGCACCCGCCGCTCCGGCGCAACGACAGGATTTCCCATGACCGATACCCTTCTCGTCACCGGCGCCTCCGGCCAGCTTGGCCGCGGCGTCGTCGATCATCTGCTGGACACCCTCAAGGTTCCGCCCGCACGCATCATCGCCGCAAGCCGCAGTCCGGAAAACCTCGCCGAGCTGGCAGCGCGCGGCGTCATCATCAGGCAAGCCGATTTCGATGACACGGCATCGCTTGTCGAAGCATTCAAGGGCGCCGACAGGATCCTGATCGTCTCGACCGGCGAGCTCGACCTTGGGGGCAAGCGCCTCAAGCAGCACGAAAATGCCGTCGCAGCCGCGCGGCAGGCCGGCGTTTCGCATCTGCTCTACACCTCGATGCCCAATCCTGAGCCGGGATCGCCGGTGCTGTTTGCGGGCGATCACTACGGGACCGAGCAGGCGATCAAGGCGAGCGGCATCGCCTACACGATTTTCCGCAACGGCTGGTATCAGGAGAACCTGTTCATGTCGCTGCCGCACGCCATTGCCTCGGGGCACTGGTATACATCCGCAGCTGACGGCCGCATCGCCCATGGCGCCCGCGACGACATGGCCGCGGCGATCGCTGCCGGCCTTGCCTCGGGCGCCACCGAAAGCACGACATACACGCTGACCGGTCCGCAGGCCCATACCGTCGCCGAGATCGCAGCCCTGGTGACCGACGTCACCGGCAAGCCGATCGAGGTCGTCCAGCTTTCGGACGAGGCGTTGACCGAGGGCCTGAAGGCTGCCGGCGTTCCCGAGGGCTTTGCCCCAATCGTCACGTCCTTCGACACCAACACGCGCACCGGCCGCATCGACATGGTGACCGACGCGATCGAGACGCTTTCAGGCAGGAAGCCGCAATCGCTGAAGCAGTTTCTTGAAGCGAACAAGGCAGCGCTGGCCGGCTGAGCCAGAATAGAGTGCCGGACTTCCGAAGCCGGCGGGACAGCGCCCCCCTCTGTCCTGCCGGACATCTCCCCCACACGGGGGGAGATTGGCCGTCACCGAGGTTTTCGCCAATCTTCAGCGTCGCAGGAAGGCTGTAAGGCCGAAGCTGCCGATCTCCCCCCTTGTGGGGGAGATGTCCGGCAGGACAGAGGGGGGCGCGAAGGATCGCGACGAAGCGGCTCTAAATCGCCACCTGCGTTCCGATCTCGACCACACGTCCGGTCGGGATCTGGAAATACTCGGTCGCATCGGCTGCCGTGCGCGCCAAGCCGATGAACAGCTTGTCCTGCCACACCGGCATGCCGGAATTGGGTGACGCCTTGAGCGAGCGCCGCGACAGGAAGAAGGACGTCGTCATGATGTCGAACTTCCAGCCCTGCTTGCGGCAGATCGCCAGCGCACGCGGAATGTTGGGCTGTTCCATGTAGCCGAAGGTCAGTGTCACACGCATGAACAGATCGTTGATGGTTTCCATCTTGACCCGGTCACTGTCGGGCACGACCGGCTGCTGCGCCGTCACCACCGAGAGGATGACGTTCTGTTCGTGCAGCACCTTGTAGTGCTTCAGGCTGTGCATCAGCGCGGTCGGCGCGCTGACCGGATCGCTGGTCAGGAACACCGCCGTGCCGGACACCAGCTGCGGCTTCTTCTTCAACAGATTGGCGGCAAGGAAATCGAGCGGAATCTCGTTCCTGCGCGTCTTGTCGAACAGATAGCGACTGCCGCGTATCCAGGTCCCCATGATCAGCCCCATGATGCAGGCCACGGCGATCGAAACCCATCCGCCTTCCATGAATTTCACGATATTCGCCAGGAAGAAGCCGGTGTCTATCGTGCCAAACAGCAGCGCCAGCGCCGCAGCCAGCGCGGTCTGCCATTTCCATTGCCACCGCATCACCACGAACAGCAAAATCGTCGTCATCAGCATCTCGCCTGTCACCGAAATCCCATAGGCGGAAGCCAGCGAACTCGAGCTGCCAAAGCCGACGACCAGCAGCATCACGCCGAGCGCGAGAAGGAGGTTCACGCGCGGCATGTAAATTTGGCCGAGCTGCATCTCGGAAGTATGCTGAACTTCGATTCTGGGCAGAAGATTGAGCTGCACCGCTTGCCGGGTCAGCGAAAACGCCCCGGAGATGACGGCTTGACTGGCGATCACAGTCGCTGCTGTTGCGAGCCCGACCATCGGTATCAGTGCCCAATCCGGCAGCATCTGGAAGAACGGATTGTCGGGCACGCCCCCATGAGCAAGAACGAATGCGCCTTGCCCAAAATAGCTGAGCAGCAGGCAGGGAAAGACGATCCAGAACCAGGCCAGCACGATTGGGCGGCGACCGAAGTGCCCGAGATCGACGTAAAGCGCTTCGGCACCGGTAACCGCCAGAAAAACCGCGCCGACGGTGAGAAATGCGCCCGCTTTGGCCTCGGCAAGGTAGGCCACCGCATAATAGGGATTGATTGCCAGAAGGACCGAGACATCGTCGAGGATGTGCACCAATCCGGCAATGCCGATCGCCAGAAACCAGAGCGCCGTCACCGGCCCGAAAACGGAGGCCACCCTGCCGGTCCCGAAGCGCTGCACGGCAAACAGGACGGCAAGAATCACCAATGTAATGGGAACCACATATGGATCGAACGCCGGGGTCACGACGCTCAGCCCTTCCACCGCTGAAAGCACCGAAATGGCCGGCGTTATGATCGCGTCGCCGAAAAACAGTGCGGCTCCGCACAGACCGATGACAAGAATGATGCCGGAACCAGCCGGATAGGCTTTCCGGGCCAGCGCCATAAGCGACAGGGTACCGCCCTCACCCTTGTTATCCGCCCGAAGCACGAAGGCGACATACTTTATGGTCACGATAATCGTCAGTGCCCAGACGATCAGCGACAGAATGCCCAGAACGGCACTGCGCGGATCGGTGCCCGACGAAGCATGCAGTGCTTCGCGAAGCGCATAAATAGGGCTGGTGCCGATATCGCCATAGACCACGCCGAGAGCGCCCAGCATCAGGACCTTGGTGCTGTGCTTTTCGACCTCAGGATGGCTGGATTGTTCGACTGGTTCTGCCTCACTACCACTGTTGGTAAGGGCCATGGACGACACTCCGATAAGCGCGCGGTGCTCTACGCTTGCTGCGATGCAATATCAAGTGCCCCAACGTGATGGCTGCCATGTCCGCAAAGCGAGGCTTCCATCTCTACCACCCACAGGCCTTAAGAAATCTTTTGACCGTGCCGGCCATGCCATACTCCAACGCATCGGCTGTCAACCCGTGTCCGATCGACACTTCAGCCAATGCCGGGATGCGTTTTGCCAATGCCGGCAGGTTGTTCACCACCAGATCGTGGCCGGCATTGACCTGAAGCCCGGCGGCAAGCGCTGCATCCGCGGTTTTTCCCAATCTTTCCAGCTCACTCGCCGCTTTTGCCGAATCGGAATGAAAGCTGCCATACGGCCCCGTGTAGAGCTCGATCCGATCGGCGCCGGTGTCGCGCGCGGCGTTCATGCCTGACGGATCCGGGTCGGAAAACAACGACACGCGAAAGCCCCCCTTTTTCAGCCGTTTGACGATCGGTGTCAGGAACGCCGCCTCGGCGGCAAAGTTCCAGCCATGGTCGGAGGTGGCCTGGGCAGGGTCGTCGGGCACCAGCGTCACCTGCTCCGGCTGGTGCTTTTCCACAAGCGCCAGGAAATCCTCGTTCGGATAGCCCTCGATATTGAACTCTGCCTTGGGGAATTCGTCGTCGATCATCGCCCTGATCTCCGGCAGGTCGGAATGCCTGGTGTGCCGCTCGTCGGGCCGCGGATGCACGGTCAGGCCATGCGCGCCCGCGGCCAGAGCCAGGCGCCCGAGCCCGATGAGGCTCGGCCACGGCAGGTCGCGCCGGTTGCGCAGCATGGCGATGGCATTGAGATTGACGGAGAGTTTTGCAGGCATGGCTTCTCGGGTCCGGACATAATCGCGGCCATCTATACCGCCTTTGGCGGGAACAGACAGGGGGTTTTCGGTGTTCCAGAGGGACGTATAATATCCAGCAAGAGGAAGACCCGTGAATTATCTTGAAGACGTGCCGGCGGTTCGCCGCATCGACACCGACCGCGACGACCTGTTCGCCATCGACGTCGTCGGCCGTGTCACGGCGGCCGATGCGGAAAACTTGTTCGGATTGCTGGAGGCGGCCTACGCGCTGCATCCGAAAATAGACGTGCTGGTGCGCCTGATCGACCATGAAGGCGTCGATTGGGCCGATGTGTCGGACGAAACGCTTGAACAGGGCACGGCCCATGCCGTGGAGCATGTCGGCCGCTGCGCTGCGCTCGGCGAGCCGAACTGGGTACCCAGCGCACAGAGCGTGCTGCCTGCTTCCTCAGCCGTCGAACTCAGGCATTTCGAGGCAAAGGACGAAGCATCCGCCTGGGAATGGCTCGACGCCAGACCGCTGGCCCCACGCTGACGCAGGTCGACCCCGTGCCAGTCCCAGATTCCTGGTCCATGGGGGCTGCTCGACCGGCCTATCTGACAATCGTCAGCCGTTCCGCCGCCCGCGTGATTGCCGTGTAGAGCCAGCGCTGGCGGGTTTCCTTGAACGCCCAACTTTCGTCGAAAAGCACGATCTCGTTCCACTGCGAGCCTTGCGCCTTGTGCACGGTCAGCGCGTAGCCATAGTCGAAATCGTCGAAGCGTTTTTTCTGCTGCCAGGGAATGTCGGCGTCCGGGTCCTCGAACGCCGCTTTGAGCAGCTTGATCTTGGCGACGCCGCGGTCCGGATCGTCCTCCTCCGGGGAGACCAGCAGATTGATGCCGGGTTTCACCGTCTCGCGCGACGAGGTCATCACCTTCCACAGCGAGCCGTTGAGCAGTCCCTTGGCTGGGTCGTTGCGCAGGCAGACGAGCTTGTCGCCGGCCTGTGGATAGTCGGCATTGAACCCCTTCAGCTCGCGCAGCCGCTGATTGTAGCGACGCCGCGTCCTGTTGGTGCCGACCAGCACCTGGTCCGCCTTCAGCACCAGTTCCTGGGTGACGTCTTCCTTGCCGATCACCTGCGCCGCGCCATAGTCGCCGCGCATGAACTCGCGGCCCTCGCGCACGTCGAGCGCCAGCCGGATAATCGGGTTGTCGCGCGCCTGCCGGTGGATCTCGGTGAGCAGAATATCCGGTTCATGCTCGGTGAAGAAGCCGCCGCCCGAGATCGGCGGCAGCTGGCCGGGATCGCCGAGAACCAGGATCGGCGTGCCGAAACTCAAGAGGTCGCGGCCAAGCTGCTCGTCTACCATCGAACATTCGTCGATGACGACGAGCTTGGCCCGCGAGATCGGGCTTTGCCGGTTGAGCGAAAAGGTCGGCGACATCGAAGTCTTGCCGGTCACCTCGTCCGCCACCGATTCCTCGCCCTTCGGCCGGTAGATCAGCGAATGGATGGTGCGGGCATTGACCGCGCCCTTGGAACGCAGCACCTGCGCCGCCTTGCCGGTGAAGGCGGCGAACTGCACCTGGCCGTCGACATGCTCGGCGAAATAGCGCGCCAGCGTCGTCTTGCCGGTGCCGGCATAGCCGAACAGCCGGAACAGCTGCGGCTTTCCGGTCTTGAGCCAGGTCGCGACCGCCTTCAGCGCATCGTCCTGTTGAGGAGAGAATTCCATCAGCGCGAGAGACCGGATTCGCGAGGGAAAGACAAGGCGCAACGATCATCGGCGGCGGGCCGCACCGCCTGCAATGACGCAATTTATCAGGCAGAGATCAGAACGTAAAGAGAACGAGCACGGTTCGAGACGGTCTAGCCGGCCGGGCCACGACCCTCGGTCGGGCCGCCACGACCTTCGGTCGGGCCGCCACGACCTTCGGTCGGGCTGGGATCGTTCTCGAGCAGGATCGGCTTGCCGTGCGGCGTTGCAAGCGCGGCGCGTTCCCAGGCGGCAGCGAGCGGATCGACGTCGCCCTTGCCGGCAACGCCTTTTGCCGACAGCAAATTTTCCAGCGCCGCCAGCCAGTGCTCGTAATAATCGTGGTCATCGCTTGCGGCACCAGGCTGCTTGACCTCGGCGGACAAGGCGTCCGCCCATTCGCTCCAGGAGAACAGGCCGCTGTCGTGCAGCGCGACCGTCATGGCGAAGGCTTCCGCCTGCCACGGCTCGGCGAATACCGGCGCATCCGCCGGCAGCGTGGCGGTGGCTGACTTCGCCTCACGCCGGCTCAAGATAGCTCTCCCAGGCATCGATCGACACGGTCAGCGTCGGATCGGCGCCCTCGCCCCAGATCTCGGCGCCGTCAAAAACCACCGCATAGACCCATTGCGGGTTTTCGCCTTGGCCATGTGCATTGGTGTCAGGGAAGACAAAACCAGCGCGCACCGCCTCGACGGCGCCTTGCTTGCCGCGTGCGTAGCGTGGCAACCTTGTGTGGCCGGTCGGATGGAAATTTTTCGTGCGCACCATATCGCCTGCCTTGAACCGGGCCGGCGCGGCGATCGGCCGGTCGCATGGGCCGCCCTTGGCCAACACTGCCGGCACGTTTTCGGCCTTCAGCACCCGCTTTGGCGTCGCGGCAGGGTCGACCGCCTTGCCCGCGGCCAGATCGCGGTCGCTGACGAAGCCGTGCCGCTTCAGCAAGGTTTCGAGCGCCTTGATCCAGATCTCATAATAGCTGGAGCCATAATAGTCGGCGGGATGCAGCAATTCCCGCGCATGCCGGCTCTCGTCGATGGTCCAGGCGCCCATGGCGCCCGCGCACAAGGTCACGCCAAGCGCCCGCCTTTCCCAGGCGGCATGGAAACAGGGCTCGTCCTTTTCGGGCGCGACCGGCCCGAACCCCATCTGCCCGCCGAGATCATGCGGCCCGTTCATGCCGGCTCCCGCGCCAGGCCGGTGCCGATCATCGCGTCGCGCGTCACCAGATCCGCGAGCCGCTCCTCGCTCCAGCCGTCGGTGCCCTTCGGCCGCATCGGCACGACCAGGTAACGCAGCTCGGCGGTCGAATCCCACACCCGGATCTTTGTCGTTGCCGGCAAGGTCAGCCCGAATTCCTCGAGCACGCCGCGCGGATCGATGACCGCGCGCGAACGATAGGGCGGCGCCTTGTACCAGACCGGCGGCAGGCCGAGCACCGACCACGGGTAGCAGGAGCACAGCGTGCAGACGACGAGGTTGTGCGTGTCCGCCGTGTTGAACACGGCCTGCATGTGCTCGCCCTGCCGGCCAGTGTAGCCGAGCGAGCCGATCGCCGCCGTCGCGTCGCGTTTCAGCAAAACGGCAAAGTCCGGCTCGACCCACGCCTTCGCCACCACCTTGGCGCCGTTGCGCGGACCGATCTTTGTCTCATAGGTGTCGACGATCACGTCGATCGCGGCCGGATCGATCAGCCCTTTCTGGGTGAGGATCGTCTCCAGTGCGCGCACCCGGGCGGCAAAAGGATCAAGCTCGTTGTCGTGATTATGATCGTGGGACATGGCCGTAAATTACGGCTGCAAGCGTTCCACCGCAAGCGCCGCGGTTTGGGCCAGCCCGTCGGCTTCTATTCGGCCGCCGCCTTGTGCGGCTCGCCCTGCAACGCTTCTCCGTTCTCGAACAGCGACGGCTGGTCGACGGCCTCGACAGGTGGCCGCTCGTGCCGGCGCTTCGGCCACAGCCCGACAAGCCAGCCCGAAAAATGCTCCATGTAGACATAGATGACCGGCGTGACGAACAGCGTCAGCGCTCGCGAAGCGACGAGGCCGCCGACCACCGCCACGCCGAGCGGCGCTGGCGCCGGTGCCGAGCGCGATCGGGATCGTGCCCATCAGTGCCGCCAGCGTCGTCATCATGATCGGCCGGAAGCGCATCAGGCAGGCCTTGTGAATGGACTCGAGCGGCGACATCCCCTCGCGCCTGAGTTCGAGCGCGACGTCGATCATCATGATGCCGTTCTTCTTGACGATGCCGATCAGCATCAGGATACCGATGACCGCGATCACCGACAGGTCCATCCCCGCCAGCCGCAGTGCAACAAGCGCGCCGAGCACCGCCGACGGCAGTCCGGTCAGGATAGTGAGCGGATGGATAAAGCTCTCGTAGAGGATGCCGAGGACGATGTAGATGGTCAGGATCGCGCCGGCGATCAGCAGGCCCTGGTTGGCAAGCGAATCCTGAAACGTTTTCGCCGTGCCCGAAAAAGTGGTCGAGATCGTCGCCGGCATGCCGATCTTTTCCTTCAGCGCATCGATGCGGCTCACGCTGTCGCCGAGCGCGACGCCCTGAGGCAGGTTGTAGGAAATGGTCACTGCCGGAAGCTGGCCGAGCTGATTGACGGTCAGGGCCCCGGCGGTCCGATCGACGCGGGCAAAGGCGCCGAGCGGCACCAGGCTGCCGCTGGCCGTCCTCACCTTGATCGCCAGCATCCTTTCTGGCGACCACTCGATCCTCGGGTCGAGTTCCATGATCACCTCGTAGCTGTCAGCCGAACCGAAGATGGTCGAGACCTGCTCGGTGCCGAAACCGCCATAGAGGCTGGAGCGCAACGTATCGGTATCGACGCCGAGCGTCGCCGCCTTGTCGAGGTCGACCACCAGCGACGCCTGCAGGGCGTTGTTCTGCAAGTCATTGGTGACGTCGGTGAAGGCGCTACGGTCGGCGGCCATCGCGTCGGTGAGCTTCTGCGCCCAGCTGTCCGCCGCGCCGATGTCGAGGCCCTGCACGACGAGTTGATAGGCGCTGGCCGAAGCGCGCGCGCCGAGCCGCAGGTTCTGCACCGGCTGCATGAAGGTTTCGATGCCGGCGACATTGGCCAGCTGCCGCCGCAGATCCGAAAGCACCTTGTCGATGACAGGGCGCTGGTCCTTGTCCTTCAACTGCACAAACAGCCGGCCCTGGTTGAGTGCGTTGTCTCCGCTGCCTACCGACCACCCGACATGCGAGACATAGGGTGAATGGGTAAAGACATCGGCCACTTGCCCCTGCAGCTTCACCATGGCGTCGAACGAGATGTCCTGGCGCGCGGTGGTCGTCACCGAAATCTGGCCGATATCCTCCTGCGGAAAGAAGCCCTTCGGCGAGGTCTGGATCAGCCAGGCCGACAGTGCGGCCGTCCCAATGAAGACGAGAAGAACCAGGAACCTGTGCCGCAGGCAAACTGTCAGCAGCCAGTCATAACCCCGCATGAAGAAATTGTGCCTGTGACCTTCGCCCTGCGCTGCTTCGCGCTCAGCCCTCGAAACCGACAAGAGCCGCGAGCACAGCATCGGCGTCAGCGTCAGCGACACGAACATCGAGGCCAGGATGGCGACCGTCACCACCACCGCGAATTCGTTGAAGATGCGCCCGATCACGCCGCCCATCAAAAGCACGGGGATGAACACAGCGACCAGCGAGATCGAGATCGAAATAATGGTGAAGCCGATTTCGCGCGCCCCCTTGAGCGCCGCGTCGAAGGCCGAGAGTCCCTCCTCCTCCATGTGGCGAAAAATGTTCTCCAGCATGACGATCGCGTCGTCGACGACAAGGCCGACCGCCAGCGTCAGCCCCATCAGCGAGATGTTGTCGATGGAAAAGCCGAACAGGAACATGGCGCCGAGCGTGGCGATCAGCGAGATCGGCACCGCCACCGCCGGGATGATCGTCGCCGTTACCCGGCGCAGGAACAGGAAAATCACCATCACCACCAGCGCGATGGTGAGCAGCAGCGTGAACTGCACGTCGTCGACCGCCTCGCGGATCGACGTCGAGCGGTCGTTGAGCAACCGGATGCTGGCCGCCGCCGGCATCTGATCCTGGAAGGACGGCAGCATCGCCTTGACGCGGTCGACGACGTCGACGGTGTTGGCATCGGGCTGACGCTGCACCGCCATGATGATCGCGCGGGTGCCGTCGTACCAGCTTGCCGTCGTCGTGGTCTCGACGGAATCGATGACGCGGGTGACCTCGCCGAGCTGCACCGGACGGCCGTTCCTGGTGGCAACGATGATGTTGGAAAATCCCGCCGCGTTGTTCAGTTGGGTATTGGCGGTGATGGTCAGCTGCTGCTTGTCGTTCTGCAGCACGCCGAGCGGCGTGTTGCTGTTGGCCGAGGCGATCGCCGTCTGCAGCTGGTCGATCGAAATACCGCGTGCGGCGAGCGCCGTCGGATCGATCTGGACGCGCACCGCGTATTTCTGCTGGCCGAAGATCGAGACCTGCGCCACGCCTTCGATCGTCGACAGCGACGGCGAGATCACATTCTCGGCAAAGGCATCGAGATCTGTCAGCGGAACGGTGTCGCTGACCAGCGACATCAGCAGGATCGGCGCATCGGCCGGATTGACCTTGCGGTAGCTCGGCGGGCTAGTCATCTCGGGCGGCAGTTGCCGCTGCGTTCGCGCTATCGCCGCCTGCACGTCGGCGGCGGCCGCATCGATATCGCGGTTGAGCACGAACTGGATGGCGATCGAGGTCGAGCCGAGCGCGTTGGTGGTCGAGATCGAATCGATGCCGGCGATGGTGGTGAACTGCTTGATCAGCGGCGTTGCCACCGAGGTCGCCATGGTTTCCGGCGAGGCGCCGGGCAGCGAGGCCGAGACATTGACCACCGGAAATTCGGCGCTCGGCAGAGCGGCCACCGGCAGGAACTTGTAAGCGAACAGGCCGCCCAGCACGAGCGCAAACGACATGAGCAGGGTGGCGACAGGCCTGCGGATGCAGAATTCGGAGATCATGGCCGCGTCCCGCCCGCCTTGCCGGCCTCGGCAACCCTGGGAGACGCCTGATCACCGGCCTCGCCTTCGCGGACCGGCGCGCCGTCCTTCAGCTTTGCCTGGCCTTCGACGACGACATTTTCGCCGCTTTTCAGCCCCTCGCCGATGGCGCTGTTGTCGCCTTCGGTCAGTGCGACCTGCACGGGCCGCACCTCCAGCGTGTTGTCGGGCTTGATCACATAGACGAACGGCCCCTTCTGGCTTGGCTGGACCGCAACCGTGGGAACCGAGGTCATCTGCGGCATGATGCCGGCATTGAGCACGACATTGACATATTGGCCCGGCCACAGCGAAAGATCGGGGTTGGGCACGCTGGCCCGGGCTGCAATCGTGCCGGAGGCGGTGTCGACGCTGGAATCGACGAAATCGAGGGTCCCCTTGCCGATCGGTGTCGGGTCACCGTCCCTGGTCAGCGTGACTGCGCCTTGCCCTGGCGCCGCCAGCGCCTTGTGCAAAAGGGCAAGATCGCTTTCCGGAAGATTGAAGTTCACCCGCAGCGGGCGACCGCAAGCATCGCAAGCACGATCTTTCCACGCATCGTCAAAGACCTTCCCTCCGACACGCCGTGGTTCGGTGGTCATGTCTGGGTATAACTCGCAGCCTCGTGCCGCGGTTTCACCAAATAGATAGAGGGTGCCGAGGGCAAAAAAGGGCCAAAACCCGGGATTACGAAGATTTAATGTGCATTGCACAGTAAAACGGCAGCTACCGCAGCATCGGCCACAGTGTCGCTGCCAGCAGCACGCCCATTGCGATGTTGAACCATTTCAGCCGCACCGGGTCCGACAGAAAACCGCGCAGCGCCGTGCCGAAACCTGCCCACACCGAAACGCTCGGCAGGTTGACGACGGTGAAGGCTATTGAAACCAGCGCCACCGACAGAAACGGATGCTCCGGAACGGCATAGACGGCCATGGCGGTGACCGCCATCACCCACGCCTTGGGATTGACCCACTGGAACGCTGCCGCATCGATGAAGTGCATCGGTCGCGCCTTGGTCTCGCCCTTGCTGCTGAGCGAACGCGACATGGCGATCTTCCAGGCGAGATAGAGCAGATAAACGCCGCCAGCGATCTTCAATGCGGTGTGGAGAACCGGAAACGCAGTCAGCACCGCGCCAAGACCAAAGCCGACGGCAAGCAACAGCACGAGGAAGCCGATGCTGATGCCCAGCATGTGCGGAATGGTTTTGGCAAAACCGAAATTCACGCCGGAAGCCAGAAGCATGAAGTTGTTCGGACCCGGTGTGATCGAAGTCACGAAGGCATAGACCAGCAGGGCAAGGAACGCATCGAGGGTCATTGGCTTCTCCCAAGAAGGTCAGCAATATTGTCCTTTTACCTCAGACGCACAAAGGCCAGCTTACGGCGGCAGCCGGGCCAGAAGGTCAGGATCAAGCCGACAGAACAAATACAGGCGGTGCCAGAGCACTGGACCCAAAGCGCCGGATGATCACATCCCTTGCGGGCCGCGATTCATCGCCGCCACGCCGGTGCGGCAGATCTCGACCAGGCCGAGCGGCTTCATGATGGCGATGAACTGGTCGATCTTGGAGCCCTTGCCGGTGATCTCGAAAATGAAATGCTCGGTGTTGGCGTCGATGACGCTGGCGCGGAAGGCATCGGCCAGCCTCAGCGCCTCGACGCGGCCCTCGCCGGTGCCGGCCACTTTCACCAGCGCGAGTTCCCGCTCCAGCGGCCGTTCCTGGCCGAGCTCGTGCGAGCGCACGGTGAGGTCGACGACACGGTGCACCGGCACGATGCGCTCGAGTTGGTGCTTGATCTGCTCCAGCACATGCGGCGTGCCGCGCGTCACGATGGTGATGCGTGACAGATGCTTCTCGTGCTCGGTTTCGGAAACGGTCAGGCTCTCGATATTGTAGCCGCGTCCGGAAAACAGGCCGATGACCCGGGCAAGCACGCCCGGCTCATTGTCGACCAGCACGGAAAGCGTGTGGATTTCCGGTCTTTCCGTCTCCTTGGCGATGAAGTAGGCGGAACCGGTGGGTTGAAGGTGCTGTGCGTTCATGACATGAATCTCGTTTTCAAACTTTGAGCTGTTTTTCTGTTTCCGCACGGCTTCTTCCGACAGCCCTGCCTCGGCTCGGGCGTTAGGGGTTACACCAGTTCCCTGCCCTTGGCGTCGATGGCGTTGGCCACCGCCTCGTCGGTCGCCTCGTCCGGCAGCAGCATCTCGTTATGCGCCTTGCCCGACGGGATCATCGGGAAGCAGTTGGCAAGCGTGGCGACCCGGCAGTCGAAGATCACCGGCTTCTTCACCGAGATCATCTCCTTGATGGCGTCGTCCAGTTCGTCCGGCTTCTCGCAGCGGATGCCATGGCCGCCATAGGCTTCGGCGAGCTTGACGAAATCCGGCATCGCTTCGGTGTAAGAATGCGACAGCCGGTTGCCGTGCAGAAGCTGCTGCCACTGCCGCACCATGCCCATATACTGATTGTTGAGGATGAAGATCTTGATCGGCGCCTCGTGCTGCACCGCGGCGCTCATCTCCTGCATCGTCATCTGCACCGAGGCGTCGCCGGCAATGTCGATGACCAGCGCATCCGGGTGCGCAATCTGCACGCCGAGCGCCGCCGGCAGGCCGTAGCCCATCGTGCCGAGCCCGCCGGAGGTCATCCAGCGGTTCGGCTTCTCGAAATGATAGTGCTGCGCCGCCCACATCTGGTGCTGGCCGACCTCGGTGGTGATGTAGGTGTCCATATCCTTGGTCAGCGCATAGAGCCGTTGGACGGCATATTGCGGCATGATGACGTCGTGGTTCATCTTGTAGGCAAGCGAATCCCGTGCCCGCCATTTCGCGATCTGCTCCCACCACGGGTGCAGCGCCTTCTTGTCGGCCCTGGCGGTGGCCCGCCACAGCCGCACCAGATCCTCCAGAACCCGGCCGACATCGCCGATAATGGGCACATCGGTGTGGACGTTCTTGTTGATCGACGACGGATCGATGTCGATATGGATCTTTTTCGAATTCGGCGAGAACGCGCTGAGCCGGCCGGTGATGCGGTCGTCGAAGCGCGCGCCGATGCAGACCATGACGTCGCAATCATGCATCGCCATGTTTGCTTCATAGGTGCCGTGCATGCCGAGCATGCCCATCCAGTTCTTGCCCGAAGCCGGATAGGCGCCAAGGCCCATCAGCGTCGAGGTTATCGGGAAGCCGGTCAGGTCGACCAGTTCGCGCAGCAAATGGCTGGCTTCCGGGCCGGAATTGATGACACCGCCGCCGGTATAGAGGATCGGCCTTTTCGCGTTGGCCATCAGCTCGACCGCCGCCTTAATCTTGTCCAGGTCGCCCTGGACCTTGGGCTGATAGCTCGTGCGCGGCGCCGTCTGCGGCGGCACATAGGCGCCCTTGGCGAACTGCACGTCCTTCGGGATATCGACGACGACCGGACCGGGGCGTCCTGTCGTCGCGACGTGAAAGGCCTCATGGATGATCGCCGCGAGCTCGTTGACATCCTTCACCAGCCAATTGTGCTTGGTGCAGGGCCGCGTGATGCCGATCGTGTCGCACTCCTGGAACGCATCCGAGCCGATCAGCGAGGTCGGCACCTGACCGGTCAGGCAGACCAGCGGGATCGAATCCATCAGCGCATCCTGCAGCGGCGTGACCGCGTTGGTGGCGCCCGGCCCCGATGTCACCAGCATGACGCCGGCCTTGCCGGTCGACCGCGCATAGCCCTCCGCCGCATGACCGGCACCCTGCTCGTGACGGACGAGGATGTGCTCGACCTCATCCTGTTGGAAGATTTCATCATAGATCGGGAGAACTGCGCCGCCCGGATAGCCGAAGACATGCTTGACGCCGTTGTCCTTCAGCGCCTGCACCACCATTTCGGCTCCGGTCATTTCGCGCCGTTCGTTCTGTCCACTGCTCATCGGTCTGGTCCCGTATTGTCCGCCATCGGGCGATTGCTGGTCGTTTAGTCGTGTTTCGGGCAATAAAAAAGGCCCCCGAGGGAGCCTGTGTCTTGCGCATGGGGGGTTTTCGCCCGGCGGTTACACCGCCTTGCCCACACGCTTTCCTACTACGAGAATGAGTGCCGTTTTCATGGTGGCGGACAATAGAATTGGTTTTGCGCCGCTGTCAACGGCGAATATGAAAGACGCCAGACGGTTCGGGCCAGGCAGCCCGGTTGCACCCATCGCCTCGAACCACCGTTCCGCATGATCGCCGGCAGGATCAGTGTCCGCGATCATCCAGATAAGCCATTGAAACCGCGCCAAACTATTTGACGACGTGACGCGGCACGCCGTTTGCCGCGATACTCCGGTCGACCGGCCTGGAGGGGCCGGCAAGCCGCGATGACGACCAGCACTTCACGGGAGGAAGTTTGATGCTCGACAAGACCCCAGCCAAGAAACTATCCGACGTGCTCGACCAATTCAGCGCAGCGCTCGCGGCCGGCGACATCGACGGAGCGGTCGGGTGCTTTCAGGAAGACTGCTACTGGCGCGACCTGGTGACCTTCACCTGGAACATCAAGACCATGGAAGGTCGCGACCAGGTGCGCGAAATGCTGATGAGCCAGTTGGCGAAGATAAAGCCATCGAACTGGGCGCTTGCGAAAGGCGAAGACGCCACGGAGAGCGACGGGCTGCTCGAAGGCTGGATCAGTTTCGAAACGGAGGTTGCGCGCGGCTTCGGCCATATCAGGCTGAGGAACGGCAAGATCTGGACGCTGCTCACCACCATGGTCGAGTTGAAGGGCCATGAGGAACACGCCGGCTTCGCCCGGCCGATGGGTGCCAAGCACGGTCACGGCAAGAACCGGCCGACCTGGAAGGAGGAGCGCGAGAAGGAAGCGACCGAACTCGGCTTTGTCAATCAGCCCGACACGCTGATCATCGGCGGCGGCCAGGGCGGCATCGCGCTCGGTGCCCGGCTGCGGCAGCTCGGCGTGCCGACCATCATCGTCGAGAAGAACGAGCGTGCGGGCGATTCATGGCGCAAGCGTTACAAGTCGCTCTGCCTGCACGATCCGGTCTGGTACGACCATCTGCCCTATATCGACTTTCCTCGGAACTGGCCGGTCTTCTCGCCCAAGGACAAGATCGGCGACTGGCTAGAAATGTACACCAAGGTCATGGAGCTGAACTATTGGTCCTCCACTGAGGCCAAGAGCGCCACCTATGACGATCAGAAGAAGGAATGGACGGTCGTCGTCCATCGCGACGGCAAGGACATCAAGCTGAAGCCGAAGCAGCTGGTGCTGGCCACCGGCATGTCGGGCCGACCCAACATCCCGCAGTTCAAAGGCATGGAGAATTTCAAGGGCGATCAGCACCATTCCTCGAAACATCCCGGTCCAGACAGCTACGCTGGCAAGAAAGTCGTCGTCATCGGGTCGAACAATTCCGCGCATGATATCTGCGCCGCACTCTGGGAAGCCGGCGTCGACGTCACCATGGTGCAGCGATCGACCACGCACATCGTCAGATCCGACACGCTGATGGATATCGGGCTCGGAGCCCTCTATTCGGAGCAGGCCGTGCAAAACGGCATGACCACGGCCAAGGCCGATCTCATCTTCGCCTCGCTGCCCTACAAGATCCTGCACGACTTCCAGATCCCGCTCTACGAGAAGATGAAGGAGCGTGATGCCGCCTTCTACGAGGGCCTGGAAAGAGCTGGCTTCATGCTCGACTGGGGCGACGACGGTTCGGGCCTGTTCATGAAATATCTCAGGCGCGGTTCCGGCTACTATATCGATATCGGCGCCTCCCAGCTGATCATCGACGGCGCCATCAAGCTGAAGAGCGGCGTCGACGTGACCGAGATCAAGGAACATTCGGTCCTGCTCAGCGACGGCACTGAGCTGCCTGCCAATGTCATCGTCTATGCCACCGGCTACGGTTCGATGAACGGCTGGGCGGCGGAGCTGATCTCGAAAGAGGTCGCCGACAAAGTCGGGAAATGCTGGGGGCTCGGCTCGAACACCACCAAGGATCCCGGTCCCTGGGAGGGCGAGCAGCGCAACATGTGGAAGCCGACACAACAGGAAGCGCTCTGGTTCCATGGCGGCAATCTGCACCAGTCACGCCACTATTCGCAGTTCCTGTCGCTGCAATTGAAAGCACGGCACGAAGGCATCGCGACGCCGGTCTACGGCCTGCAGCAGGTCCATCACACGGGATAGAAATTCAGGGCTGTCGCCGGGACTGGCCGCCGGTCGGTTCAATTTTCGCGACTGGCTTAATCGTCCCTACACCATCCGACCTCACCCCCCCTTAACCGCGTCGGCGTAAGATCGATCGCGCTGGGGAAAGTGGAAAAGGGAAATGGGGAACAGCCTGTCCGTGTTCGTCGACCGCGACGCCTCCGTTGGAGAGCCGACATTGCAGGAGCGACGCAAGGCGGAGCAGAGCGACAAGCGCGTTCTGGGCAATGTCGTCCAGTGCGACGGCGCGCGCGCCACCATCAGCGCCCATGCCGCCGATATCGTAGGCACTGTCACCGGCCATTGGAGCGTCGGCAAGATGATCTCCATCAACCTTGGCAACACGCGAACCGTCGGGCTGGTCTACGCGGTCGGCAAGTCGGATCGCGCCTGGCACGATGAGGGCCAGAACCCGATCGAGGTCAGTATCGAGCTCATCGGCGAGGTGCGCGACGGCGCCGAGCCCGGCGCCAAACCGGTTTTCGACCGCGGTATCACCACCTATCCGCATATCGGCGCCATTGCCCACCGCATCCGCAGCCGCGACCTGCAGGCGGTCTATGACCTGGCCGGGCGTCACTCGATCACCATCGGCACGCTGTCACAGGATGAGGCGATCGACGCCAACATCGCTATCGACGACACGCTGGCGCGCCATTTCGCCATTGTCGGCACCACCGGCGTCGGCAAATCCACCGCCGTCTCGCTGCTTTTGCGCAAGTCGATCGCCGCTCGACCCGACCTGCGCGTTCTCATCCTCGATCCGCACAACGAGTTCGCCGCGTCCTTGCCAGAGCACTGCGTCAGAGTCGATTCGGCGACGCTGGACCTGCCCTTCTGGATGTTCAAGCTCGAGGAGTTTGCCGAAGTGCTGTTTCGCGGTCGAGAGATCGTGCCGGAAGAGGTGGACGCCTTGCGCGATCTTATTCCCGCGGCCAAAAACCTTTATCGCAACCCGAATTCGGGCACGTATCTCAGGCGCGGCAGCGATGCGCTGACCGCGGACACGCCGGTGCCCTATCGCATTGTCGATCTCATCAAGCAGATCGACGAGCGCATGGGACTGCTGGAAAGCAAGAACGACCGCCCCACCCTCAAATCGCTGAAGACGCGCATCGAATCGGCAGCCTCCGATCCGCGCTACCGCTTCATGTTCAACTCGCGGCTGATCGAGGACACCATCCACGAGACGATCGGCAACATCTTCCGCGTGCCGCATCACGGGCGCCCGGTGACCTGCTTCGAGATGGCAGGCATGCCTTCGGAAGTGGTCAATTCCGTCTGCTCGGTGCTGGCGCGTCTGGCCTTCGACCTGGCGCTGTGGAGCGAAGGCCGGCTGCGGCTGCTTTTGCTGTGCGAGGAAGCGCACCGCTACATGCCGGCCGATCCGCGCCTTGGTTTCGCGCCGACCCGGCACGCGCTGTCGCGCATCGCCAAGGAAGGCCGCAAGTATGGTTGTTATCTCGGCATCGTCACCCAGCGCCCGGGTGAACTCGACCCCACCATCCTGTCGCAGTGCTCGACCTTTTTTGCGATGCGGCTCGCCAACGAGCAGGACCAGGCGATCATCCGCTCGGCGATCGCCGATTCCTCGGCCTCGACACTGGCGTTCCTGTCTTCGATGGGCCAGCGCGAAGCCATCGCCTTTGGTGAAGGCGTGGCGACGACCATGCGAATGAAATTCGAAAAACTGTCCGATGGCCTGATCCCGGGCACAGCCAAACGCGAGGAAGCCTTGCCGTCCGAGCTTGGCCATGACGTCGATCTGGTGGCGATCGTCGAAAGGCTTCGCAACGTTCCAAAACCGCAGCAGGCGATGGCCTTCGCCGAAGTCGTCGATTCGAGCCAGCAGGCCGGCGATCCCGACTACCGCAAGCCGCCCGCCCCGACTGTCGCACGCGCCCAGCCGGACGACGATTTCGACATGCGTTATGGCCTGAAACCCGCAACCTTCGGCCTGCGCTCGCAGAACGATTGAGCCGGGCGGCTTTAGCCTGTGAGGCTAAGGCGCTTCCAAAGTTAAAACTATGTCACCCTAGGAAACCAGGGCAAATCCCGGAAGGGAATTCATCAGGCCGGATCGAATGACGTGGCTTTCGAGAACCCGGCGCGGAGTGGACATTTGAGTCCATGAGCACCGGAAGTCGAGAAAGCTGCGTCAGTCGGCCGGCCTCATGAATTCTTCTCCGGGATTTCAGGCGCAGACGCGGTTGCGGCCTTGCCTCTTGGCCTCATACAGTTGGCGGTCGGCGCGGCGATAGAACTCTTCGGCGGTTTCCTTGCGATCCCAGACGGCGAGACCGACGCTGGTGGTGATCTTCAGCCGGACATTGCCCGATAGTATCGACATGTTGGCGATCGCCTTGCGGATGCGCTCGGCGAACCTGGACAGAAGTTCGGCATCCATGTTGGGGGTGACAACTGCGAACTCCTCACCACCCAGGCGTGCTACCACGTCGTGATAACGCGTCATGTCCTTGAGACAATTGGCGACCGCCCGCAACACCTGGTCGCCGACGTCATGACCGTGGGTGTCGTTGACCTGCTTGAAATGGTCGAGATCAAGGATCATCAGCCCGACCGGCTTGTCGATGCGACGGAATTCCTCGAGATATTCCTTCAGTGCATCGTCGAAATAACGCCGGTTCTGCATGCCGGTCAGGCCGTCGGTCAGCGCCGCATGCTCCAGCGTTTCCGAACGGGCGCTGAGCGAAACCGTCATGGCGCGCAGCTTGCCTTCTTCCGTCGCCTGCTTGCGGATCAGCGGGTAGATGAAGAAAATCCCGAAGAACAGGGCAGTCGCCAAAAGGACGCCGGTCCCAAACAACAGCTTGTTGAGATAAGTGGTCTTCTCAATCGCGGCAGGCGTAGTGATCTCCGCCGCGAGCGCCTGCAGAAGCCCATAGGCGTGAAGCGTCACCAGGCCGGCGGCCAGGATCACGAAGATGAAGACGAAAAAGGCTGATTCCGCCTTGTGAAAACGCATCTGCTCCCCGTTGCAAAACCCCAAAGACGTTATGGCATCGACGGCCTTACGGAGGGTTAATTAGGACAACTTCAACGGGAGGTCTTCCCTTAAAGTCAACTTTTCAGGTTGCACTCGAAAAGGTGTCCAAGATCGTGGATTCCACACGATCACCAGGGCGCAATCTCAGCCATTCCGGACCCAACTGATGCCTGAACCAGGTCGCCTGGCGCTTGGCATACTGTCGCGTCGCGATCTTCGCGCGCTCGATCGCTTCGGGAAAACTCAGCTCGCCGGCCATTGCGGCCTGGAGTTCGCGAACGCCGATCGCTTTCATCGCCGGCAAGTCGGGATCGAGACCAAGATCGGTGATCTGCCTGACCTCGTCGAGGGCGCCCTTCTCCATCATGCGGTCGAACCGCGCCTCGGTCCGCTCCACCAGCTCCGCTCGGTCCGGCTCGATCACAAGGAAGCGCGTGCTGGCCCTGTCGATCAGTGGACGGCCGCGCGCCGCCTGCCATTCCAGGATGGAACGGCCCGATGCCTCGAGCACCTCCAGCGCCCGCACAATGCGCTGGCCGTCGGTCGGCTTCAGCATCATGCCGGCTGCAGAATCCCTGCGCAGCAGGATGCGGTGCAGCTTGGCGGCGCCCTGCTCCTGGAGTTCGTAGCGCCAGCGATCACGGATCGACTGCGGAATGTCGGGCATTTCCGAAATGCCTTCCGCAAGCGCGCGGAAGTAGAGCCCGGTACCGCCGACGAAAATCACCGGCCGTTCGAAGAGCGTACCGTTGTCGATGAGCTTCATCACGTCGCGCAGCCAGGCGCCGGTGGAATAGGCGGTGGAGGGATGGACATGCCCGTAGAGGAAATGCGGGACGCGAGCGAGTTCGGCAGCAGTCGGCCGCGCCGTCAGCACGTCGAGCACCGAATAGACTTGCATCGAATCGGTGTTGACGATGACGCCGCCGTTGCGCTCGGCGAGGTCGAGCGCAAGGGCGGACTTGCCGCTGGCGGTCGGCCCGGCTATCAGGATCGCGTTCTTAACGCGGCCCTCGCCCGCCTGCCCGCCGGAATTTTTTATGCCGCTGATCGCCACGCTTGTATCCCATCCCGCCGGTCGCGCATTGTCGCCGGCGCTTGCGAATATGGCGTCGCGGTCGGTCGGCGCAAGCACTGTTCGCTGGCTGGCCGAAGGCATCGCCTGTGAATTCGCCCTGCCCGAGACGGCCGAAGCCGCTGAAACGACCGCCAGCCTGCGCGCCGTGCTTGCACCCGAACCGGTTGACGTGATCGTTCAGCGGCCCGAGGCAAGGCGGAAGAAAATCCTTATCGCCGATATGGATTCGACCGTTATCGACCAGGAGTGCATCGACGAGCTCGCCGACGAGATCGGCGTCAAGGATTACGTCGCCGCCATCACGGCGCGATCGATGAATGGCGAGATCGCTTTCGAGCCGGCCTTGCGCGAGCGGGTGGCGCTGCTGAAAGGCCTCGACACTGCCGTGGTCGACCGCATCATCGCCAATCGCCTGACGCTGGCTTCCGGTGGCCGCGCGCTTGTCCAAACCATGCGGGCCAACGGCGCGTGGACTGCACTCGTGTCGGGTGGCTTCAATGTCTTCACCGCACGCATCGGCGCCATGCTCGGCTTTCAGGAGAACCGCGCCAACGGGCTGATCGAGCAGGATGGCCGCTTTACCGGGCTGGTCGCCGAGCCGATCCTGGGGCGTGCCGCCAAGGCCGATGCGCTGCTCGAGATTTCGGCGCGCCTCGGGCTGACGACCGCCGACGCCATTGCTGTCGGCGATGGCGCCAACGACCTCGACATGATCCGCCTTGCCGGCACCGGTGTGGCGCTTCATGCCAAGCAGGTCGTGGCGGCGGAGGCAAAATTCCGCATCGACCATGGCGACCTGACCGCGCTTCTCTATCTGCAGGGCTACCGGCGGGAGGAGTTTGTGGAGTGACGCCGATCCGCACCGAACGCCTGATCCTGCGCAACTGGGAGGATCGCGACCGCGACCTCTTCTACCGCATCAACTCCGACGAGCGCGTCATGGAGTTCTTTCCGTTTCGCCGCGACCGCGCGCAGGCCGACGCCAAGATGGACGAGTTCCGCGCCTGGATTGCCGAGGATGGCTACGGTTTCGCTGCCGCCGAGATAATTGAAACGCGCCAATGCATCGGCTTCGTCGGCCTCCTCGACACCGATCATTTGCCGTTCCTGCCGGCCGGCACCATCGAGATCGGCTGGCGGCTGGCGCCGGAATTCTGGGGCCATGGCTATGTCACCGAGGCAGCCGAAGCCTGGCTCGCCTATGGCTTCGAAACGCTTGGCCTCGAGGAAATCGTATCCTTCGCCGTGAAGGACAACAGCCGGTCCACCGCCGTCATGGAACGCCTGGGCATGACCGCCGACCCGGCCAGCGATTTCGACCACCCCGGCATCCCGGACAGCCACGCCATGCTCAAGCGGCATGTGTTCTACAGACTGACAGCCACGGATTGGCGAGCAAATCGGCGCTGATCAGCGCCGGCCCTGATCAGCGCTTTTCAAACGGAAGCTCGTCGCCAGGTTGCGGCGGTTTGACGCCGACGCGATCGAGCACTTTCGCGAAATCATCGCCCGATGCATTACCAGCCCGTCGACGCAGGAAATCGGCCGCTGTCTTCATGGCTCCAACCTTTGGCGCCACCGCCGCCGCGATCCACTGGTTCAGCGACACACCATCAGCACGCCTCCGGGACTCAGTCCATCCGGATCGTCACAAACCGCAATTCGCCGCTCTTCGACGCCAGCATCAGCAGCGCATTCTTGCGTCCCTGCTCCTTCAGCGCAGCAATCCGGTCCATGACATCCTTGGGCGTGGCGACCGATTCCTGCGCGATCTCGGTGATCACCTCGCCGGCCTGGATGCCGCGTTCGGCAGCGGCTGAATCCTTGGCGACTTCAGTGATAACGACGCCGGAGACTTCGGCGGCAATGCCGAATTTCGTCCGCGTCTCGTCGTTGAGGTCGCCAACGGTCATGCCGAGCACGGACGCCGTCGGGACGGCAGGCGCCTCGTCGCCAGTGTCCTTGTCGGTATTGCCGTTCTCGCCGCTGGCAAGCTTTTCGCCATCTTCGAGCCGGCCAAGCGTCACCTTCACGGTCTGCTCGACGCCCTTGCGCACGATGACCACGTCGACAGCCTTGCCGACCGTGCTCTCGGCGACGACGCGCGGCAGGTCGCGCATTTCATTGACGTCCCTGCCGTCGAACTTGATGATGACGTCGCCCGCCAGGATAGTGCCGTTGTCGACAGGCCCGCCCTTGATGACGCCGGCGACCAGTGCGCCCTTGGCGGTCGCCATGCCGAGGCTCTCGGCAATGTCGTCCGTCACAGGCTGGATGCGCACACCGAGCCAGCCGCGCCGCGTCTCGCCGAACTGGCGGAGCTGGTCGACGACGCCCAACGCCAGCTGCGAGGGAATGGAAAAGCCGATGCCGATCGAGCCGCCGGACGGCGAGATGATCGCCGTGTTGATGCCGATCACCTCACCGGCGCTGTTGAACAGCGGCCCGCCGGAATTGCCGCGGTTGATCGCGGCATCGGTCTGGATGAAATCGTCATAGGGGCCGGAATTGATGTCGCGATTGCGGGCCGAGACGATGCCGACCGTCACGGTGCCGCCGAGGCCGAACGGATTGCCGATCGCCATCACCCAGTCACCGACGCGCATCTTGCTGGAATCGCCGAATTTCACCGCCGTCAGCTTGTGCCCTTTCGGATCGACCTTCAGCACCGCCACGTCGGTCTTGGTGTCGGTGCCGACCAGCGTCGCCTTCAGCGTCACGCCGTCGGAGAAATTCACCTCGATGTCGTCGGCATCGGCGATCACGTGGTTATTCGTCACCACGATGCCTTGCTCGGCGTCGACCACGAAGCCTGAGCCCAGCGACTGCACCTTTTGCGAGGGGTTGCCCTGTTCGCCGGGACGGTTCTTGAAGAAATCGTCGAAGAAGTCCTGGAAGGGCGAGCCCTCTGGAAGCTGCGGCATCGGCACCGCGCCTGGGCCTTCCGTGCCCTTCACCCTCTGCGAGGTCGATATATTGACCACGGCGCCGAGCAGGCCCTGCGCGAGATCGGCGACCGAAGCCGGGCCGTCGTCGGCGGCCGCGGGCGTCACCAGCGACGGGACAGTAGCGACGCCGATAAGAAGTGCTGCAGCACCCGCGGTCAACGTCCGCCTCGCCGCGCGCAAAAAGCTGTTGGATGTCATCGAGAAGTCTCCCGGTGTCTCTGAGAAGAAAAGCGCTCGCCGAAAACGCTGCGTCGAGCCATGTTGGCAAGAAATACGGCACGTTTGCGGCTATGGCTATCGGCGGAGGATAAATCCTCCGTTATCCCGAAATCATCGTCATCCACCACGCACCAGCCAGACGAGCCCGACACCAACGGCGATTGCAATCAGCCCGGCGACCCGCAGCGTATTTTCCGGCATCGACAGAACCTCGCCGGCAAGTTTCTTGGCGAGACCGGGAAAGCCGCCATAGACCAGGCCCTCGACACTACAGCGCCGCGCGTCTTTTTGGACGCGCAAAGGACGCTGTAGCACTTTGATTTGGCGCATGATCCTTTCCGAAAATCGATTCCGATTTTCGGGGTCATGCGCGAGAACCAGGCCTATTGCCGCCAGAAAGTCCTGCACCGGCCGTTACTGGCCGGTGCCTGGCTGCGCTGTCGGTGCAGCGGGTGCACGGGGCACCGCTGCTGCACCAGGCGCTGCCGGCGTGTCCGCGCCGGCGGGATTGCGGAAGAAACGGAAGAAGTCCGAATTCGGCGACAGCACCATCGTCGTCCCGGTACTGTTCAGCGCCGTGCCGTAGGCATTCATCGACCGGTAAAAGTCGAAGAAGGCTGGATCGCGCTGGTAGGCGTTCGCGAAGGTGGCGCTGCGTTGAGCTTCACCTTCACCGCGCAGGATTTCAGACTCTCTCCGTGCCTCGGCGACGATCTCCACCACTTCGCGGTCGGCGCGCGCCCTGATGCGCTGCGCCGCCTCGTTGCCGCGCGCCCGCAGCCGCTCGGCTTCCGCCAGACGCTCAGCCTTCATGCGGTCATATGTCTGTTGCGAGACTTCCGCCGTCAAATCGGTCCGGCGAATGCGGACATCCTCGATCTGCAGGCCGAGCGACGTGGCGTCGGGCCTCAGCTGATCGCGCACTTCGCGCATCATCACGGCTCGCTCTTCCGAGAGCGCCGCCTCGAAGTCGCGCAGACCGTAGACACGGCGCAAGGCGGCGTCGAGACGCGTCCTCAAGCGTGCCTCGGCCAGTTCGATCTGGCCGGACACCGCGGAGCGAAACACGCGCGGATCCGAGATCCGATAGGCGATGAAGGCGTCGACCTCATAAAACTTGCCGCCCGAAACCTGGACGCGGATGTTGTCGAGGTCGAAGCGCAGCACCCTGTTTTCGATCAACTGCACGCTGTCGGCATCGAAGAAGGCGAACGGCGCCTTGAAATAGATGCCCGGCTGGCTCTTGACGTCGACGATCTCGCCGAACCTGAGCACCAGTGCCTGCTGGCGCGCATTGACAACGAAGACCGACGAATAGAGCAGGAACAGGACGACCGCGGCGATGACGGCGATGATGGGAAGACGGTTGGCCATCACTGGTTTCCTCCCAGCACCGGCGCCGGCGCCGGCACCTTCTGCTGCAATGCCGGCAGCGGCAGATAGGGAACGACCCCTGGTCCGCTGCCTTGCTCGATAATGACCTTGCTGGAATCCTTCAGAACCCTCTCCATCGTTTCCAGATAAAGCCGCTGGCGCGTCACATCCGGCGCCTTGGCGTATTCGTCATAGACCGAGATGAAGCGCTGCGCCTCGCCTTCGGCCTCCTGCACGACCCGGTTCTTGTAGCCGGCCGCCTCCTCGCGGATCTGTGCGGCCTCGCCGCGCGCCTGGCCGAGCTTCTGGTTGGAATACTGGTTGGCCTGCTCGACGAACTTGTCCTCGTCCTGTTCGGCGCGCTGCACCTCGTCAAAGGCGTCGGCCACTTCGCGCGGCGGTGCGGCATCCTCGATCGAAATCGCGTTGACGTTCAGGCCGGCCTTGTAGCCGTCCAGCGTCGTCTGGATGATTTCGCGCACGGACGCTGCAATGCCCTCGCGATCGTCGCGGAAGATGTCCTGCGCCGGCCGCCGGCCGACCGCTTCGCGCATGGCGCTTTCGGCGACCTGGCGCAGCATGCCGTCGGGATCGGACACGTCGAACAGATAGGCCCTCGGATCGGAGACCTGATAGGCCACCGAGAACTGGACGTTGACGATGTTCTGGTCGCCCGAAAGCATCAGCCCTGAACCGTTGCCGGAGGCCGTGCCGCCGCCGATGTTGACGAGTTGTTCGGCAATCACGGCCGTCTCGACCGTCTCGATGGGCCACCAATGGAAATGCAGGCCGGGCTGGGAGAACTCTGCCTTTGGCACGCCGAATCTGAGTTCGACCGCAACCTCGTCGGGCTGCACGGTATAGACCGCCTTGAACGCCCACAGCGCTATAAGCGCTGCCGCGATCAATCCGAACACGGCTGGGCTGGCGCCAGCGCCACCCGGCAAAGCACGCCGCAACCTGTCCTGGCCGCGCCGGATGATGTCTTCGAGATCGGGAGGCGAGCCCTGCGGACCGCTAGGCCCCTTTGGTCCCTGCCCCCAGGGTCCTGGATTGTTGCCGCCGCCCCATGGGCCGCCGCCTCCGCCGCTTTTGTCATTCCAGGGCATGAATGTCCTTTCGCTCCCTCATGCGCCGGCCTGACGACGCAAAATCCGGTGTTGTTCTTCTATAGGGATGCGACGGCGCGCTTTCAACGCGATCGGTCGTCGTCACCGCCCGTTTTGGACCGTCGCGACCCTTTACCGTCTCTCAATGCACGTCGCGGCGTCGCTCGTAAACCGAATAGCGTGTCGCATGACTATCCTTTTCACCGGCTGGAACGTCCTGCGAGCGGCCGATGCGCCACAAATCCGGGTCGATCGGCGGGAAATGCGCGTCGCCGTCGACCGCGGCAAGGACATGGGTGACATGCAGGCGGTCGGCCAGCGGCAGCGCCTGGGCATAGATCTCGCCGCCGCCGATGACGCAGATTTCGTCGGCGCCGGCCATGCAGCGCCCGCGCACCTTGGCCAGGCGGATCGCCTCGTCGAGCGAATGCACGACTTCGACGCCCTCGGCGCGCCAGGCGTTGTCGCGGGTCACCACGATATTGAGCCTGCCAGGCAGAGGCCGGCCGATGCCTTCATAGGTCTTGCGACCCATGACGATAGGTTTGCCCATCGTGTCGGCCTTGAACCGCTTGAGATCGCTGGAAAGCCGCCACGGCAAACCGCCATCGCGCCCGATCACACCGTTTTCGGCGATGGCGACATAGATCGCGACGTCCATCAGCCGCCGCTC
This sequence comes from Mesorhizobium sp. WSM4845, assembly GCF_055811455.1. Lineage (NCBI taxonomy): Bacteria > Pseudomonadati > Pseudomonadota > Alphaproteobacteria > Hyphomicrobiales > Phyllobacteriaceae > Mesorhizobium > Mesorhizobium sp. WSM4845. The sequence continues at coordinate 54,800 of NZ_JBVVQA010000030.1, forward strand.
CCGCCCGAAGGTGCCAGCAGCAATATGTCGATGTCGTGCTCAGGGTAGAAATTCTCTGCCGTCATCTCGAAACGCGTCGGCCCGACTTTCCTGACGTTTTCGCCACAGAACGAGACCAGGTTCTTCGGATCGCCCTTGTCGACGGTCAGCTTGAACTTGCCGATCGAGCCAGTCGCCCAGTTGCCGCCAGTGGTCAGGACATAGGCGATGCGGTTTTCGAAATATCTCGGCGTGCCGTCGGGAGTGCCCTTCGCCGCCTTGCGAATCGCATTCTCGAACGTGCCGTCCATGCAGTAACGGGTCTTGTAGGCGGCGTATTGGCCCTGGAACTGGCCGTCATAGAAGAAGCTGACCGAGGAGGTGCCGCCGACGCTGGGCTTGTAGCGATGGGCGACGCGAACTGCCTTGTTGGCTGGAAAGGTCGAGCGCCACCAATAGGTCGAGCGCAATTGCCAGAACGGCACATAGACGGTTTTCATGCCCGAACCGTCGTCGGCGGTATCCTCGATGATGAGGCCGCGGTCGACCCAGTCGTCGGCAACCGCTTGCGGCAGCTTCGCCAATGCCGCCCTGGCCGCATCGCCGAACGGGTAGAACGGCACGTTCTGCGACTTGAGATCGGCACTGATGTCGATGCCGAGCGCAAACGCCTTCTGCTCGAGCTGCGGCTTTGCCGCCACGCCGTCTATTGTCACCTCGAAGCCGAGGAAATTATCGCTCTGGCCGTCGGGAATTGCCGGCATCTCGTTCGGATCGCCTTCGATGTCAGGCATCGGAAAGGCGACGATCGCATCGACATCCTTGTCGGTGTTGTTGCGGAAGACATAGTCGACCGTCACCTTTTCCGGCGAGATGTAGAGGTCCTCGCTTTCCATGGCGACCGCGTCGCTGCGCGACAGGATCAGGCCGCCCGTCCCCAATTCGGCGATCGAATCATTGGCGAACACGGGCGTGGCCGAAAGCGCCAGCGCGGCGGTCAGGACATAACGGAACATGGAAGCTCCCTGGGCGAAATGCCGCTACGACTCTATCGCATCGGCTCGAAAATCGGAATCGATTTTCGGTAAGCACGATGCGAGGATTCAGGTGCTAGAGCGTACTTTGTGCGTCCAAGTGGACGCACGTCGCTCTATCGCATCGGCCCGAAAATCGGAATCGATTTTCGGTAAGCACGATGCGACGATTCAAGGTGCTAGAGCGTACTTTGCGCGTCCAAGTGGACGCACGTCGCTCTATCGCATCGGCCCGAAAATCGGAATCGATTTTCGGAAAGCACGATGCGACGATTCAAGGTGCTAGAGCGTACTTTGTGCGTCCAAGTGGACGCACGTCGCTCTAGCCGTTTCAATGTGGAGTTTCAAAGCCCTTCCGCGCTTGCGCACATGCCATGCCCACCTGCCGTCCAGTCTGGACAGCGACGTTCCGATCGGGCAGGAGATCGCCCATGCGCAAGCTTCTCGTCATCGGCATCGGCGCCGGCAATCCCGACCACTTGACCGTGCAGGCGGTCGACGGCTTGAACCGCGCCGACGTGCTGTTCATTCCCGACAAGGGCGCAAAAAAGAACGATCTCGCAGAACTGCGCCGCCATATCTGTGACCGGTTCGTCACCAATCCAGACTCGCGCCGCGTCGAATTCGACGTGCCGGTGCGGGCCGAGCCAGCGCCCTCCTATCGCTCGACCGTCGATGACTGGCACGAGGCGATCGCCGCGATCTATGAAAGCCTGATCCGCGACGAGCTTTCGCAAGATGGCTGCGGTGCCTTCCTGATCTGGGGCGATCCCTCGCTCTACGACAGCGCGCTGCGCATCCTGGAGCGGGTGCGCATGAGAGGCAATGTCGCGTTCGAGCTCGAGGTGATCCCCGGCATCACTGCCGTCCAGGCGCTCGCCGCCAGCCACAAGATGGCGCTGAACCGCATCGGCGATGCGGTTCAGATCACCACCGGCCGCCGGCTCACCGAGGAAGGCTTGCCCGACAATGCCGGCAGCACCGTCGTCATGCTGGACGGCAAATGCGCCTTCAACACGCTGGACGACAACGACCTCCTTATCCACTGGGGCGCTTATCTTGGCACGCCCGACGAGATCCTCATTTCCGGCCGCCTTGGCGACGTCGGCGACGAGATCGTCAGGACCCGCGACGAGGCGCGTCGGAAAAAAGGCTGGATCATGGACACTTATCTGCTGCGCAAGCCCGGCGAGCCTGAGGAGTAGGCTCCGCCAATACAGGTTCCATCGACCTCACCCGGCATCGATCTCCGCCTGTAAAGCTTCCAAATGCGCCGCTGCCGCGGAAGCCGCTGCCCGTTCGATGGCGCGAAAGCGGCTGACCACCGCAAGCCCGGCCGGAGTCAACTGCGCGCCGCCGCCCTTTTTGCCACCGGTCTGCGCCGCGACCAGCGGCTTGCCGAACACCCGGTTCATGTCCTCGACCAGATCCCAGGCGTGTTTGTAGGACATTTCCATGCCGCGCGCCGCCGCCGAGATCGAGCCGAAGGCGGCGATCTGCTGCAGAAGCTCGATCTTGCCCGGCCCGATGCGCCCTTCTGGATCGAGGTTTATCCGCAAGCTCAGCGACGGCATTCTCTCCTCCGCAGTCCCGCCATCCATCCTAGAAGCTCTCCGGCGCTACCGCTATTCCAAAATGATATAGCGACCATCATCCGCGGGTCATCCATCCGCCTCGACTGGCAGGCCGGCGCTCATATTCGCCGGGTCGAAGCTAACCGTCTTGACCACCGCGTAGACCTCTCGACCAAGCCGGAGTTTCAGCGTCTGTCGCGATTGCTCGGTGATCCGGGCAAGCACGGTTGCGCCATGGCAGTCGATGCCGATCTCGACCGCGGGGCCCTCGCCCGGCGCCATCGTCACGATCGTGCCCTGCAAGATGTTGAGCGCGCTGAGACCCGTCGGCTGTTCGGTGGCGATCATCACATCGCGGGCACGGATGCGAACGCGCATCGGCGCACCGACCGGCACCGCCAGAAGCGGCACGCGGATCTCGCCCGCCACCGAGCCGAGCACGGTCATGCCAAAGACATTGTCGTGGCGCAGCACCGCGGTATCCAGCACCGCGCCGCCCTCGCCGCGCTCCTCCGCCGGCAACAGGTCGAGCCGCTGCATGATCGCCCCGGTCGGGCCGCAAGCAGCGACTTTGCCTTGCGCCAGCACAACGACGTCGCTTGCCAACCGCGCGACCTCTGAGATCGAATGGCTGACATAGACGATCGGGATTTTCGTCTCGTCGCGCAGCCGCTCGATATAAGGCAGGATTTCTGCCTTGCGGGCCTCGTCAAGCGAAGCCAGCGGCTCGTCCATCAGCAACAGTTTCGGGCTGGCGAGCAGCGCCCGGCCGATCGCCACGCGCTGTTTCTCGCCGCCGGAAAGCTTTGCTGGCCGCCGGTCGAGCAAAGCACCGATGCCGAGCAGGTCGACCACCGCATTGATGTCCGCATAGCGTTCGGCCGTCGGCGTGAACCAGCGGCCGTAGCGCAGATTGCTGGCCACGCTCATATGCGGAAACAGCCGCGCGTCCTGGAACACCATGCCGATGCGGCGCTTGTGCTTAGGCACGAACCGACCCGCATCCGTATCGACCAGCACGCGGCCGTCGGCCTCGATCCGCCCCTTGTCCGGCCGGATGAGGCCCGCAATCATGTTGATCAGCGTCGTCTTGCCGGAGCCCGAGGGCCCGAACAGCGCGGTCAGCCGCCCGGCGCTCTCGAAGCGGGCGTCGACCTCGAAGTCGCCAAGCCGATGGCTGATGTCGACCACAACCGTCATTCGATATCCATCCGCCTGCCGACGCGCCGCGCCAGCACCTCCGATGCGACAAGTGCTGCCATCGAGATGACGATCGAGATCAGCGTCAGCCTGAGCGCGCCGGCATCGCCGCCCGGCACTTGCGTGAACGTGTAGATCGCCGACGGCAGCGTCTGCGTCTGGTTGGGGATGTTGGAAACGAAAGTGATCGTTGCGCCGAATTCGCCCATCGCCTTGGCGAAAGACAGGATCGCGCCGGTAATCAGGCCGGGCAGGATCAGCGGCAGCGTGATCGTCGCGAACACCCACAACGGATTGGCGCCAAGCGTCCCGGCCGCCGCCTCGATTCTGCGGTCGACCGCCTCGATCGACAGCCGGATAGCCCGCACCATCAGGGGAAAGCCCATGACAGCGCAGGCCAATGCGGCACCCGTCCAGCGAAAGGAGAAGACAATGCCGAAATGCTCGGCCAGAAACGCCCCGACCGGGCCGCGCCTGCCGAAGGAGAGCAGCAGCAGATAGCCGATAACCACCGGCGGCAGGATCAACGGCAGATGCACCAGCCCGTTGAGCAGCGTCTTGCCCCAGAATTGGCCACGGGCAAGCACAAGCGCGATCAATATGCCGGGCGGCAGGCTGGCGACCATCGCCACTGTCGCCACCTTGATCGACAGCCGGACCGCGTTCCATTCGTCGGGAGTGAGGTCCAGCAACCAATCCATCTTTTGGCGTGCCTCAGTTGCTCGGCATAAGGACCGTAAAACCTTGCGCCTTGAAGAGGTCGCCTGCCTTGGCGGATTGCAGGCACTTTAGGAATGCCGACGCATGCTTGTCCTTCGAATCCGCGATCTGGGCAACGGGGTAGACGATCGGCGGGTGCGAATCCTGCGGGAAGGTGCCGATCACCTCGACGCCGGGCTCGGCATGCGCGTCGGTGGCGTAGACGATGCCGAGCGCTGCTTCGCCTAATGACACCAGCTTGAGCGCTGCGCGTACATTCTCGGCCTGTGCCAACTTGCCTTCGATCGAGGACCAGACGCCGAGCGATTCTAGCGCCGCCTTGCCATATTTGCCGGCCGGCACCGCCTTGAAATCGCCCATGGCAAGCCTGCCGTCACCGATCAGCCCGGCAAGATCAAAACCCTTTTCGATCTTGGTTTCGACCGTCGAATTCTTCGGCGCCACCAGCACGATCTGGTTGCCGAGCAACTTCACTTCGGTATCCGGCTTGGTCAGCTTCTTGTCGGAAAGATAGTTCATCCAGTCGAGGTCGGCCGAGATGAAGACATCGGCCGGCGCGCCGCCCTCGATCTGCTTGGCCAATGCGGAGCTTGCCGCATAGGAAATGGTCGCCGCCTCGCCGACATCGGCGGCGCAGGCGGTGTTTACTGCATCCAGTGCGTTCTTCATGCTCGCCGCGGCAAAGACGATCAGCCTGTCATCGGCATGGGCAACCGGCATGGCGGCGATCAATATCGCAAGACCGCCAATGGCGGCCGCCTTCAATCCGAAACCCTTGCGCACCAGCATGAAACTCTCCCGGGGCTTGAAATCCGATCGGCGCGACCCTGCCAGTCGATATATCCGCCTGAATATAACAAGGGAAGGCTTTTTGCCTGACTCAGCCCAATGGCCCGCCGACGGCATTGCATGGCACCGCCACCGCTCGCGGGCGGACGACACAGCACCGGCGAGCAATTTGAGACAAAGCAAAAAGCCCGATGTTGCGGCTCACACCGCGATGGGCGCCTTGATCGTCGCATCGGCGAGGTAGTTTTCCAGCCGGAAATCTTCGAAGCGGAAGGCAAAAAGATCCTTCACCTCCGGATTGATCCATAGCGTCGGCAGCGCCTTGGGCGTGCGCTGCAACTGTTCGCGCGCCTGCTCGAAATGGTTTGCATAAAGATGCGCGTCACCCAGCGTATGGACGAAATCGCCCGGCTTCAGCCCCGTGACCTGCGCCACCATCAGTGTGAGCAGTGCATAGGAAGCGATGTTGAACGGCACGCCGAGAAAGATATCGGCGGAACGCTGGTAGAGCTGGCAGGAGAGCCTGCCTTCCGAGACATAGAACTGGAACAAGCAATGACAGGGGGGCAGCGCCATGGCTTCCACTTCGGCCGGGTTCCACGCCGAAACGATCAGCCGTCGGGAATTAGGATTCTTGCGTATCTCCCTCAAGAGATTGGCAATCTGGTCGATGGTGCCGCCATGGCCGTCCGGCCAGGAGCGCCATTGCTTGCCGTAGACCGGGCCGAGGTCGCCATTCTCGTCGGCCCATTCGTCCCAGATCGAGACGCCGTGGTCGTTGAGATATTTGATATTGGTGTCGCCGGCCAGGAACCACAGAAGTTCATGCACGATCGACTTCAGGTGAAGCTTCTTGGTGGTGGTGACCGGAAAGCCGCGCGCGAGGTCGAAGCGCATCTGGTAGCCGAACACCGAGCGCGTTCCGGTGCCGGTGCGGTCACCACGATCGGCGCCGTTTTCCAGAACGTGCTTCAGGAGGTCGAGATATTGGCGCATCGGCGATTCGGGGGCTCGATTCGGGTTAGGCAATCATAACCGACTGGCTGCCGGCCGAATATGTCAAAGTGCAGAATGTCCGAGCAGGCGACTGCATAATAGTCGGCGCGGAAATCACGCCAGCATTCCGCCTGATGCAGGATTGCCTGATGCAGGATGATCCTCAGAGGCTGGCGAGCTTGCCCAGCTCCTTGGCGACCAGGTAATAAAAGGTCACCCGGCTTTTGGTGTTATCGGCCTCCATCGCCTTGCAGGTCTTTTCGATGGCGGCGTCCGCCTTGCCGCCGTCGTCAACGCCGAGCTTTTTGGCAACCCAGTTGGCCTTGACGCGACCGAGTTCGTCGGGGTCCGTGCAGGAGACCAGCGAGGAATCCCGATTCCTGAGCGCAATGCCCAAATGCTTCACGATCTTGGCGACCGCGTCGGCATCCGCCGCGGCATCGTACTTCTTCACGTCTGCGAGATAATCGGCCATCGAATTTTCCCCTCGTCGGCGCCACGGATCCAGTCGATGAGAGTTGTGGCGCGCTGCCGCAAAATGTGCGCTAGTCGGTAACTCCTCACCGCCGCGAAGCTTCGGTTGAGAGCGTTGACAAGTCAAGCCTTTGGCGATGCTGTTTGACACAGCGGACAAAGCATCATTGAGGTCTTTCATTTTCCACGATCGGTCCCTATATCTGTTTCGTCGGCTCGACCGACTATGGCGATAAACAGGCGATGAAATAAGCCGTTCGGACCCGGGGGCGGTACCCGGCGCCTCCACCAAAAACCGCTCTGCGAAGAGCGGCTTTTGCTGGGGGCGAAATAGGATCGACGAAGGTGTAAAGATCGTACTTTTGCCCGGCATTGTACCACCGTTATCGGGCTGAACTTATAGTTGCCAACGACAACTATGCGGAAGCACGTCTCGCCGCGTAAGCGGTGCGACAGCTTCAAATCAAGCCCTAGTGGTTCGCACTTCTAGGCGGGGTCCGGAGGTACCTGGCAACAGAAACCTCCACTTCTCCGGCTTCGTTTCCGACTTTCCCCTCCGATCCCATCTCCCCTCGATACTGTAACGGCAGCAGGCTTGCTGGCCGCGCCGCCGCACCCAGACGTGAAAAAAGGCCGGGTCAGACCCGGCCTTTTTCATTGCTCTCACTGGAAAGCATCTATTCTGCCGGCGCTTCGACAACCTGCCGTCCGCGGCCGAGCGTCACCTTGGCCAGCGTGAACGAGATCACCGCGCAAAGCATGATGCCGGCCACCATAGGCAGCGGCGTGCCGTCGAAGAACACCCCGGCGATGCCCATGGCGACCGCGCCGATGGCGAAGTGCAGGGTGCCCATCAGCGCCGAGGCGGTGCCGGCGATCGCGCCATGCTCCTCCATGGCCAGCACCGAAGTCGCCGGGATCACCAGGCCGAGAAATCCGTAGCCGACGAACAGCAGCGCCGCCATGACGTCGAGCCGGTCGACGCCGGACGCCATCACCGCGAACAGCACGACCATCGTCGTCGCATAGCCGGCCACCGCGACCCGCACCACCGGCCTCAGCCCGAACCTTTCGGACAGCGTTCCCGTCAATTGCGACATGCCGATGAAGGCGACCGCGTTGATCGAGAAGAACACGCTGTAGACCGACGGCGACAGCCCGTAGTGTTCTATCAGGATGAAGGAGGAACTCGACAGATAGACGAAGAAGCTCGCCAGCCCGAAGCCGCCGATGGCCGCCAGGCCAAGGAAGTTGCGGTCACCCATCAGGAAGCGGTAGGCCGACAGCGCGGTGCCGAACGAACTGCCTGCACGCGCCTCGACCGGCCGCGTCTCCTTCAGCGAGGTCGCCAGCAGGATGGTGGCGAGCACCGCCCCACCCGTCACCGTCCAGAACACGGCACGCCAGCCGAAATTCTCGATAATGACGCTGCCGGTCAGCGGCGCCAGGATCGGCGACACCGAAAACACCAGCATCAAGAGTGACATCAGCTTGGCAGCTTCGGTGCCGGTGTGCAGATCACGCACGATGGCGCGCGGCACCGCCATGCCTGCACTGGCGCCGAGCCCTTGCAGGAAACGGAAGGCGATCAGCCATTCGACCGAGGGCGCCAGCGCCGAGCCGATGCCGCCGACCATGAACAGGGCGAGGCCGCCATAGAGCGGCAGCTTGCGCCCGACCATGTCGGAGATCGGTCCGACGACGATCTGGCCAAAACCCATGGACAGAAAGAAGATCAGCAAGCTCATCTGCACGGCAGCGGTGCTGGCCTGCAGATCTGCGCCGATCGAAGGCAGCGCCGGAAGATACATGTCGATGGCGAACGGACCGATGGCCGACAACAGGCCGAGCACAACCGCGATGCGGAGGAATTGGGGATTCATGATAGCGGGCTTCTTTCAATCTGGTTTGCCGACCGGCGTGTAATCCTGGGACGTCCCATCCCGTGGAATTCCTGCAGGGGGAATTCCTCTAAATCTAAGTCCATAAATTTAGACACTCTTGTCTAATTCGTCAATCACCTCTATATAGTTTTCATGAAGCACGACGTTTCTCCTGACACCATCCCGCCCCGCGGCCATGAGGCAAAGCGCGCCTCGATCATGGACGCTGCCGGCGCGGTGTTCTGCCGCGAAAGCTTCGCCGGCGCCAATATCGACATGATTGCCGCCGAGGCCGGCGTGTCGCGCCAGACGATCTACAATCACCATGGCGACAAGGAGAAACTCTTCGTCGCCATCGTCCGCGACCTCACCGAGCGCTGCAATGCCGGCATCTTCGCCACCATTTCAACCTTTCCCGACCAGCCGAAGGATCTCGAGGCCGATCTGATCGCCTTCGCCGTGCGCATGACTCGCAACTGTATCTGCAGCCGCGACGGAAAGTTCCTGCGCAAGCTGATCCAGACCGAGGGCGAGCGCTATCCCGAGCTGTTTGCCGAATGGCGCGAACTGGGACCGGGCAGGACATGGCCGGCGATCGCCGCCCGTTTCGCCCGCCTCGCCCATGCCGGTTTCCTCGACATCGAGGACCCCGATGTCGCGGCGCGCCAGTTCCAGGCCCTCGCCAATGCCGAATTGCAGACGACCTTCATGCTCGGCGGCACGCCGATCGATGATGAAGTGCTGCAATCCGCGACACATGGCGTACGCACCTTCCTGCGCGCCTTCGCCAAGCGGCAGCCGGCGGCCGATGCGCAAAAGCACAGCGCGCTCGCTGGCGCCTGAGCGATCAAATCTGAGGCATGTCCTCTCGCATCTGTGCTGCCGGCATCTATATCCGGTTTACGCCGCGCTCAAGCTTGATTACAGCTATGCGGACGATTCAACGGAACCCGACAGCGACATGGCCGACGACCACATTCGCTACGACATTCTGGCCCAGGAGGCATTGCGCGGCGTCATGCGCAAGGTCCTGGCCGAAGTCGCGCGCACCGGCCTCCCCGGCAACCATCATTTCTTCATCACTTTCCTGACCGGCGCCCCCGGCGTGCGCGTGTCTTCCCGCTTGCGCGAGCGCTATCCCGAACAGATGACCATCGTCATCCAGTTCCAGTATTGGGACCTGAAGGTGACCGACACCGGCTTCGAGGTCGGGCTGTCTTTCTCCGACGTGCCGGAAAAGCTGGAAATCCCGTTCTCGGCCGTGCGCGGCTTTTACGATCCGTCCGTCAATTTCGAGCTCGAATTCGACGTGAAGACGGAAACCTCGGCAGAAGGGGAATTGACCGGCAAGCCCGCTTCCGAACCGCTGGCCGTCGTCGCCGAGAAAAAGCCTGAGAAGAAGAAGACCGCTGAGGCCGAAAAGAAGCCGGCCGCAGCCGACGCCGCCGCCAAAGGCGCCGAAGTGGTGTCGCTCGACGCCTTCCGCAAGAAGTGATCCGACGGGCCGCGCGACATGGCCGACATCGTCAACCTCCGCCAGGCCCGCAAGCAGAAGGCACGAGCCGAGCAGGAGCGCCTGGCTGAACAGAACCGGGCGCTGCACGGCCGCTCCAAGGCCGACCGGGCGCGTGACCGTTCGATCGCCGACAAGGCAGAAAAATTTGTCGCCGGCCATCGCCGCGAAACCTCGGGCGATGCGGATTCCCCTGAAGTCAGACCGAAAAATGTGGCGCCGTTTTCGGATAAGTCCGATGCTTGAAGTGAAATGAGTCACGTCCGGTGAGCCCGGTCGAGAAACGCTCGGTGACCATTCGCGGCCATCGCACCAGCTATTCGCTCGAAAAGCCGTTTTTCGACGATCTCGTCGCCATCGCCGCCGCGCGCAAACTGACTCTCGCAGCCCTCGTCGCCGAAATCGACGAGGCTCGGCCGCGCGATGCCAACCTGTCCTCGGCGCTCAGGCTCTACGTCCTGGATTGGGCGAAGCGAGGGATGAAACCCGTATAGCCCGTATGGTTAGCTAGGGGCTATCCGCCACCCAGCGACTTCAGCAGATTGTCGATCGACGAAGGTTCAAGCGTGGGTTTTGGCGCGGATCCTGCTGGTCCCGGGTTGTCATTGGCCGGCGGCTGACGCGCCCGCTCGATTTTCTGCGCCTGCTCAGCGGCGGCCCTGCGCTCGGCATCGAGCTTTGCCTTTTGTTCCGCAGCGATCCGCCTCGCCTCTTCCGCTTTCCGGCGTCGCTGTTCTTCGGCCTTCGCTGCCTCATCGGCCGCCTGTTGCGCCGCCCTGGCTCTCGCTTCGGCATCCGCCTTAGCCTTGGCCTCGGCATCCGCCTTGGCTTTGACCTCCTCTTCAGCCTTCGCCTGCGCCTCGGCCTTGGCTTTCGCCTCGGCTTCAGCCCTCGCCTGCGCATCCGCCTTGGCCTTCGCCTCCGCTTCGGCTTGAGCTCTTGCCTCGGCTTCGGCTTTCGCCCTGGCATCTGCCTCGGCTTTCAGCCGCGCCGCCTCCTGCTGCTTGCGCAATTCTTCGGCTGCCCTGTCGCGCTCGGCTTGCAGGGCCGCGTAGTAACGCACCTCGCGCCGCAACCGCTGCTTTTCAAGCAGCGCCGCCTGCATCGCCTCGACCCGCTGCTGCTCCTTTTCCAGCGCGCGCTGGGTCAGGAACTGCGCCAGCGGCTCACTGTCGAATCGCCGCTTCGCGGCGCCGAACGGCCCGTCGACGCTGAAATTCACGGTCGGATCGGAACCGACCAGCGCTTCGTCGCCGGGCCGATAAGTGATCGAACCACTGGCAGCAACCATGCTGGCCTTCAGGTCCGCCGTGATGTCGGCCGACAGCGTCGCCGCCGGATTTTCAAGATTGACCGGCGGTGCCCTCAGCGTGCCACCGGCGATCGTGAAGGCGATGTCGGCATCCCCAGCCAGAAAACTGCCGTCCGCGGCGATCTGCGGCGCGAAGCCGGCGGTCTTGGCCGCATCGATATCGCGCCCAATGGCGTCGGCCTTGGCGATGAAGGCGCCAAAGGCGTCGGGATTGACGCCGGCAATGGTCAAGCCTTTCAGCGCCGCCGTGCCGGAACCGGACAACGCCGCAACCATCGCATCGACCGTTTTGCCGCTGGTCGAAAGCGCCGCCGAGAAATCGCCGGTTCCGCTGAGGCCAGTCTCTGGCAGCACGGTGGCCAGATCGGCGCCGGCAAGTTTCAGCTGGCCGGAGAAAAGTCCAGTGCCGTCATTGTTCTTCAACTCGAACAGCCCGGAAAGCGCGCCGCCGGCGAACTTTGCCTTAAGGTCCGAAACGCGGATGCCTTCGTGGTCGAGCTTCAGCGAAAGCGCCGCGTCATAGGCCGTGGCCAACGGGCCGGCGACCAGCGACGCCGTGGTCAGGTCGAGTTCGGCGGTGAACGGCGGGCTGGCCTTCTGGTTGAACGGGGCGGTCGGCCAAGCCCTGCCGGCGCCCAGAAAGGCCTGGTCGCCAAACAGCGCCACCGCCATCGGGTTGAGATCCAGCTCGTCGAGCGCCAGCGCGCCGGCAAGGTGCGGCAGCCCGTCCTTGACGTCGACATTGAGGTCACCGGAAACTGCCGATTCGTTGATGGCGCCGCTGAGGCCGGACAGCACCAGAAGGCCATTGCCGAAGTCGGCGTCGGCCGCAAGCCACGTCGACATGCCGGTCCCCAGGCCGGGCAGGCCGATGCCTGTCGTCATCAACCACGGCTCGATGTCGGCGGCTTCCAGGCTGACCTTGCCCTTGGCTGTGGCGCCTTGTGGCCTACTGGCGATCGTCCCGTCGAAACCGGCCCTGAAGTCGTCGCCGGTCAGGTTGAAGCTCGTCGTCATGCCGCCGCCAAGCGTGCCTTTCGCCGAAACATCGGTGGTCGCCTCGCCAACCATGCCGAGCGGCAGCGCCGGCAGGCCGTAAAGCGCCAGAAGCGCGGTGGCGTCGGTATTCCTGGCGTTGAAGGTCACCGACACCGGCGCCTCGAGAAGCCGATCGGCCAGTCCTTTGCCGGACAGTGATGCTGAAAACGCCGAGCCGCCTGCCCTGCCTTGCGCGCTGACCGCCAGTCCCGTCGTGCCGTCGCCATTGGCGGCGGCACTCGTCACCAGATCGATGCGCGCATTCTGCAACAGCTCGGGATAAGCGGCCACACGCCCCGCCAGCCCCTTCAGCACGGCATTGTCAGGATAGTGCTTCGCCGCGACATCGACCAACGGCTTGAGATCGACGGCGACCACCGAGGCATCGAGCTTGCCGGTCGGACTCGCTGGGAAATCCTTGATCCGGCCGGTGGCGCTGATCGAGGCGCCGGCAAGCCCGCCAACCGAGAGCCGGTCGATTTCGAGCAGACCGTCGCGCAGCCTGAGCGCCGTATCGACCGTATCGGCGATCAGTCCGCCGGCGCTGACCGGCCCAGCCTTGATCTGGAAATCGAGGTCGCGGTCGGAAAATCGGTTGGCGCCCTTGTCGCTGATGAAGATCGAGGCGAAGGCGGCGAGCCCGTCGACGTCGAGCTCGCCGCCGTCGAGCCGCATCAGCACCGACGGCCTGGCGTCTTCGCCCTGGCTGGAATCGATGCGGCCGGAAAATTTCGCCTTGCCGAGAACGAGTTCGAGGTCGCTGAAGGCCTGACGGTTCCCGGTCAGGTCGACCTTGGCCTTGAAGCCGGCGGCCGGAAGCCGGCGGATCGCCTCGTCGACATCCTTCGACAGCCAGGCGGCGAAGCCGGAAGGCTGCCCCACGGCCAGAAGCAGCGAACCGCTGAAGCCGAACTGATCCTCGAGACTGAGCATGCCGTTTGCTTCCAGCCTGGCGCGGCCCGGGAGCGTCGCGCCCAGCGACTTCACCGACCAGCCGGCATCGGCCGGCTCGGCGGAAAGGCGCACGTCACGAACCGTCGTGTCGCCGGCCACCACCGCCGGCAGCTTCACCTCGACGGTGCCCGGTATGGTCGGCTTGGGCAGGGCGAGCAGCGCCTGCTCCAACGCCGCGACGCGCTCTGACAGCGTCAGTCCGGTCGCGGCGCCGACGGCTTCATCGAACTGCACCTGAGCGCCATCGGCCTCGATTGAAAAGCGAGGGTTCGGCCCAAGGTCGACGGCAGCCTTGCCGTCGGCGGTGTAGGGATTGTCGAGTGGCCCGGTCTCGAAGCGGAATTCGTCGACGCCAAGCTTCCGGTGGTCGAGCGAGAACTTGCCGTTCAGCCTGAACCCCGGTTCCGGCTTGCCGGCGCTGGCCTTCTCACCGTCGGTGCCGTCAAGCTCCGCCAAACGCTTGTCGGCGCCATTCCTGTCAGAACTTGTGACCTTGAACTGGCCCGAATAGATCGCGGCCCCATCGACAATGCCGGCATTGCCATCCGCTTCGATGACCAGCGGATAGGCGTCTGGATCGGCCTTGAGCCTGAACCGCAACTGTCCGTCGCCACTGGCCTTGCCGGTGGAGACGACGACCGTGCTGCGCAGGCCGTCGAGCCGCAGCGAACCATCCATCCGCCAGGGTCCGGCCAGCGATCTGGCAGAGATTGTCGAATTGATCTCGGAAAGAAAATGGCTGCGGCCGCCGGCGGCATGGCGCAGCGCGATCTCTCCGTCGGTCACCGTCAGCTTCTCGATCGAGATCTGGCTGGGATCGTAGGGCGAGGACGGGCGTATCGCCCAGTCGACCGTGCCGTCGGCGGCAATGTCGATCGTTGCCTTCGGCCGCACCAGCCGCATGTCGAAGATCAGCACCTCGCCGCTCAGGAAGGGCGCCAGTTCGGCATCCATCGAAAAGGTCTCGACGGTCATTGCCGGCCGGCCGCCGGGGCCGCCGGCGACAGTGACATTCGAGAAGGTCACCGAGGGAAACGGCAGCAATTTCGCCGTTGCATCGCCCTGAACGGTGACCTTGCGGCCCAGAATGGCGCTCGCCTCGCGCTCGAAATCGGCCCGGTAGCCCGTCCAGTCGATAAAATACGGCACCACCAGCGCCGCACACAGCACCAGCACGAAAAAGCCACCGAAGATCACGAACAAACGTGCGAGCATCAACCCCCAAGCAGTCGATTGAAAATCAGCCGCACTCTACCCGCATCAGCGTGTCGATAAAGAGGCAAATCGATCGCCCCAAAAGCAAAAGACTTTAGTCGGCCGGCAGTATCTTTCCAGGGTTCATAATGTTCTGCGGATCGAGCGCCTGCTTGATCGTGCGCATGATGTCGACGCTGTGGCCGAGTTCATGGCGCAGGAAGCCGATCTTGCCTTGTCCGATGCCGTGCTCGCCGGTGCAGGTTCCATCCATGCCGATCGCCCGCATGTTCAGCCGCGCGACAAACTCTTCCGTCTGCTGGATTTCCTTCGGATCGTCGGCGTCCATCAGCACCAGCACATGGAAATTGCCATCACCGGCATGGCCGACAATCGGCGCGATCAGCCCCATCTCGGCGATGTCGGCCTCGGTTTGCGTGACGCATTCGGCAAAGCGCGAGATCGGCACGCAGACATCGGTCGACAGCCCCTTGGCGCCCGGCCGCAGCGTCAGCGACGACCAATAGGCGTCGTGCCTCGCCTTCCACAGCTTCGTCCGCTCCTCGGCGACGCTGGTCCACAGGAATGGTCCGCCGCCATATTCTTCGGCGATCGTGCCGAAGGTTTCGGCCTGCTCGGCAACGCCGTCATCACTGCCATGGAATTCGACGAACAGGCACGGGCTTTCGGGATAGTCGAGCTTCGAATAGCTCTTCATAGCCCGCATCTGCAGCGCGTTGACCAGTTCGATGCGCGCCACCGGAATGCCCATCTGGATTGTCGCGATCACCGCGTTGCAGGCCGCTTCGACGCTGGAAAACGGACAGACGCCGCCGGAAATCGCCTGCGGAATGCCCTGCAGCTTAAGCGTCAGCTCGGTGATGATTCCGAGCGTGCCTTCGGAGCCGATCAGGAGCCGCGTCAGATCGTAGCCGGCCGAGCTCTTTTTTGCGCGCTTGCCGGTCGTCACCGTCTCGCCGTCGGCCATCACCGCCGTCAGCGACAATACATTCTCGCGCATCGTGCCGTAACGCACCGCATTGGTGCCCGACGCCCGCGTCGCCGCCATGCCGCCGAGCGATGCATTGGCGCCCGGATCGATCGGAAAGAACAGGCCGGTGTCGCGCAGGTGCCGGTTGAGATCCTCGCGCGTCACACCGGGCTCAACCGTGCAATCGAGATCCTGCGGGTTGACCGCGAGGATGCGGTTCATCCGCGACGTATCGACAGAAATGCCGCCGCCCGGCGCGTTGGTGTGGCCCTCCAGCGAAGAGCCGACGCCGAAGGCGATCACCGGCACGCGGTGCGCGGCGCAGGCCGACACGATCTCCTGCACCTCCGGTGTCGTCTCTGGAAACGCCACGCCATCCGGCGCCTGGGTTGGAATGTAGGTGGTGGTATGCGCGTGCTGGGTGCGGATCGCCTGGCCGGTCTGGAACCGTTCGCCGAGCCGCTGCTTGAGGATGCCGAGCACCGCGGCGATGCCTTCTTCGTTGCGCTCGACCGGATTGAGGTCGCTCAGAGCCATCTATTCCTCCGCGAATGGACCAGCGTCCACCCTTGTTATGGACTTATGGATGCCTATCGCATCGGCCCGAAAATCGAAATCGATTTTCGGAAAGCACGGTGCGAAGATTCAATGTGCTAGAGCACTTTGTGCATCCAATTGGACGCACGTCGCTCTAGTCTCCCCGACCACGTCCTGTCCAGCCAGAAGGAAGTTTTCGATGTCCACCGCCGCCCCCTTCGTCTCTCCTGCCATGGCCGTCGAAAAAGACTGGATCGACTATAATGGCCATCTCAACATGGCCTATTACAACGTGCTGTTCGACCGCTGCTCCGACGAAGCGTTCGAAATAATGGG
The DNA here is from genome assembly GCF_055811455.1 of Mesorhizobium sp. WSM4845. Classification (NCBI taxonomy): domain Bacteria; kingdom Pseudomonadati; phylum Pseudomonadota; class Alphaproteobacteria; order Hyphomicrobiales; family Phyllobacteriaceae; genus Mesorhizobium; species Mesorhizobium sp. WSM4845. The sequence goes on from NZ_JBVVQA010000030.1 coordinate 71,324, forward strand.
GATGGGGCCGGACTATGCGAAGCAGCGCCGGCTGACCATCTACACGGCGGAAGTCCATGTCTGCTATGTCAGGGAACTGCATCTCGACCACAAGGTCGATGTCTCGTTCCAACTCCTCGACCATGACGACAAGCGGCTGAGAGCCTACCAGGAAATCCGCCATGTCGACGGCTGGCTCGCTGCCACGTCCGAATCACTGTCGCTGCATGTCGACATGTCCGGACCGAAGGTGGCGCCCTTCCCGGCCGATGTCCTGGCCAAGGTCGAAGTCATGCGCGCCGCCCATGCGGCGCTGCCGATGCCTGAGCGCGCCGGCCGTTCGATCGGTATTCGTCGCAAGACGCTTGAGCCGCAGTCAGAGCGCCGTTAACCTTACCAGGGTTTTAACGTGAACAAGCCGAATTGAGGCGTTGAACGACTCAGCCGGGTGTTCGAAAACCGTCCGCATTGCGATACTGGCAGCGGGGGCTGAAGCGGTTCGGGGAAATTGCATGAAAACCGATATCAAGGTCGAGGCGGACAGGCTGGCGGCCGACCCACGCATCAGCGACTACGATTTCTGGCGATCGCTGAAGAACCTCAACTATGAAATTTTTGCCATCGCCAACAACAACGAGCCGATCCCTTTCGCCATGATCCGCTGGCGCGCCATCCTGAAGCAAGCACGGATGAAGCGCGGCCACGCCTGATCGGTGCGGGAAGAAGTAGGTTCGTTGTTCGATTGCTTTTTCTGGGGCGTTTGCGCCGCCCCTCATCCGGCTGCCGCCACCTAGAGACGGGGAGAAGGGAGCTTGCCGCAGCCTCGGCGCTCTTTCAGCAACGCCCGCAAATTGGCGAAACCATTGATGACAGCGTCCTTCTCCCCGTCACTATACGGGGAGAAGTGCCCGGCAGGGCGATGAGGGGCGGCGCGACTTTTTCCAGTTAAGCTGATGTATTGACGAACACTGCCGCAAGCGGCGAACGCGCCACCACCGGCGACGACTGGATGATTGCGGTGTTGGTCATCGCAAACGGAATGATGCGATCGATCACCCGTTCGAGTTCGGCCACCGAGCCGACATGCGCCAGCGCGATGAAACAGTCCTCGCCGGTCACCCGATCGCACTGGGCGATTTCCGGCAAGTCGCGGATGATCTCGGCGACCGCAGCCAACTGCCCGGGCACCGGCCTGATCCGCAGCCATGCCGACAGCTTAATGCCGAGCGCGGCCGGGTTGATCCGCACAGTATAGGCCTCGATCACACCGCTCTCCTGCAGCCGCTTGATGCGCTCGGCCACGCTCGGCGCCGACAGGCCGACCGAGCGCGCCAGTTCGGCAGTGCTGGTGCGCGCATCCTTTTCCAGCAGGCGCAGGATTTTCAGATCCGCCGCATCCAGATCAGCATTTTCGTTTCGAATGCGTTTCAGGAAAAACTCCTTTGTTCAGGAGAATAAACGATCTCTTTGATTGGCCATTGCCCATATAAACAGGTAAATCTGCCTGCGATAATGATCATATGGATGATCAAGCGCAAGCCCCAGCTGCTATCCCAGCCCTCGGCGGCCCTGTCTTTGGCAGCCTGGCGACATCGCTGCCGCCGCATGTCTGGTTCGGCGTCAGCGCTGTGTTTCATTATCTCGGGCCGGCTTTCGCCGTGCTGCTTTTCCCGCATGTCGGCGTGCTCGGCATGGCCTGGCTGCGCATCGTCACGGCCGCCCTTGTCTTTGCGCCGCTGACCCGGCCGTGGACGGTCTTCGCCCGCGCCGACCGGCCGACACGACTGCTGCTTCTCGCCTTCGGCGCCTGCCTCGGCGTGATGAATTGCTCCTTCTACCTGGCGCTCGACCGCCTGCCGATCTCGCTAGTCGCGGCGATCGAATTCGTCGGCACCATCGGCGTTGCGCTGATCGGCGTCAGAAGCCCGCGCAACCTCGCAGCGCTTGCCGTTGCCGTCACCGGCACCTTGCTGCTCATCGACGTCAAATGGTCAAGCGACCCGATCGGGCTGTTCTGGGCTTTCCTCAACGGCGCGCTGTTCGTCGGCTACATCGTGCTTGGCCATCGCGTTGCCCGCGCCGGCGCTGGCGACGGCATCGCCGGCCTGGGCGCCGCCATGGCGGTCGCCTGCCTCATCGTGCTGCCGATCGGCTTCACCGATGCGCTGCCGGCTTTCTCGGCGCCGCCACTGCTCATCGCCGCCGTCGGCGTCGGCATCTGCTCGTCGGTCATCCCCTATATCTGCGACCAGCTTGCCATGTCGCGGCTGCCGCGATCGAGCTTCGCGCTGATGCTGTCGTTGCTGCCGGTCACCGCCACGCTGATCGGCGTCATTGTGCTCCGCCAGATACCCAGCCCAACCGATTGCATCGGCATCGCGCTGGTGGTGGCCGGCGTCGCTTTTCACAAACCGGCAAATGCCTGATCAGGCAAGCTTCTCCTTGAGAAAGGCGATCGTCCGGCCCCAGGCGAGGTCCGCCGCGTTCTTGTCGTAGCGAGCCGCCGACGTGTCATTGTTGAAGGCATGATTGGCGCCTTCATAGACATGGATCGTGTACTCGACTTCGGCTGCATCGAGCTCCTTCCTGAAGGCGTCGATACCGGCATTGATACGGGTGTCGAGCCCGGCATAATGCAGCAGCAGCGCCGCCTTGATCTCCGGCACATCCTCGGCCTTCGGCTGCATGCCGTAATAGGCGACAGCGGCAGCCAGATCCGGCGCATTGGCAGCCAGTGTGTTCACCGTGGCGCCGCCCCAGCAGAAGCCGACCGCGCCGACCTTGCCGTTGCCATCCTCGCGGCCCCTGAGGAAAGCGACCGTTGCGACCGCATTGTCAGTGGTTTGCGCCGGATCGAGCTTGGAAAACTGCTCGCGCGCCTTGTCGTCGTCGGCCGGCGTGCCGCCGAGCGGCGACAGGAAATCCGGGGCCAGCGCAACGAAGCCTTCCAGCGCCACGCGCCGCGTCACATCGCGTATATGCGGGTTGAGCCCCCTGTTCTCATGCACGACGATGACGGTGCCGAGCTTGCCGGACTGGCCGGCCGGCTTGACCAGATAGCCCTTCATCTCGCCACCGCTGCCGGGATAGCTGATGTCCTCGCCCGTCACGCGTGAATCGTCCTCGGCAACAATCGCCGCCCGGGCTGAATTCGCCGCCAGCAGCGGCGCGATTGCGGCGGCCGCCGCACCTGATCCGGCAAGCCTGGTCAATTGTTCCATGAAGCGCCGCCGGTCGAGCGTCAGATGCGTGTATTCGTCATAGGCGTCGATCATAGCCTGGGTAATGGCGGGCCTGTTGACGGCGGGGTTGGCAGGGCTCGGTTTTGTCATGGCGCTCTCCTCGGCTTCGGGAACATGTCCGCCGCGCAAGATAGGGTAGAAGCCCGCACGGTCCAGTCACGGATCGGTGAGGCGCTGCTGACGCGAGCGCAGGTCCGCCAGACCGGCGGCTGGTCCAGGATGACACCGTTCGACTGGTGCGCTGTCCCACTTTCTCCGACCCGCCGTGCCTGTCGAGCAGGCCGGCGCTATGGCTGGCGTGCCATAGGATTTGCAACTCCCCCGGCTGGACAGAGAACAAAACGGAGACACTTCTGGCCTTTCGCTGCCGAATCACTACATTCGGGGGAGATGTCCGGCTTTTCGGAAGATATGCCTTTTTTTGATGAACCGAACGCGCGGCCCGTGGCCCCGTCGGGCATTGCTGCGCGCGCCATGGCTGCCCGCAGCGGCCATGCCAATGCGCCCGATTATCTGAACGGGCTCAACCCCGAGCAGCGGCTGGCGGTGGAAACCACCGAGGGTCCGGTGCTGGTGCTGGCCGGCGCCGGCACAGGCAAGACGCGCGTGCTGACCACCCGCATCGCTCACATCCTCGCCACCGGCAAGGCCTTCCCGTCGCAGATCCTCGCCGTCACCTTCACCAACAAGGCGGCGCGCGAGATGAAGCAGCGTATCGGCCTGCTGATCGGCGAAGGCAATGTCGAAGGCATGCCGTGGCTCGGCACCTTCCACTCGATTGGAGTGAAGCTGCTGCGCCGCCACGCCGAACTTGCCGGGCTCAGATCCGACTTCACCATTCTCGACACCGACGACGTCGTGCGCCTGATCAAGCAGCTCATCCAGGCCGAAGGGCTGGACGACAAACGCTGGCCGGCCAAGCAGTTCGCCCAGATGATCGACGGCTGGAAGAACAAGGGGCTTGGCCCCGCCGAGATTGCCGAGGGCGACGCCCGCGCCTTCGCCAACGGCAAGGGGCGTGAACTCTACAAGGCTTATCAGGAGCGCCTGAAGACGCTGAACGCCTGCGACTTCGGCGATCTCCTGTGCCACCCGATCCGTATCTTCCGCGCCAATCCGGACGTGCTGAAGGAATACCACAAGCGCTTCCGCTACATCCTCGTCGACGAGTACCAGGACACCAACACCGCCCAATACATGTGGCTGCGGCTGCTGGCGCAGCGGCCGGATGCCGGACGAGCTTCAACATCAACAGGTTTGCAAACGGCCGAAGGCCGCAAGCCCGACCGGGCGTCCGAGCCCTTGCGAGGCCCCTCCCGCGACGCCGAAGGCGCGCAAAAAAGGGGGGCCGGGCCCGCGCCGGCAGGCGCGGAACAGCCCGTGAGCGAAAATAAAGTCAACATCTGCTGCGTCGGCGACGACGACCAGTCGATCTATGGCTGGCGCGGGGCCGAAGTCGACAACATCCTGCGCTTCGACAAGGATTTCCCCGGCGCCACGATCATCCGTCTGGAACGCAACTACCGCTCCACCGCGCACATCCTCGGCACCGCCTCCCACCTCATCGCCCACAATGAAAGCCGCTTCGGCAAGACGCTGTTCACCGAAAAGATCGCCGAGGACGACGAGAAGGTGCATGTCCATGCCGCCTGGGATTCCGAGGAAGAGGCGCGCGCCGTTGGCGAAACCATCGAGGCCTACCAGCGGCAGAAGCACAATCTCAACGATATGGCCATTCTTGTCCGCGCGTCCTTCCAGATGCGCGAGTTCGAGGACCGCTTCGTCACCCTTGGCCTCAACTACCGCGTCATCGGCGGCCCGCGCTTTTACGAGCGCCTCGAAATCCGCGACGCCCTGGCCTTCTTCCGCGTCGTCGCGCAAGGCGCAGACGACCTCGCCTTCGAGCGCATCGTCAATGTGCCGAAGCGCGGGCTGGGCGAAGCCACCATCCGCCAGATCCACGACACCGCCAGGGCGCTGCGCATCCCGATGCTGGAGGCTGCAGAAAAACTCGCTGAGAGCGACGAGCTGAAGCCAAAGCCGCGCGCAGCGTTGCGCGAGGTCGCCGCCAATTTCGAGCGCTGGCAGAAGGCGCTGGAGACCACGCCGCACACCGAGCTGGCCGAGACCATCCTGGAGGAGAGCGGCTACACCGACATGTGGAAGAACGACCGCTCTGTAGAAGCGCCCGGCCGGCTGGAAAACCTCAAGGAACTGATCCGCTCCATGGAGGAGTACGAATCGCTGCGCTCCTTCCTCGAACATGTAGCGCTGGTGATGGACGCCGAGCAGAACGCCGAGCTCGACGCCGTCAACATCATGACGCTGCATTCGGCCAAGGGCCTCGAATTCGAGACAGTTTTTCTGCCCGGCTGGGAGGAAGGACTGTTCCCGCATCAGCGCGCGCTCGACGAGGGCGGCCGCTCCGGGCTCGAGGAAGAGCGGCGGCTGGCCTATGTCGGGCTGACCCGCGCCAAGAAGAACCTGCATTTGTGGTTCGTCTCCAACCGCCGCATCCACGGCCTGTGGCAATCGACGATCCCGTCGCGCTTCCTCGATGAATTGCCGGAAGCCCATGTCGAGGTCGCCGAGAGCGGCAACTCCTATGGCGGCTACGGCAATGCCTATGGCGGCGGCTCCTTCGCCTCCGGACGAGGCGGCCAGGCGGCAGGACGGCAGAATCCTTACGGCGCTTCGCGCTTCGACAATGTCGGCGCAGAAAAATCCGGCGCCTTCTCCAGCACCTATGCAACGCCGGGCTGGCAGCGCGCGCAGCAGAACCGCACCGAGGCGACCGACCGCAACTGGGGCTCGCGCTCCGGCCACCAGGTCGAGCGCATCGGCTATGGCGAGACCGACAGTGGCTATGGTGCCGGCCGCACCTCGATCAAGGGCCGCACCATCGACGGCGAACTGGTCGCCAAGTCCGTCGCCGACACGCCATCCCGCTTCAGCGTCGGCGATCGCGTCTTCCACCAGAAATTCGGCAACGGCAACATTTCTGCCATCGACGGCAACAAGCTGACCATCGACTTCGACAAGGCCGGCCAGAAACGCGTGCTGGACGGGTTTGTCACCGGGGTGTGAGTCTCCCCCTCACCGATACCGCGCCTGGTTCCATTTGTGGCCGAGCAGCGACAGGATGATGATCAGCCCGTTGAAGAACTGTACATAGAAGCCGCTCAGGCCTGCCGCGACGACGCCGGTCTGGATGAACGACACGGTAACGGCGCCGATGGCGCCGCCGACCACGGTACCGATGCCGCCCCAGGTCGGCGTGCCGCCAACGAACACCGATGCCAGCACCGGCAGCAAATAGCCGTCGCCAGCCGTCGGCCACCAGGTGAAGTTGATCATCACCGAGAAGGTGCCGGCGATCGCCGCCCCGATGCCGACGAAGACGAACACTTTCACCCGCACGCGCTTGACGTCGATGCCCATCTGCTGGGCGCTGTCGGGATTGTCGCCGACCACCTTCACCTGCGCGCCGAAACGATGCCTGTTGTAGAGCAGCGCCGACAGCACGACAAAGCCAATGGCCCAGAAGATCTGCACCGGGATGCCGTAAAGCTGGCTGGAGAAGATCTTGTAGGCCCAGCTGTCGGCAAGGCTGGTCAGCGCCGTCGACCTGCCTTCGTTGACGATCTGGATCAGGCCGCGCAGCAGGAAGTTCATGCCGAGCGTGGCGATCAGCGACGACAGCCCGCCATAGACGACCAGCGACCCGACAAGGAAGCCGAGCAACGTGCCCGTTGCAATGGCGGCGGCAATACCGAGAAACGGGTCGTAGCCGGCCTGCACGACCAGCGCGAACACCCATGAGGCAAAACCCATCGTCGCCGGAAACGACAGGTCGATCTCGCCGCAGGTGACGACGAAGACCAGCGGCACCACCACGAACAGCGCAATCGGCAGCGTGGTGAGCACGGAACTGTAGAGATACCAGGTGGTGAAGACGGTCGGGTTGGCGATCATGAACACCGTCATCATCACCACGAACACGGCAAGCGTGCCGAGTGCGGCGCGGTTGTCGAGGATGAAGCCGCGCATCCAGTGATCGGATGGGTGTTTCCACTCTTTCCGGGGATTGCCGGGACGGGAGATGCCTGCGGACGGCTCTTGCAGATCGGGCTCCATCGTCTTGCTCATCGTGCTCTCTGCTCCGGGTCGCCGGCGTCGTGCAGTCCCGGCAATCCACCCGGATGCGCGACGTCTTCCATGAAGTTGATGAGGTCTTCGGCCGACTTGACCTGGCTGCGGTCGGCGGTGAGCGCCACCTTGCCGCGATCCAGCACGACGAAACGATCGGCGATGTCGAAGACGTGGTGGATGTTGTGGCCGATGAACAAGATCGACCGTCCGCTCGCCCGCACCTGGCGCACGAAATGGAAGACCTTGGCGGTCTCGGTCAGCGACAGCGCCGTCGTCGGCTCGTCTAGGATGATCAGGTCGGCCTGCTTGTAGATTGCCCGGGCGATCGCCACGCCCTGGCGTTCGCCGCCGGAAAGCTGGCCGACGATCGATTGCGGCGTGAACACTTTCGAGGTGAAGCCGATCTCGCGCATCAGCCGGCTCGCCTCCTCGATTTCCCTGTTGACCTTCAGCCAGCCGAGAAAGCCGGTGAGTTCGCGGCCCATGAAGATGTTGCGCAAGATCGTCTGCTGCACGGCCAGCGCCCGGTCCTGGAATACCGTCTCGATGCCGGCGTCGCGCGAGCGCGCGGCGCTCCAGCCGGTCACCGGCTGGCCGCGGATGAGGATCTCGCCGCTGGTTGGCTTGACCACGCCGGAGAGGATCTTGATCAGCGTCGACTTGCCGGCGCCGTTGTCGCCGATCAGGCCGACCACCTCGCCGCGGTCGACGCTGAGATTGACCCCACCCAGCGCATAGACCTGACCGTAGGACTTGCTGATGTCGCGCAGCTCTATAAGGCGTTCTGCCATGGCGATCCTCACTTGGTTCCGGCTGCGGTCGGAAGACCGGCAGCCGTGTCAAAAGGTCAGCGCAGCGCCTGCTTGGCGAGTTCGGCGACGATCTCATAATTGTCAGGCGTGACGAAGCCGGCGCCGGTGTCGACATTCATTGGCGCCAGGCCCAGCACCACCTGCTGGCAGAGGCTGAGGATCGGCAGATAACCCTGCAGGAACGGCTGCTGGTCGGCCGTCAGCTGGACCCAGCCGCCCTTGAAGCCCTCGACGATCTGCGGGCTGGTGTCGAAGCCGAAATTGAAGATATCGCCAGCCTTCCTGCCCGCCGCCTGCATGTAGGTCGGGACGTTGCCCAGCATCTGTCCGCCGGGATAGCCAACCGCCTTGACATCGGGATTGTTGAGGAGTGCTGCGGTAATCACCGGAATGGCCAGATTAGGGTCGGAAGCCCATTCGCCGCTCGGCGGCGAGGAGAGCTGGATGACCTCGACGCCCGCCTCTTTCAGGGCGGCGACCGTGCCGCGCTCGCGCGCGCCGCGGCTCTCGTTCTCGAACGGGCCGATCATGATCGCCTTGTCGCCGGCCTTGAGCCCGGCCAGCTTGAACGCCTCGGCGCCGAGCGCGCGGCCCTGCTCTTCCTGCTGGGCGCCGACATAGCCGCCGCCGAACGCTGCCGTGACCTTCGGCACCGGCACGTTCTGGTACATCATCCTGATGCCGTCCTTGTGCGCCTGTTCGGCCAGCGGCATGATCGAAGCATCGCCCGGGTGGCCCATCATGGCGATGCCGCCGGGCTTGACCGCGACGGCCTCGCGCAATTGCTGCACCATCTTCTCGACATCCCACTGGGAGAAGATGTAGTCGACCTTTGGCCCAAGATCGGCCTGGGCCTGCTTGGCGCCATTGTAGACGATGGTGCCGAAGGCGTCGCCCTCGGCGCCGCCGACGCAGAAGCGGATGTGGACGTCCTTGCACCACTGGGCATCGAGCGCCTGGGCGGGCAAGGTGGAGATTGCGGCGGCGAGCGCCGTGGCGGCCGCCATGACGGTCGAGCGCAGAACTGTCCTTCTCATCGTGATGCTCATGCACGTTCCTCCCTTTGTTCCCTCGCAAGCCGAGGGGTCTTCGACGAATGCTTCGGCTTCTCGCCGCAATGCTTCGCTGGCCGGCTCCCTGTTTGATGCATGTCGTTGTCGCAAAACCGCTGCACACCCTTGGGTCAGGCCAGAGGGAATGCTCTTGCGCGACATGCATTAGCCTCACGCCGGGTTCGGCAGATACGTCGCACCTCCCCGGCATTGCTTGAGGTAGTCCAGCGCCCGCACTTGCCCGGTAATCTCAAGGTCGCCGCGATAGACCGGGTCGTGCCAGCCTTCGATGTCGATGGCGCCCCTGTATCCGGCCAGCCGCAATTCGCTGATCACCCGCGTCCAGTCGCTGTCCCCGAAGCCAGGCGTGCGCATTTGCACGAACGGCAGCCGGCCGAACACGCCATGCTCGCGGATCACGTCCCAGCGCACCGTCGCGTCCTTGCCGTGGACATGAAAAATGCGCGGCGCCCATTTGCGGATCTGCGGGATCGGATCGATCAGGTAGACGAGCTGGTGGCAGGGCTCCCATTCCAGGCCGAGATTGTCATCTGGCAATTCGTTGAACATCAGCTCCCAGGCGTCCGGATTGTGGGCGATGTTCCAGTCTCCATCAGCCCAGTTGCCGTCCATCGCGCAATTCTCGAAGGCGATGCGCACGCCCTTGTCGGCGGCGCGCCGGGCCAGTGGTCCCCAGACCTCGCGGAAGCGCGGCAGGCTGTCGGGCAGCGGCTTGCCGCGGAGGCGGCCGGTGAAGCCGCTGACCATCGCGGTGCCGAACAGATGCGCATGGTCGATGGCCGTTTCCCAGGCATCAAGCACGCCGCGATCGACATCGCCGCTTTCCAGCGGATTGCCGAAGACGCCGAGCGAGGAGACGACGACATCGGCGTCACCGATCGCCTCGCGGATCTGGCCGGCCAGCCGTGGAAGATCCTTGTCGCCCAGCGTCTGCCAGAAGAAGGGCTGGATGCTCTCGAAGCCGAGCGGCAGGATCGCCTTAATATAGGCGGCCGGGTCATCGAGATTGGCCCGCACCATGGTGCCGATCCTGATGTCGAGAAGCGGGTTTGGCATCGTCACCCTTCCTGTGCGATCGCGACCCGGCGCCCGGTTTCGGCGCTTTCGATCGCGGCAAAGACCATGGCCAGGCTCTTGATGTTGTCGGCGCCGCGCGTCTCCGGCTCGCTGCCGGTTTCGACGGCACGCACAAAATCCTGGATGATGCCGAGATGGCCGCCGATGCGGTCTCTCGGATCGAGCGGCGGCACGGCGAGCGGCTCAGTGCGATCGAACAGGCCTTCACGGATAGGCCGCGCGACTTCCGCCATCAGTCCGTCCTCACCGTCCCAGACCAGGCTGCCGTGCTCGGCGACGATGCGCCATGTGCTCTCCCAACTGGTGCGGAACCCGTCGGCGCACCAGGAGCCGGCATAGGTGAACAGCTTGCCGCCGCCGAGCTCGAAGATTGTGGTGGCCGACGATCCCTGCCGGTACCAGGAATTGACCGGCTCCCATTCCTGGCAGTAGACGCTGGCCGGCGCGCCGCCGACCATGTAGCGGGCGGCGTCGAAAGTATGGATCGCCATGTCGAGCAGCAGGACATGGCGCATCTCCTCGCGAAACCCGCCGAAATGCGGCGCGACGAAGAATTCGGCGTGTATGCTGGTTGGCGCACCGATGGCGCCGGAATCGAGAAAACGCCTGATGCGCCTGACGTTGGCGACATAGCGGCGGTTCTGGACGACGGCGTGCACGCGCCTGGCGCGTCGGGCAGCCTCGACGATGGCGCGCGCGTTCTCCGGGCTGTCAGCCAGCGGCTTCTCCGTCAGGAGATGGCAATGATGGGCAAAGGCCGAAAGCGCGACATCGCGCCGGGCCGCGGGAACCACGACGTCGAACACAGCGTCTGGCCTGGTCTGGTCGAGCACGGCGTCAAGATTGGTCCCGACAATGGCGCCGGCAAGCTCGTATTCGCGCGCCCTTGCCGTCGCCCTGTCGGCGTCGAGATCGACAAGGCCGACAATAGCCAACCCGTCGATCTGCCTCGCCGCATCGAGCCAGTGCTTGCTCATCGCTCCGCAGCCGACCAGGACGACATTCATCATCCAGCGCTCCTCCTCCGCTCGGCCCCTCCAGACCGGTCGTCACGCATTCACGGCATGACCGTAAACGTTTTTCCGTAAACGTTTACGAGAACACACCGGAAGGCGTAGAATGTCAATTGGCCGCTCGCGAAAATCACCTAGATCACCTTGGCCTGAAGAGCGGTCGATGATAGCCAGGCAAGGGGGAGAACTGTCCTTTGGCGTCCAGCATCCACGACCTTGCGCGTCACCTGAACATTTCGATCGGCACCGTGTCGCGCGCGCTCAACGGCCGTGCCGACGTCAATGCCGACACCCGCCAGCGCGTGCTCGATGCGGCGGCAAAGCTGAACTATTCGCCGAACCAGTCCGGCCGCAGCCTGCGCCGCGGCGCCACCCACTCGATCGCCTTCATGCTGCAGCCGCACCCGGGCGACCAGCAATATGGCGAGCCGTTCTTCATTCCGTTCCTGACCGGGCTGCAGGCGAAACTCGCCGAAAGCGGGCTCGACCTGATCGTGGTGATGGGCGCGCCGGGCGACTACCAGCAGGAGCGCCTGCGCCGGGTGGTCGAGACGCGTCGGGCCGACGCCGTGGTGCTGGCCTATACGCGTCGCGAGGACGAGCGCATCGATTACCTGACCAGGGTCGACTTCCCGTTCGCGACGCTCGGCCGCAGCCGCTCCGGCGGCAAGACCTACCCGTCGCTCGACCTCGATTTCGAAAAAGCCGGGGCCGACGCGGTCGACCGCCTGGTGGCGCGCGGCCACCGCCGCATCGCCGCCATCCGCCCGTCCCTCAACCTCAATTTCGGCTATCTGTTCCTGGCCGGCTATCGCAAGGCCCTGCGGCGGCACGGCATCGAGGTCGACCCCGGGCTGATCGCGAAAGGCTTCATCAACGAGGCCGGCGGCGACGCGGTGACGCCGCAGGTCATGCGCTCCAAGGACCCGCCGACCGCCATCATCTTCAACAATGACGCTATGGCACTCGGCGGCTGCAAGGCGCTGGCCGAGATGGGCATCAAGCCGGGCCACGACATTGCGGTGATCGTCATCGTCGACACGCCGCTCTGCCGCTATTTTTCACCGGCACTGACCGGCTTCCGCCCTCGCCTGGAGCCGATGGGACGGCGGCTTGCCGAAATGTTGCTGGCGTCGATCCCCGCCTTCGCCGGCCCCGAAGGCGCGCGGATCATCCGTGAGGTCTGGCCGCTGGAACTGATCGCGCGCGACAGCGATTGATGATGGCCGGCCTTCCCTCCAGCCACGTCGATCGCCTAGGATGAGTCAGGCGCAGCAGGGGAGAATCCATGGGCAAGGGACGGGTCGAGGCATTTTCCGATGGCGTCATGGCCATCATCATCACCATCATGGTGCTGGAATTGAAGGTGCCGCATAGCGCGGATTTTTCCGCGCTGGCACCGCTATGGCCCACCTTTCTCAGCTACGTGCTGTCCTTCATCTATGTCGGCATCTACTGGAACAATCTGCACAACATGTTCCACACGGTGCAGCGGGTCGATGGCCGCGTGCTGTGGGCGAATTTGCATCTGCTGTTCTGGCTGTCGCTGATGCCCGTGACCACCGCCTTCATGGGTGAAAACCATTTCGCGCCGGTGCCTGTCGCCGTTTACGGTGTTGTCCTGGCGCTTTGCGCGGCCGCGTACTTCATTCTGGTCGTCATCCTGCACCGGCTGCATGGCAGCGACACTGCCTTCGCCAGAGCGGCAGGCACCGATCGCAAGGAAAAGATCTCGGTGGTCCTCTACATCGCCGCCATTCCGCTGACCTCAGTCAATCAATGGATCAGCGTCGCGCTCTATGTGCTGGTTGCCATGATCTGGTTCGTGCCGGACAAGCGTTTCGAAAGGCAGATCGAAAAATAGGTCCGCCCTATCCCCGCATCGCCTTCAGCTTTTCCGCCACCGAGGCCGCAAGGTCGGCATAGCGCTCCTCCAGCCGCTCGGCCGCCTTGATCACCGAAAAATCATGGCCGAATTTTTCCAGCGCCATGCGCAGCTTCTCGACGAACTCCGCCTGCTTTTCGAGCGCCGAAAACAGCGTTCTCACTTGCGCTTCGCTGATGTCGGGATTGGCAAGCATTTGCGGCACCTCACGGCTCATCTGGTCGCCGGTGGCGGTCTGTTCTTTCAGGATCTCGATCCAGTCGGTCAATCGGTAATCTCCTTCTTACGCGGACAGCATGCGCAGCGCCTGCCGATGTGGTCAACCCAAGGACGCCCAAACGGGCTTGCGCGAGCCTGTCGTCGCGTTAAGTTCGGCGCAACCTGAACGAGGACACGATCGATGACCACCGACGCCGAAATCCAGAGCGCTTTGCCTGCCCTTGGCTCCGGCAACGTTGCCGTCATCACCGGCGGCGCCAGCGGCATCGGCCTTGCCGCGGCCAGGCGGCTGGCGGAAATGGGCCTGAAAATCGTGCTTGCCGACATCGGCGGCGCGCGGCTCGATGAGGCTGCCGGCGCCGTTGCCACGATTGCCGGCGACAGTGGCGTGCTCGCTGTCGCGACCGACGTCTCGCAGCCCGACGAAGTCGACAGGCTGGCCGAAAAGGCATTCGAAGCCTTCGGCGGCGTGTCGCTGTTGATGAACAATGCCGGCGTCGGCAACAATCCCGGCAAGCCCTGGGAGAACCGCGACGCCTGGAAACGGCTGCTGGACATCAATTTCTGGGGCGTCGTCCATGGCGTCGAGGCCTTCGTGCCGCGCATGCTGGCTGCAGGAAAACCGGGCCTGATCGTCAACACCGGCTCCAAGCAAGGCATCACGACGCCGCCCGGCAACCTTGCCTACAACGTCTCCAAATCTGGCGTGAAGAGCTTTACCGAAGGCCTGGCGCATGCGCTGCGTAACGAGCCCGGCGCCAACATCGCCGCGCATCTGCTCATTCCGGGGTTCACTTTTACCGGCCTGACCGAGGGTGCAACCGAAAAGCCCGCCGGCGCCTGGACCGGCGAGCAGGTGATCGACTTCATGCTGGCCGCGCTGGTGCGTGGCGACTTCTACATCCTGTGCCCCGACAACGAGGCGACGCGGACCATGGACGAAAAGCGCATGGCCTGGGCGATCGGCGACATCATCGAAAATCGCCCTGCTCTGTCGCGCTGGCACCCGGACCACAAGGAGGCTTTCGCGGCGTTCATGGAAAGCTGACGCTCACGCCGCATGCGTCTTCGAGCCGCGCTTTTGTGCAGTGGCTTTCATGACCGCCGTATCATGCCGTTTCGCCGCCTGTTCACATTTTCTACGGATCTCCTCGACCTCGGATTCGGTCAGGTGCTCGATGCCGATAAAGGTATTGTGAGCTTTGCCGACCCGGATCAACTCGTCGAGTTTCGTCTGAATCGCCGTGCCATCGCGGTTCTGGGTGTTTTGGATGAGGAACACCATCAGGAAGGTGACGATCGTCGTGCCGGTGTTGATGATGAGCTGCCACGTATCGGAAAACCCGAACATCGGTCCGCTTGCCCCCCACGCAACAATGATCAGGAAACAGACGGCGAATGTCGACGGCAGACCGGCTAGATGCGCAACATAGTTGGCGATCCTGGTGAAAAGCTTCTCTATCATGGCAGGAGAAACAACCAGCATCCGCTGAGGTTCCCTCCTTTCACGGACGTAGCCGTTCAGAGAGCCGCAAGGATCAGGGGATTTCGTGCTCCCAGCGGTCGAGGAAGGCCTCGATGGAAAGCGCCTGCATGTCAGGAATGGCCCTGGCGAGTTTTTCGACCGACCAGTCCCACCAGCCGAGGCTTTCAATCCGCGCAGCGGTTTTCTCGGCAAAACGCTGGCGCAGCGGCTTGGCCGGAACCCCGGCGACGATCGCATAGGCAGGTACATCGCGCGTCACCACCGCATTGGCGCCGACGATCGCGCCATTGCCGATGCTCACATCAGGCATGATCACCGCACCATGACCGATCCAGACGTCGTGGCCGATGGTGACGGGCGTCGCCCGCCGTCGCTCCCGAAATCCGGCGTCGACGCCGAGCCAGCGGAAATACTCGTTTGGCCGGTAGCTGATCTTGTGCTGGGTCAACCGTTCGATCGGATGCTCGAGCGCGTTGATACGGCTGTTGGCGGCGATCGAACAGAACTTGCCTGTTGTCGTGTAGATCGCCTCGGCGTGGCGCTCGAAATAGGAGAAGTCACCGACTATGACTTCGCGCAAGATGACCCGCTCGCCGATCGAGGCGTAGCGCCCAAGCTTGCATGCCTTCAACTCCGCGGTCGGGTGGATCCGCGGCTCGGGGTCTTTCAGGACGAGGTTTTCGGGACGGTCCATCCCGGCGGCTTTACGCCCGAGCGGTTAGTCCCGCAAGCGGGAGCATCGTCCGTCACCTGTTTCCAGAGCCTATTTCGGCTTGCCGTTGGTCCACATCACGTTCTGGCCATAGAGCGGCACCGTGGTGACCGACATTTTCGCTGAACCGTCCTGCACCTGGCGCGAATGCGACAGATAGATCAGGGTCTCGTTGGGTTTATCGTAGATGCTGTTCACCACCTGTTTCTTCCAGATCAGGCTGATGCCTTGCTTGAACACCTCCTCGCCGGTCTCGCTCATGTCGATGTCGCCGATGGTGATCGGCCCGGTTTGGCGGCAGGCGATCGAGGAATCGGATGGGTCCTCGAACCAGTTGCCCTTTTGCAGGCGATCGATCACGCCACGGTCGAAATAAGAGACATGGCAGGTCACGCCTTCAACCTTCGGGTCCTTGATCGCCTCGACGATGATGTCGTTGCCGAGCCAGTCGACGCCGACCTTGCCGACCTCCTGGGCGACAGCCGCACCAGCACCGACGACAAGGCACGCGGCCAAAGCGCCGCCGATCAGTTTTCGCCCAATCAGTCCTTGCCCAATCAGTCCTTGCAAGAAAGCCTCCTGCCGTTCGAGTTTTGCCGACCTCAGGTGGGACGGGCGGCAGCACTTTGCAAGCGGATCATTTTTTAAGAGAAAGCCGGTTGCGGCAACGCGACATCTTTGCGCGAGCGAGATCAAACCGTTAAGAGTGTTCGCCCAACAAGCTCCAAAGGCGCCGACTCGGCCCCGATGAAAATAGCGACGGACAGCCAATTGATGATGCGTTCAATACTGGTCGGCATTCTCGTCCTGATGGCGGCGGGCATCGGCTGGCTCACCTTTGAATGGTACCGCGGGCATTATGGCGGCGAGCCGTTCGGCGCGCCGTTCACGCTGGTCGACCAGAAGGGCGCTCCAATCACCGAGGCTGCCTTTCGCGGCCAGCCCAGCGTCGTCTTCTTCGGCTTCACCCACTGCCCGGAAGTCTGCCCGACCACGCTGTTCGAACTGGCCGGCTGGCTGAAGACGATGGGCGACGATGGCAAGAACCTGCGCGCCTATTTCGTGACGGTCGACCCGGAGCGCGACACGCCCGAAATCATGAACGCCTATATCAGCAACTTCTCCGATCGCATCCTCGGCATCACCGGCGACCCGGACAAGGTCCGCGCCATGGCCAAATCCTTCGGCATCTATTCGAAAAAGGTCGATACCGGCAACGGCGACTACACGATGGACCACACTGCTTCGGTGCTGCTGCTCAACGCCAGGGGCGATTTCGCCGGCACCATCGCCTATGGCGAAAGCCCGGACGCCGCCATCGCCAAGCTCAAGCGGCTGGCGGCAGGTTAGTGCATGGTCCCGAACCGACGGTCCGCGCCAGCGAAAAGTGGGAACCGGTTTTCGGACAAGATCATGCTCACGAAGAAAATCGTTTGATGACCCAAACGCGGCTTTATTTCAGCACTGGAAAAATCGAGGCCGACCGTATCTTCGCGGCGTTCGAAGCGGCATTCGAAGATGAGGGCCTGCCGATTGGCTTGGTCGAAGTCGACGAGGACCGCGACATCCACGAAGTGTCACTCTATGCCGACGGCGATGTCGATGCCGTCGAGGCGCGCTTGAAGGAGATCCTTGCCGGGCTGGCCCTGTCGAGGCCGATTGCGCGCGAGCCCGTGCCTGATATCGACTGGGTGACGCGTTCGCTGGAGGGACTGAAGCCGGTGCGCGCCGGCCGTTTCTTCGTCCACGGCGCGCATGACCGCAGGAAGCGCCACAGCGGCGAACTCGCCATCGAGATCGAAGCGGGCCTCGCCTTTGGAACCGGCCATCACGGCACCACCGCCGGCTGCCTCGAAATGCTGGAACAGGTCGTGCGGCGCGAACGCCCGCGCAACGCGCTCGACCTCGGCACCGGCAGCGCGGTGCTGGCCATCGCGCTGGCCAAGCTCGCCCATATTCCGGTGCTGGCGACCGACATCGATCCGGTCGCCACAAAAGTCGCCGCCGCCAACGCGCGGCTCAATCACGTCAAGGCGCTGGTGGAGACGGTGACGGCGCCGGGCTTCCACCATCCGATTTTTGCCGCGCGCGGCCCTTTTGGCCTCATCGTCGCCAATATACTGGCGCGGCCGCTGATGCGGCTGGCGCCCGAAATGGCCAGGCATGTCGGTTTGGGCGGCTCGATCGTGCTGTCGGGCATCCTCGACCGGCAGCGCGACGCGGTGATCTCCGCCTATGTCGGCCAGCAGTTCCGCCATGTCAGGACGTTGCATCGCGAAGGCTGGGTGACGATCCACCTCAAGCGATGACGCGCAGCGCCTTCAATTGCACGCCGCAAATTCGCTCAGACATAGCGCGACCTTGCCGCCTTCTTCAGTTCTTCGCGATCGTAGCCGTTCGCTTTCAGCGTTTCGTCGTCAAAGCCAAGCAGAACCCCGCTCACATAGCGGCTCGCTTCGCGCTGGCGCGCTTCGATGAGAGCGTTCACGGCGCTTCTGAAAAATCCGCGTCTGGCTGAAATCGTGGACATGATGGTCTCCTTTGCAGGGCAGTAAGACTCGTTCCTCCACGCCAAAAAGGTAAGCTCTGCTGACCTTTTTTTAAATCGCTGATTCTGCATGGCGTCCATGCGCAAAAGCGATGCTGGACCGAACAGGGCAATCACTGCAGGCAAAAGAGGGCCTCCCAGCTCACGTAGAAATGACCACCGTCGATGTCGGCGCTGCCCCTCATTGCCCTGCCGGGCATTTCTCCCCGTATAGTGACGGGGAGAAAAACGCCTTCGCGAACGATTTCGCCAATCTCCAGCGTTGCGGAAAGGATGCCGAGGTTGCGGTCAGTGTCCAGTTGAAAGATGGGTAACACTTTGAACCGGATACATGGGTTACAGTTTTCCCCCTGTCGTGGGGGGGGGGG